>JASHOE010000052.1 GCA_030041275.1 Streptosporangiaceae bacterium
CGACAGCCGCAGCCCGAGCCGGATCATTGGCTGCCCACCTCCGCGCCGGCGTGGCGGCCGGCCGCGTCGACCGGATCGAGCGGGGAGGTGACCTTGCCGTCACGGACCATGACCTCGCGGTCCGCGTACGCGGCCACGCGGGCGTCATGGGTCACCAGCACCACCGTCGTGCCCTCCTCGCGGGCCATGCCCACCAGCAGATCCATGACGTTCTCGCTGGCCAGCGAGTCAAGCGAGCCGGTCGGCTCGTCGGCGAAGATGACCTTGGGGCGCGGCGCGAGCGCCCTGGCCAGCGCCACGCGCTGGGCCTGGCCGCCGGAGAGCTCACCGGTGCGCCGGGCTCCGGTCTCGGCGAGCGCGAGGCGCTTCAGCCACGAGTCCGCCGCCTGGTACGCGGTCTTGCGCCTGACCCGGTTCAGCAGCAGCGGCAGGGCGATGTTGTCGGCCGTGCTCAGCTCGGGCACCAGCTGGCCGAACTGGAAGACGAAGCCGAAGGCCGTGCGGCGCAGTTCGGTCCGCCTGGTCTCGCTGAGCTCGTCGAGCCGGGTGCCGTCGAACCACACCTGGCCGCTGTCCGGCTTGAAGATACCGGCCAAGCAGTGCAGCAGCGTTGACTTGCCCGAGCCGCTGGGGCCCATGATCGCGAGGATTTCGCCGGCGGCCGCGGACACGCTCGCGCCGCGCAGCGCCGGTGTCTGGCCGAAGGACTTGACGACGTCGCGTGCCTCGATGAGGCAGCCGGGGGAATGGGAAGGCTCGGCAGAGCTCATGCTTGCGTACCAACCATTTCTGCGAGGGCGGTCAGCCGGGCCGCGGTCAGGTCGATCCACCGCAGGTCGGCTTCCAGGTGGAACAGGCCGTGATCGGCGAGAAGCGCGTCGACAGGACTGCCGCTGCGCTTCACCTCCGTCAGTTCCCGCATGCGCTGCATGTGGGCGGTCCGCTGGATATCGAGGTAGTGCTCGGCGGAGCGGCCGAGCATCAGCGACAGCACGACCTTGGCGAACAGCACGGTCTGCAGGTGCGGCTCGGGCTGCACGGGCTCGGAGAGCCAGACGCCGACCTCGGCCACGCCCAGATCGGTGATCGCGTAGCGCTTGCGGTCCGGCCCCGCGCCGGGCTCGGCCTCGCCGGCTATCGCCTTGCCGTCCCGGGTCAGCCGGCTCAGCGTCGCGTAGACCTGCCCAAACGGCAGCGGCTTGCCGCGGCCGAAGTAGGCGTCGTACTCGCGCTTGAGGTCATAGCCGTGGCTGGGCTCGCGCTCGAGCAGGCCAAGAAGGGTAAGGGGAACGCTCACGAGCGCGACAATACACTGAGTGTATACGCCGTGTCTATATCCTCGGAAGATCGGTATGCGCTCGGTGTATAAGGACCGCTCCGGGCGGCGCCGGGTCGCCGATATACGGTCGGGTCGCAGCGGTTGCCGAAGATGAAGGGGTCGCCACGCATGCAGAACACGGACGTCACCAGGCTGAGCGCGACGGAGCTGCTGGGGCTGTACCGGCGGCGCGAGCTCTCGCCGGTGGAGGCGACGCGCGAGGTGCTCGCGCGAATCGACGCGCAGAACGCCAGGACCAACGCTTACTGCCTGGTCCGGGACGACGAGGCGCTGGCGTCGGCGAGGCAGTCCGAGCAGCGGTGGCACGCCGGGGAGCCGGCTGGGCTGCTGGACGGTGTCCCGGTGTCGGTCAAGGACCTGCTGCTGACAAGCGGCTGGCCAACGCTGCGGGGATCGCTCACCACCGACAAGGCCGGCCCGTGGACCGCCGACGCCCCGGCGGTCGCACGGCTGCGCGAGCACGGTGCGGTGCTGCTCGGGAAGACGACCACACCCGAGTTCGGCTGGAAGGGCGTGACCGACAGCCCGCTGACCGGCGTGACCCGCAATCCGTGGGATCCCGGCCGGACGACGGGCGGATCCAGCGGCGGCGCCGCCGCGGCCGTGGCGGCGGGCATGGGCCCGCTGGCCCTGGGCACCGACGGCGGCGGGTCGATCCGGATACCGGCCAGCTTCTGCGGCATCGTCGGGCTCAAGCCCACCCACGGCCGGGTCCCCGTCTACCCGCCGAGCACGTTCGGCACGCTGTCGCACGTCGGGCCGATGGCCCGCACGGTCGCCGACGCGGCGCTGCTGCTCGACGCGCTCGGATCACCCGACTACCGGGACCCGCTGGCGCTGGACCGGCGGGCCCCGGTCAGCGCCGAGCTCGACACCCTTGAAGTGAGCGGCCTGCGCGTGGCCTACAGCCCGGCGCTCGGCTACGCGAAGGTCGATCCCGAGGTTGCCGCCGCGGTCCAGCGCGCGGTGACCGCGCTCGAGCAGGCCGGCGCGGTGGTCACGCCCGCCGATCCCGGATTCGCCAGCCCGCTGCCCGCCTTCGACGTGCTCTGGTACGCGGGAGCGGCCAAGGTCGTCGACGACATTCCCGAGGACCGCAGGTACCTGATCGACCCGGGGCTGGCCGAGATAGCGGAGGAGGGCCGGCGCTACTCGGCGGTCGGGTACCTGCAGGCGCTGCGCGAGCGCTCGGAGCTCGGCATCGCGATGGGTGCCTTCCATCAGACGTATGACCTGCTGGTGCTGCCGACCGAGCCGATCGTCGCGTTCGCCGCCGGTGCCGAGGTCCCCGACGGGTCCGCCCAGCCGCGCTGGACGAGCTGGACCCCGTTCACCTACCCGTTCAACATGAGCCACCAGCCGGCCGCAACCGTGCCGTGCGGGTTCTCGGCGTCTGGGCTGCCCATTGGGGTGCAGGTCGTGGGCCCGCGGCACGCCGACGGGCTGGTGCTCGCGGCGTGCGCGGCGATCGAGGCGGCGCTGCCCTGGCGCGACCGCTGGCCCGCCTAGACGCCGTCGGCGGCCAGCCCGAACCCGGCCAGCCAGCCGAGCAGCTCGGCCCGCGGCGTCACCGCCAGCCGCCCGCCGGTGAAGCGGTCGTCGGAGGTGACCTCCGCCACCGACCCGGGCGGCGGCGGACAGGCCGCCAGCTCGGCGTCGGAACCCAGCTCGACCTCGGCGAGGACCAGTCCGCTTCGCGGCGGCGCGAACACGTCGAACGCATACGGCGGGAAGAACAGCCGCGTCTTGGCGAGTTCGGTGCCCGGCAGCGTCGCCAGCACGCCGTACTCGGCGGGGGACAGGTAGAGGTTCGTGATCAGGCCGCGCACCGGCCCGGGCCGCGCGGCGGGAACCTTCTGGGTCAGCTTCAGCTCCGGCTTCGCCGATCCAGGCGGGCCGGCGCGGCGCAGCCGGAGCT
>JASHOE010000352.1 GCA_030041275.1 Streptosporangiaceae bacterium
GCGCCGCACCGATCGCCGGGGCGGAGGCTGCACCGCCGCGTCCAGCCGAGCGGAGCGACGGCGACATAACCATCGGGATGGAGCAGCGGCAACCGGGGCCGGTCAGCAGCGAGCGGCCGCTGGCGACTGGCCAGAACGGCCACGGCGCCCGCAGCGGTGGGCGCGAATGGGAGCACCCGTACGAACCCCCGACTGGCGACCACCGGGGCAACGGCCGTTCAGCGCCGCATCGGCCCGAGCTGCCAACGGCGCCTTGGCCGGCGGTCGACGGGACGCCCCGCCGCCCAAGCGAATCTCCAAACGACGGTTCGCAAGGCCGTAGCCAGCCAGCATCGCCGCGCCAAGGTACCGAGCGGTCCGGCCGGGGAGGCGGCCTTGACTCACCGGAGCAACGACGCCGCTACGCTGCGCAGCGCGAGTCAGGACAGCGCGAGACCGTGCGGTACGGTCGCCAGCAGCCACCCCCTGACCGCAACGGCGCCGACTCACGAAACCGCGCCGAGCGTGGACTTCGGCCCGCACGCTCCGCTCATGACCCAGCGCCGACCCGGCGACAGGCCGCTGGTCAGCGCCCGAGCGTCGTGGACACTGGCGACCGACTCACTCCTGCCCAGCAGGAGCTGGTGGACCGAATCCTCGCGGCCTGTCGCGCCGCCGAAGGCCGGAACTCCGTCGGCGGTTATGGCAACAGCGGGCTCACTCCGGCCATCCGGCGCATCGCGGCGCAGCTTCCGGTTGGCGGCCTGGCACCCGGTAGCGAGGCGAACACCCTGAAGTCCGCCGACCGCCTGGCCGCAAAGCTCGCCAGGCTGATCGCCCGCCAGCCGGGTAGCTCTCCCGAGCAGCTGGCTGCCAGCATCGGCGACGTCATCAGGTACGCGTTCGCCTTCGACGCCGACAGCTACACCGAGGGCACCCTGCTGGTCCACCGGAAGCTGAAGACTCAGGGCTTCGAACTCGAAGCCAGGCGGAACCGCTGGGACAGTTCTGAGCACAAGGGCGTGTTCACCCGGTGGCGCGATCCGGCCCACGGCCTGCCGTTCGAGGTGCACTTCCACACCGGCCAGAGCTGGGCGCTGACCATGCAGATGCACGAGACATACCGCCTGATCACGGATCCGGCCACGCCGCCCGCCGATCGAGCACGGCTGCGCGCCCAGTTGGCGCGCGCCGCCGCCACGGTGCCGTCGCCGTCCGGCTGGGCAGACATCACGGACGTCTACGCCGATGGACGCGAGCGGCCGCGATGACAGACGGTGCCGAGTACTTCGTGATTGTCTCGGCTCAGGGCGGCCGCGCCGCCGGTCTAGCCCGCCGGACGGTCACCGAGGTCGGGCCGGTGGACGAGACGCTGGGCCGGGACCTGAGCTGGCGGCCCGACTCGGCGATCGTCGAGTGGGAGTACGGCGACCTGGGTGCCGAGCTTGTGCGGATCAGCGAGCAGGAAGCAGAGAATCTGACCCAGGCGTTCCGGGCGCGCTGGCGGCAAGGCTGACGCCTCAGTCGGCTCCGTCCCGGCCCGGCTGAGCCTCGTCGAAGAACTCTCGGATCAGTTCCCGCTGCCGCTGGCTTACCTGCTCGAAGTGCCGGTCGAGGTTGTGCTCGCCGATCGCCTCGGCGGTGAGCAGAAGATCCTTGATCTGATCGAGCTTCGCGGCGGCAGCGGGCGGCAGGCTCTCGGCCGGTTCAGGCTCGGCTTGTTGCTCCGCTACCACGTCCTGCTGAGTCGGGCGTGCGGGCTCGAACGGTCCCCGCGAGGTCTGTACGACGTCCTCGCTCGGCTGCGCGCCCGGCAGGACCACCGGCAGCGGGAAGGTATCGGCATCGTCACCGTCTGGCGCAGGCTGCTGACCAGATGCGGGAACGGGCTCACTCGGACTATCGGCCGTCGGTCCGGCCGCGGGTGCCGGTTCGTCAGCCAGCAGGGCCAGCGCCTGCCGGACTCGAGCGAGGTCCTCGATCGACAGCTTCGCGCCCAGCCCCCGGTCCGTTCGCGGCCCGGCGGGCGGGGCGAGAGCGGGCGACGCCTGCGCCTCGGGCAAAGCCGGCCGGGGTGCAGCTGGCGGCGGCGCGGACGGGGCCGAATCTCCCGTCGGCAGCGCGGACCTCGCGGCATCCGGCGGCGCCAGCCGCTCAGCCTGCCGGGGCACTGCTGACCGAGCCGCCTCGGGCGGAAGTGTGAATCGATGGACCTCTGGGGCCGGTGCCGATCGAGCCGCCGCTGGCGGCAGTGCTCGCCGGGAGGCATCCGCCGGCGGGGCTGACCGACCCGCTTCCGGCCGCCACCCGTCCGGGGACAGGCCCGACAGATCTCCTACTGGGGAAGCCGCTGACCGGCCGGCTTCCACGGTCCATCGCGGCCGTCCGTCCGGCGACAGATCCGACCGAGCCGCCTCCGGGAGCACCGACCGACCCGTCCCCGGCGGCAGCGCTCGCCGACCGGTCCCCGGCGGCGGTGCTGGCCGTGTCGCCTCCGGCGTCATTGCCGACCGAGTCGCCTCCGGGAGCACCGACCGACCCGTCCCCGGCGGCGGTGCTGGCCGTGTCGCCTCCGGCGTCATTGCCGACCGCGTCGCCTCCGGCGGCAATGCCGATCGAGTCGCTTCCGGGAGCGCTGGCCGCGTTGCGTCCGGGGACCATGGCGGCCGCCCGTCCGGGGACAGACCCGACCGCTCCGCCGGTCGCGGTCGCTCCCGTCGTGGGCCGAAGCCGGGCTGCGGTCCACGATCGGTGCGCCCAGTCGGCTCGCGGGGCAGACCGCCGTGCTCGGCGGGGGCACCTGGCGACACACGCGGACCGGGCCGACCGCCGATAGCCGAACGCGGACCAGCTGCCGAGACCGAGCCGCCGTCCTGCCAGACCCCGGGATCCGGCCGTCCGGGCCGGGCATGCCGCTCGGCCACTGGGCGCGGACCACCACGTGGTCCATCTGCGGGCGGTGCCCCGTACTGGGCTTCACCACGACTCGGCGGAAGACCAGGTCGATCCGGCCGGTACCCGTTGCGAGGCTGATAACCGTTGGCCTCCCGGCCAGGTCGCCGCGGATCGGAGGCGGCGCGCTCGGCCCGGCCCTCGGCGCCTCGGCCGTCGCCGTCGGGTCCCTGCGCCCAGCCGCTGCGATCGGGTCGGATGCCGTCCGGCGCTCGGCGGTCGCCGCGGCGGTCGGACTCGCCGTCGCGCCACCGGTCAGCAAGCGGCGTACGCGGTGGCCGATATTCGGCACCGCGCAACGGCTTGCCCAGGTTGTCGGTGTCCGTATCATCGGCTGGCCGACGGCCCCCATCGGCCGGGACGGCGTCGCGGCGCGGTCCGCGCGGCCCGCGCGTCCACGGCCCGATGTCACGCTCCAGATCCACGCGCAAGCCGGGCGATGCCGCCGGTCGCGGAGCGCCACGGCCAGGGATCCCGTAGGCGCCGCCACCGGGCTCATGCCACCACTCGTCGTCGTCGGAAGCGGACGGGGCAGCCGAGTCTCCGGGCCGGGCCGCGGCTCGCGCGGGTCCGCCTTCGGGGCTCCCCCGGCCGGGGACATCCGGCTCGATCCACCGCTCGTTTCTGGGGGTCGGCTGGACGGCCCTGCCCGCAGGCCGGACCTGGTTATCAACCCCGTCCGCGGATCGTGCCGCAGCCGTGTCTGCGGCGTCGGCATCTGCTGCGGTCAGCGCGTCTGGTCGAACCGGCCGAAACTCGCTCAGCCAGTTCTCGGCCTCGGCATCTTTGTGCTCGTCCGGTGGCTGGCGATCATCCCGCCTCCAGCGCACCGCTACCTCCACGCCCGAAAAACTCAGCGGCCCTAGCGCAGGCGAACTCTCACCCAACCGCCTCGCTCGAGCCCTCCCCTGTCGGTCAAGGTTCCCATGCGAGCCGGGGCCCCGCAACCGCCCACGGGCCGCACCCGGCGGCCAGGCCGGTGCGGACGGCGGCGGCGGCGAGCCGGCCTCGTTCCCGCCCTACAGGCGGTTTTCACGTCATACGGTGCCCCTTTCTGGCTGGGGTACCGTCCGCTAGCGTTGCGCCTGTCGTCATTTTTCCCCGAGGCGGAGGCATCGATGGAGCGACAAGTGAAGTACCTCTTGCCAGAGTCTGAGATGCCGCGGCACTGGTACAACGTGATAGCGGACCTGCCGTCACCGCCGCCGCCGCCGCTGCACCCGGGAACCGGCCAGCCGGTCGGGCCAGACGACCTGGCGCCGCTGTTTCCCGGCGCGCTGATCGCGCAGGAAGTGACGGGCGAGCGGCACGTCGCCATTCCGGACGAGGTGCTCGACGTGTACCGGCTGTGGCGACCCACACCGCTGCTGCGGGCCCGGCGACTGGAACGGGATCTCGGCACGCCCGCCAAGATCTACTACAAGTACGAGGGCGGCAGCCCGGCGGGCTCGCACAAGCCCAACACCGCCGTACCCCAGGCGTACTACAACGCGGCCGAGGGCGTGACGAAGCTGACCACCGAGACCGGGGCGGGCCAGTGGGGCAGTGCGCTGGCGTTCGCCTCGGCCGTGTTCGGCCTGCAGCTCGAGGTGTGGATGGTCCGCGCGTCCTACGACCAGAAGCCCTACCGCAAGATGCTCATGGAGACCTACGGCGCCACTGTGCACGCCAGCCCGTCACCGCTCACCAACGCGGGCCGGGCGGTGCTCGCCGAGCACCCCGACTCGACCGGCAGTCTCGGGATCGCCATCAGCGAAGCCGTCGAGATGGCAGCCGCCGACCCCGACACGAGGTATGCGCTCGGCAGCGTCCTCAACCACGTGCTCATGCACCAGACGATCATCGGCGAGGAGGCACTCAAGCAGCTCGCCGACGCCGGTGACACCCCCGACGTAATCGTCGGCTGCACCGGGGGCGGTTCGAACTTCGGCGGGCTCACGTTCCCGTTCCTGCGCGAGAAGCTCGCCGGCCGGATGAACCCGGTGATCCGCGCGGTCGAGCCTGCCGCTTGCCCGTCCTTCACCCGCGGTGTCTACGCCTACGACTTCGGCGACACGGCGGGGATGACCCCGCTGCTGAAGATGCACACGCTGGGGCACGAGTTCATCCCCGACCCAATCCATGCAGGCGGGCTCCGCTATCACGGCATGTCGCCGCTGCTGTCGCACATCTACGAACTCGGGCTCATCGAAGCTGTCGCCAAGCCGCAGTCGGAGTGCTTCGCGGCCGGGCTCCGGTTCGCCCGGACTGAGGGGATCGTCCCGGCGCCGGAGCCGACCCACGCGGTCGCGGCCTGCATCGAGGAAGCGCTGCGCTGCAAGGAGACCGGCGAGGAGAAGGTCATCCTGACCGCCCTGTGCGGGCACGGCCTGCTGGACCTGGCCGCCTACGGCGCTTACCTGTCCGGTGAGATGCGCGACCTGGCGCTCAACGACAAGGTCATCGAGGACGCGCTGGCCGGCCTGCCCGCAGGGGTCTGAGCCACGGCGAGCCTTCCGCGGCCCGAGGGTCTCTGCGCGAACGATTGCGCTGCCGGACCCGGGCCGGGAGGAGGGGGTCGGCCCGGGTCGTTGGCACGCATCCACGGCCGTCACTGCAGACGCGCGCGGGGAGCACAGTCGTATAAACGACCGTTCATAACAGCGATATAAGAGTTACGCTCCCAAGGCATCACTTGTCAAGGGATTGCCTGACAACCATCGCCGGGAGCTAGGCGTCTGCTAGATGCCACGGAAATCGCTATTACTGTACAGATTGCCGATAAATGACGATCGCTGACTCGCACCTGGATCTCGGCGATCCGCTGCCCATCGACGGCACAGCCATTCAGATGAGGCTGGCTGAAGCCGCGATCGATCTGTTTTACGAGCGCGGTGCGCTGGCGACCACCGTGCGAGATATCACCCACGCCTGCGGCCTGACGCCCGGCGCGCTGTACAACCACTTCGCGTCGAAGGACCACCTCCTCTACCTGGTAGTCAGGGATATTCACCGGCAGGTCGACGAGCAGCTTGGTGTGCTACTCGCGGGCGTTGGCGACGACCCGACGGCCCAATTGACCGCCGCGGTTAAATTCCTCGTCTCGCACACGGCGGGGTTCAAGAAGCGCTCACGCGTGGCGAATCGCGAATTCACTCTGCTAACCGGATCTCGCCGACAAGAAGTCACCGCCCTACGCCGGCACCTGCGAGATCGATTCGCCGAGGTTATCCTCGCCGGAGCTCACCGAGGCCAGTTCCAGCTCGTCGGCGGCCAGGATCTCGGCGCTGCCACGATGCACGCCGCCACGATCACCACCATGTGCGTCCGGATCAGCGAATGGACCCTGGTGAACTATCCGCTGACCATGGAGGACCTGCAGGATCAGCACGCGGAACTCGCGCTGCGGATGCTCGGCGTCCGCCGAGACTGAGCACGGCCCGGGTGCAGCGCCGACGGCTAGGGCTCTGCGGGCCGTTCATGGGTGCCTCGCTGCTACTGCTCCAGCGATAGCTAGGAGCCACCCATGCAGCCGCCGGCTGGCCGATCAGCCCTGAGCCGTGGCGAGATACAGGTCACCGGATGCGGCGCCCCATCTCCTTGGTGGAGTAGCCGCCTAGCTCGGTCACCGCGATCTGGAACTGGTCGGACCGCAGCAATGCCCACAGCGGCGCGAGCAGCGGGCTGTCCATCGCATCCGCAGCCACGACCAGGTCATACGGCTCCTCGGTTACCGGGACGAAGTCCAGCCCGAAGGCGCGCGCGGCGGCGAGGATGCCAAGGCCGGCGTCGCAGCGGCCAGCAGCGATCGCCGCTGCAACGGCGAGGTGCGTGGGTTCCTCCCTGGCATATCCCTCGACGGCATCCGGGCTGATCCCCAGCTGGCCGAGCTCGTAGTCGAGCAGCACTCTCGTGCCGGCCCCGCGCTGGCGGTTGACATAGCGCACATCGGGCCGGGCCAGGTCGCCGATGCCGCAAAGGCCTAGCGGGTTGCCCGACGCGACGATGAGACCCTGGTCACGGTGTACGAGCCGGACGACAGCGGCGCTGGCGCCACCGAGTACGCGGTCCAGGTAAGGCAGCGTGTACTCGCCGGTCGCCGGATCCAGCAGGTGCGATCCGGCGATGTGGCACAGCCCGTCGCGCAGCGCCACCAGGCCACCGAGCGACCCGACGTTCGATGACGCGAGCGTGATCAGCGGGTCGTCCGCGCGCAGAGCCGACGCAGCCAGGTCAAGCACCAGATCATGCGAACCGATGGCGACGATGGTGCCCGCGATCTCGTCGATACCGCGCAACAGCTCGACGTCAACTTCCTCGCCGGGATGATGTCCCTCCTGCCCGGCCGGGACAAGCAGCAGGCCGTCAGCACGGACCAGCGAGGTGAGCACGCCGGCGCCGCGCGGCAGTGGCGAGGCCACCGTGGTGCCGCCGACGACCCCGAGCCGCACGCGCACCCAGTCATCCATGCCGAGCGGCGAGGCGAGCTTGCGCGCCAGCCGCGCGCGGACTTGCGGTCTCGCCCGCGGCGGCGCGCCGGCGAGCTCGGCTAGCAACGGCTCGGCGAAGATGTCGAACGTGAGCGCGGCCGACACCGGGTAGCCGGGCGCGCCGAGAACGGGCGTCTGGCCGACGGTCCCGAGTACCACCGGGTGACCCGGCCGGACCGCAACGCCGTGCACGGCGAGCGTCCCTAGGTCGGCCACCACCCTCGCGGTGTAGTCGTCACGACCCGCGCTAGATCCGGCCACGATGATCAGCAGGTCGCAGTCGCCCGCGGCCACCTGAGCCACGCTGGCGATGCGGTCCGGGTTGTCTGGCTCGACCGGCAGGCACCGCGCGTCGCAGCCCGCCTCGCGGGCTTGCGTAGCCAGCATCACCGAGTTGGTATCGAGAATCTCGCCGGGGCCGGTGTCGGCGCCGATCGGACGCACCTCATCACCGGTTGGCAGGATGATGACCAGCGGCCGGCGCCGGACCAGCAGCTCGGTGGCTCCGGCCGCTGCCGCGGCGGCGATGTCGACGGCACGCAGCCGGTGTCCCTCCGGCAGCAGCAGCTCGCCCGCGCTCACGTCTTCGCCTATCGACCGCACATGCTGATACGGCGGCACCGCCGCGCGGAGCTCGGCTCTCTCGCCGATGTAGTGCACGTGCTCGCGCATGACGACGGCGTCGCGTCCATCCGGCATTGGGTCGCCGGTGTCCACGACGTCATACGCGTCCGGAGCTAGCTGGACCGGCGTCGTCTCGCTCGCCCCCAGGGTGTCCGCGGCTCGCACGGCGATCCCGTCCATGCCTGCAGCGTCGTACGGCGGCGACGAGCGCGTCGCCCACAGCGGGCCGGCGGTGACCATGCCCGCGGCGTCCGCTACCGGTACCGTCACGGCCGGCAGTCGAGCCGGGCAACCCGCGTCGGCTCGCGCCTCGCGCCACGCCTTGAGGGCGCGCGCGGCCGGTACGTCCCTGATAAACGGGCTGTTCCCTGTCATCGTGCTCTCACGATAGAGGCTCACCGTTGACGCTCACCGATAGAGGGTGACGTCGACCTCGGTTCCCGCGTCAAGCCCGGTCGCGTCCTCGGGGATGATGAGGAAGCCATCGGCGGTCGTGAGCACAGACAGCAGCGCGGACACGCCGAACACCGGAATCGCGACGCCGTCAGCGACCCGTACCTGAACCACGTCGAGGCGCCCAGTCGCCGAGGGGAGGTCGCGGGCGAGCTTGACCCGCACGATGGGCTCGGGCGGCGGGGTGCTGCAGCCGCCTAGCAGCCGTATCAGCGGCATGCCGAGCAGCCGGAACACGACGAGGGCCGAGCGCGGGTTGCCCGGCAGGCCGATGACTGGCACTCCGCAGCACTCAGCGAGCAGCGTGGGCTTGCCCGGCTTGATCGCGAGGCCATGACACCAGATACCGGGCGGCCCGAGCCGGGCCACCGCTCCTGCCGTCTCATCCCGCGTGCCCACCGACGAGCCAGCGGAGATGACAATCAGATCGCTAGCCGGCAGGGCGGCGCGGAGCGCAGCCTCGAGCGCCGCACCGTCGTCGGGAACGATCCCGCCGCCGGCCGGCTCTCCGCCCGCTTCCGCGACCAGCGCAGCGAGTGCCGTGGCGGTAGCATCGCGAACCTGACCTGGCCGCAGCGCCGACGTCTCCGGAGGCACGACCTCGTCCCCGGTGGAGAAGATCGTGACCTTGGGGCGGGCCTGGACGGCCAGCGAGGTTATGCCCGCTGCGCTCAGCATGCCAAGATCCTGGGCTCGAAGCGGGTGGCCCGCCCGAATGAGCTCCGCACCCGGCGCGGCGTCCTCATCGGCGCGCACGACGCCCTCCCCCGGCGCCACCGCCCGGACCACCTCGATGGTGCCGGTCATGGCCTGCTGGGTGTACTCGATCATGACGACCGCGTCCGCGCCGGGCGGCAGGACACCGCCCGTCGGCATGCTCACCGCGGTGCCTGGACCGACCGTCACCTTCGGCTCGGTCCCCATCAAGACCGCACCCGTGACCTGGAGATAGCCGGGCAGGCCCTCGGATACGCCATAGGTGTCCCCGGCGCGCACCGCGTAGCCGTCCACGGTGGAGCGGGCGAATCCTGGCAGCGCATGCGGCGCGGTCACTGGCTCGGCCGGCACCCGGCCGAGCGCGTCCACGACAGGCACCGTCTCGGTCAGTGTTCGCCGCTGCGGCCGGAATTGGGCCAGTGCATCGCCGACCGTCCGGGTCGTGAAAAACTCCCGGCCAGCGTCAGCGTTCGTCGCCACTCCCCGTGCCGGACCGCCCGTTCTGACTGCTCCCGCCCCGGCCGCTGCCGTTCGCGTGGCTGCCGATAGATCCACCTGCACTCGCGCTGAGCCGCAGTACGCTTGCCACCGGGCCGAGCGCCACCTGGCCGAGCCCGCAGATCGACGTACGGCGCATCACCACTTCGAGCTCCCCAATCCGGGCGTCCACGTCAGCCGGGCCCCCGTGGGCCGCGATGACATCGGACAGCAAGGCGTGCGCCTTTGATGAGCCGACCCGGCACGGCACGCACTTGCCGCAGGACTCGTCCCGGAAGAAGCGCAGCACGTTCACCGCCGCCGCGAGCACGTCGGTGCCCTCCGCGATGACGACCAGCGCGCCGGAGCCCAGCATCGACCCCGCGTCACGTACCGTGCCGAAGTCCAGCTCCACATCGAGCTGATCAGGGCCGAGGAAGTTCGATGAAGCGCCGCCTGGCTGGATCGCGCCCACTCGTCCGCCGCCCGATACGCCGCCGGCCAGCTGCAGCAGTTCGCGCGCGGTGGAGCCCATGGGCACGCAGTAGACGCCCGGTCGCTCGACGTGCCCGGACACGGCGAAGAACTTGAGACCCGCGTGCTCGCCCTTGCCCTGCTCGTTCCACCAGGCCGCACCGCGCTGGGCTATGACGGGGACATGCGCGAACGTCTCGACCGAGTTGATCAGCGTGGGCTTGCCGTGCAGGCCGTGCACGCCGGGGAACGGCGGCTTGTTGCGCGGCTCGCCGCGGTGGCCCTCCATGCACTCCAGCAGCGCCGACTCCTCACCGAGGATGTAGCCGCCCGGCGACGTGAACACCTCGAGCGACAGCCGCCGGCCGGTTCCCGCTGCATCCGGCCCAGTCAGCCCTGCTGCGCGCAGGACGTCGAGCTCACGGCGGACCGCAGCCTCTTCCGGGCCGTACTCGTGCCGGATGAAGACCCAGCCTTCCTCCGCGCCCACGGCCAGCATGCCCAGGAGCATGCCCTCGAGCACCAAGTGCGACTGGGTGGCGAGAATCTGCCGGTCTTTGAACGTGCCGGGCTCGGACTCGTCGGCGTTACAAATGACGTACTTCGGCACCGCCTCCTGATCGGCGACCAAGCTCCACTTGCGGCCGGTCGGGAAGCCGGCGCCGCCCATGCCGCGCAGCCCCGCGTCGTTGAGCTGGGCGACGATCTGCGTCGTTGCCAGTTCTCCCGCCAGCGCCGAGCGCAGTACCCCGTACCGTTCCGCGGCCGTCGCATAGGGGTCGTTGGGCCACCTCGGGCCGACGGAGGAAGGTGTCGGCGAGACCTGGTCACTGCCCGAGTGCCGCTGGCTCTCGCGCCCTTCCGCCTCGAGTGCCGCGGCGACAGCGACATCGGCATCCGCCATGGGAACGGGCGCCTCGTTGACGGTGCAGGCCGGAGCGATATCGCAGCGGCCGAGGCAGGATCCCTCGACGATCTCGATGTCGGCCGCCTGACCGTACCGCTCGCGTAGTGCCGCGATTCGCTCATCAGCCCCGCCCAGCCAGCACGACAGATCGTGGCAGACGCGCAGTTCCACCTGCTCCGGCGGCGTTGTCTTGAAGTGCGGATAGAACGAGATCAGTCCCTCGATCTCGTAGAGGGGCCGGCTCACGTCGCGAGCGAGTGCCGCTAGCTCCTCGCGAGGCAGCCAGCCAACCCGCTCCTGGATCGCGGTGAGCGCCGGGATCAGGCTTGGGCCAGGAAACTTGCCGGCCCGCGCCTCGACGCCGGGCACGCGCGGCGGCGCCTCAGCCATCGGCCCGTGCTGCGTCGACCTCGCCAGCAACCTCGCCCTGCGGAGGCTGCTCAACGCGCACGACCCGCACCGCACAGAACTTGTACTCCGGGATCTTGCCGAGCGGGTCCATCTCGTCGGTGGTCAGCAGGTTGGCCGCAGCCTCCCGGAAGTGGAACGGGATGAAGCAGTTGCCGCGCGCCTCGGCGTAGGAGGCCTTGACCGCCAGCTCGATGGTGCCGCGGCGCGAGCTCACCCGAGCCATGTCGCCATCGACGAGGCCGAGGGCTGCCGCGTCCTCGGGGTGCATGTAGACCTGCGCCTTGGGGGCGATCGCGTCGAGGGCGTACGACCGGCGGGTCATCGATCCGGTGTGCCAGTGCTCCAGCATCCGGCCGGTGTTGAGCACGAACGGATAGTCTTCGTCCGGCAGTTCCCTCGCGGGAAGCCACTGGGCCGGCACCAGATGCGCCAGGCCGTCATTGGTGTTGAACTTCTCGCCGAACATAACCACGGTCCCGTCGCTGCGCTCTGGGTCCGGGTTCGGGTAGAGCTTGCCGGTCAGCCCCAGATTGTCGTAGCTGAGGTTCTTGTAGCTGGGGATGACCGAGACCATCTCCTCGAATACTTCTCGCGGCGAGTCGTAGTGCCAGCTGAGCCCGAGGCGGTTCGCGATGTCCTGGACGACCTCCCAGTCCACCCGGGCCTGACCGGGCGTGTCCAGCACCTTGCGGCCGAGCTGCACGCGCCGGTCGGTATTGGTGTAGGTGCCGTCCTTTTCCAGGTAGGAGGAGGCGGGCAGGATCACGTCGGCAAATTCCGCGGTCTCTGTCAGGAAGATGTCCTGGACAACGAGGAACTCAAGTTTGGACAGCGCCTTGCGCACCTTGTTGATGTTCGGGTCAGACAGGAACGGGTTCTCGCCCAGCATGTACATGCCGCGCACGCCGCCCGCCAGGGCCGAGGCGATGATCTCCGTGGTGGTCAGGCCCTTAGCTGGGTCTAGGTCGGAGATCCCCCAGGCGGCCTCGAACTTCGCCTTGACGTCCGGGTCGTCGGCCTTCTGATAGTTGGGGTAGTACATCGGGATCAGGCCCATGTCCGACGCGCCCTGAACATTGTTCTGCCCGCGGAGCGGATGCAGCCCGGCACCCTGCTTGCCGACATTGCCGGTGATCGCGCACATCGCGATCAGGCATCTGGCGTTATCGGTGCCGGTCGTGTGCTGGGAGATCCCCATACCCCAGAAGATGATTCCGGCTCGCGCCCCGCCCCAGGCCCTCGCCACCCGCCGGATCGTGTCAGCGGGCACGCCGGTGATCTGCTCGGCCCGCTCCGGCGGATAGTCGGCCACCGTGGTCCTGACGGCCTCGTAATTGGACGTCCGGCTCGCGATGAAGTCGTGGTCGACCAGGTCGAGTCGGATCACCTCGTGCATGACGCCGTTGTAGAAGGCGACGTCCGTACCCGGCTTGAGCTGGCAGTAGATGTCCGCGTGATAAGCCATCTTGTCCGCGCGCGGGTCGACGTAGATGATCGTCGTGCCGTTCCGCCTGGCCTGCTTGAAGAAGGTCGACGCAACGGGGTGGTTCGCGGTCGAGTTGCTGCCGGTGACGATGGCCACCTCGGCGTTGACGACGTCGCCGAAGGTGGTGGACACTGCGCCGGAGCCGATCCCCTCGAAGAGCGCGAACACGCTCGAGGCGTGGCACAGCCGAGTGCAGTGGTCGACGTTGTTGGTATGGAAGCCCGTCCTGATCAGCTTCTGGAAGAGGTAGGCCTCCTCGTTCGAGCACTTCGCCGAGCCGAAGCCGGCGATCGCGGCCGGGCCGCCGCGCTCGTAGACCTCGGTCAGCCGACGCGCGACTAGGTCGAGGGCCTCTTCCCAGGTCGCCTCGCGGAAGTGCGGGAGCACCTCGGCATAGTTCACCAGCCCGCCCGGCTTGCGCCGCTCGCCCTTGCCCTTGGCGTTGTTGGCACTGCCCTTGCCGCCTGCACTGCCGTAGCCGCTAGCACCGGCGCCGTTGCCGCTTGCACCCGCGTTGCGGCCAGCACCGCCGTTCCTGTCGGCACCGCCGTTCTCGAGCTCGGCGTGCGCCATTTCGCCGCGCACGTCGGCCGACAGCGCTCCCTTGGGGTAGGACTCGTCGCGGCGGATCAGCGGCACGGTGAGCCGTTGTGGCGAGGCCGCGTAGTCCCAGCCGTACCGGCCCTTCACGCACAAGCGGCCGTGCGAACCGGGCTGCTCCCGCCCGTCGGCGTACGCGATCGCACCGCGGTCCCGGTCGACGTAATAGGTCAGGGCGCAGCCGACGCCGCAGTACGGGCAGACCGTGTTTACAGCGTCGAGTTCGACCCGCGGCCGGATCGGCACGTCGTGGATCGGCTTGTTGGTCAGCGCACCGGTCGGGCAGGCTGCCACGCACTCCCCGCAGGACACGCACGACGAGTCGGCCATCAGGTCATTGAGGTCGAACGCGATCCGGGTGCCATATCCCTTGCCGCTGCGCCCGATGACGTCGTTCCCCTGGATGTCGTCACAGGCGCGGACGCAGCGGTCACACAGGATGCACGCATCGTGATCAACGCTGATCACCGGGCTCGACGTGTCGGTGCCCCGGCCGGAGCCGACCGGCAGCCCGCTTTCCTTCGTCACGTCGTAGCGGTCGGCCAGGGCGAGTAGCTCATTGTCCGCCGTCGTGCTCTGCTTCGGGTCACGCTCGCGGTCCGGCTGGTCGGCCAGGAGCAGCTCGAGGAGGGTCGCCCGGCTCTGTTCCAGCTCCGGGCTGGTGGTCGTCACCTGCATGCCGTTTTCGCAGGCACGCACGCAGGACGCGGCGAACGCGGGGGCACCCACATCGACGACGCACATCCGGCAGACGCCGACTGGGTCGTAGCGTTCGTCGTGGCAGAGCACCGGGACGTCGATGCCTGCCGCCTTGGCCGCGGCCCAGATCGTGGTGCCCTCGGCGGCGGTGACCTCGTGCCCGTCGATCGTCAGCGTGACGGTTTGCGTGCGTTCGTCGGCAGTAACAGCCATGTCAACGAGTATCCGCCGCTCGGACGCGTGGACTCAATGTTTCCGTCCCCAACCTATCGCTCCCCGATATGTCATCCCAGGCGCAAGTCGGCCAGATCCGCGAGGCCAGGCTGACCCTCCGGGTCCAGGCCACGAGCTGAGTAATAGTCGTCGATCATGGACCGGAGCCGGTCGGGCGTCAGCGCGGCCACCCGGCCCGACGCGAGTTCGAGCGGCTCGGACAGCAGCCGGTCGGGCAGCCAGTCGTCGGCGGGCTGCCAGCCTTCCCTGAGGTTGAACATGCGTTTCGCGAGCACGATCCGGCGAGCGGTGCGGCGCAGCTCGGCCCCTGTCAGGTCCCAGCCGGTCACGGCCGCGAGCAGTTCAGCCCACTCGTTGAACGGGTCGGTAAATACTCCACGCAGGAACTTGCACAAGATCATCGAGTCCATCACGGCAGCCCTGTCTTCGGTCTCGACCGCCGCGCCCACGTGTGCCGCGCCACCGTCCAGCCGGTCCAGCTCGCCGGACAGGTCGGCCTCGTACGCCCCAGACCGGTTGTGGTCCGCCCCGCGGGCGTTCACCGCGAGGCCGAGGGCCATGGCGTGCAGGGAGCGCGGCTCATAGCCGGGCATCTCCAGACCCTTGACGTGCGGTGCGAACGCGGCGGAGCCGCCGCCGACCCGCTGTGCTGCGCGCCGAGAGCCCTCGGCGAGCATGTCTCCCAGCCCGCTGCGCGCGCCGATCTCCTCGATCGCGCGCAGCAACGCGCTCGCGTCACCGAACTGCAGCCACGGCGCGTCGATCAGGCCGCGCTCGACACACTCCATGGCCCAGGCAATCGTGCCGCCGGCGGAGATCGTGTCGATGCCAAGCTCGTCGCAGCGCGCGCTGGCGGCCAGCACGGCGTCGGGGTCGCCGACTCCGCACATCGGGCCCAGGGCGAACACATTCTCGTACTCCACCCGCGTCTTCTTGCCGCCGCGCGCGGCATATATGTGCTCGCAGCCGATGGTGCAGGACGCGCAGCTGTTCCGCGCTACCCGGCGCATCTCGGCCAGGTCCTCGGCTGCCAGCCGCGGCGCCTGGTCGAAACTGGCGGCCTGGAAGTTCCTCGTCGGCAGGGTCGCGATCGCGTTGAAGGCCAGCAAGTTCGCCAGCGTGCCCAGCTCCCGGTACTTCGCAGTGGCCGGGCCAAACGAGCGCGCCCGCAGATCCCGAGCAGCCGATAGCACCGCCTCGGGATCCGCAGGCGGCACCTTGCGCTCAGCAGCCCGCACCGCGACCGCCTTGATCTGCTTGGCGCCGAGGACCGCGCCGAGCCCGCCGCGGCCGGCGTGCCGGCCGTCGTGGGAGATCGTCGCGTAGCGGACGCCGCGCTCGCCCGCAGGGCCGATCGCCCCCACTCGCCAACCCCGGCCTAGCGTGTCCCGCAGCCGACGCGTTGTGTCCGCTGCGCTCAGCCCGGCCAGATCAGGCACTGCCTCGAATCTGACCCCGTCACCGTCGACCATGAGCAGCGACAGTTCGCTGCGAGCGCCCCGGACCACGATCGCGTCGTTCCCGGTGAGCTTCCCGGCGATCGCGAAGTGGCTCGAGGCCAGCGCGTCGGTCAGCATGCCGGTCAGCGGAGACTTGGCCACCACAGCGAACTTTGCGCTGGTCGTCAGGGAGGTCCCGACGAGCGGGGAGAACACAAAGGCCAGCGGAGCCTCGGGGGCCAGCGCCTCGACACCGGCCGGTGCCAGCCTGTGCAGCAGCCATGCCCCGAGACCGGCCCCGCCGAGGTAAGCCCGCAGCACGTCGTCCGGCAGGGACAGCGACTCCGCCGTGCCGGTGCTCGCGTCCACCACGAGCGCCTGGCCGAAGTATCCGCCTGCCGTCACGGGTCAGCCTCCCGCGTCTGCGGACAGGAAGAACACGGTGTCACCAGCTGCGAGTGGCGTCTGCCCGTCCCTGGTGATCCGGTCTCCGTTGAGCGCCGCGGTGACGTGCCGGCCGAGCGCGACGCCGGCCGCTGCAGCCGCCTCCGCAAGGGTGGCCGCGCGCACCTGCTCGGGACCGCGATGGCCATTGGCGAGCACGCCGAATCGCTGGATGGTCACCTCGGGCGCCGGGCGGGCCCTGGCCGCTACATAGTCGGCTGGCTCGTTGACGTTGACGACCGACTCCAGCCCTGGATCGAGCGCCGCCAGCACCGGGTCGGCCCGCAGCGCGGCCTCGTCGAGCATGGCAACGGTGCACTCCTCGAACAGGAACGCCGGCTTGAGCCGCCCTTCCCGGACCAGCCGCTGCGCGGCTGGCGCCAGTGTGGTGCGGTACGACGCGGCCAGCGGCTGCCGGAAGCCTCGTGCCACCGGCAGGCCGACGTCTGCTCCGTCCGCGGCGGCTCGCACGACCCTGCGGACGAACGCCGGATGCAGAAAAGGCAAGTCGGTGGAGCTGACGAACGCTATCGGCGCCCGATCGGCGAGCGCGCCGAGCCCGGCCGCGATCCCCTGCACCGGCCCCTGACCCTCGGCAGGGTCCTCGACAACCTCGGTGTCAGGCGGCAGCACCGGCAGGTCCTGGCCGGGCGCACGCACCACGACGACGGGACCGTCAGTGGCGCGGCCGATGATCGCCACAGTGCGCCAGAGCAGCGTCGATCCGTGCCACTCCAGGGCAGCTTTCGGCGAGCCCATCCGCGATGATCGCCCGCCGGCCAGCACCACGCCCGCGGCCTTTGCCATGGCTTCATGCTAGATCGCCCAGCCGCAATACAGCACGCGCGCGATCGCGGGGTGAGCGGTCACATCAGGCCAGGTGCGTACAGATCGTCGCGCTGATAGCTGCCGACTCCGGCTGGCTGCGGCGCGCGTAGCCTCGTCTCGGGCGGGTAGGCGGGGTAGGCAGGCCGGGGAGGTGACAGCGGTTCGCCGGGGGGACGGTGCGACGGCGCGTGCGTCGGCTCACGGTGCATGAAGGCGATCGGACCGGCGATTCGTCAGATCGAGCTGACCTCCTCGCCGCTGAAGAACCGCTGGGCATCAGGGTGGACGGCACGGCGCTCACCATGACGATGCGGACGCCCGGAGACGACATCGAGCTCGCCGCGGGCTTTCTGGTCAGCGAGGCGGTCGTCCGCTCGCCATCGGACATCGCGCGGATGAAGGTCTGCGACGGGACCACCTGCGGGCACCTGGAGCATGAGCGGCTCGGGAACATCGTCGATGTGGCTCTGGCAGACGGCATCAGCATCCCGGCGAGCGCTCGGCGCAGCTTCCTGACTACGAGCGCGTGCGGCGTCTGCGGGAAGACGAGTGTCCGGGACATCTGCACGCTGCCGCAGGCGGCCGTCGCCGGGGACCCGCCAGCGTAACAACGGATGTGCTCGCCCAGCTTCCTGACCAGCTCCGCGACGCGCAGCGGGTATTCGCCCGGACCGGCGGCCTGCATGCCGCTGGGTTGTTCGAGCCTGACGGCCAGCTGATCGCCGCTCGTGAGGATGTGGGGCGCCACAACGCGGTCGACAAGGTCGTGGGCTGGGCGCTGCTCGCCGGGCGGCTGCCGCTGGCTGGATGCGTCTTGCTGGTGAGCGGCCGCGCCTCGTTCGAGCTGGTGCAGAAGGCGGTCCTCGCCGGGATTCCGGTGCTCGCGGCCGTGTCCGCTCCGTCGTCGCTGGCTGTGACACTGGCCGAGGAGACCGGCCTCACGCTCGTCGGGTTCCTGCGCGGCCGTTCGATGAACATCTACTCCGGCGCGCACCGGATAGCGGCATCATCCGAGCTGGCGGCGAAAGGCCGCTGACCAGCCGGCCAGCCCGGACCCGCCCGCCCGCAAGCCGCTCTGCGAGGCTTCAGCTGCCCGTGGCGAGGCTGCGCCCGCCGCCAGGTTGAGCCCCTTCCCACGCTGCGCCCGTGGCAAGGCGAGGCTGCGCCCGCCGCCAGGCTGCGCCGTCAGGAGCGGGCCGCAAACCCGCGCGCGAGCTGCTGAATCCGCGCTGCGGTTTCTGCCAGCGGCATGCCGCGGCCAACGGCTTCGCCCAGGAAGTATGCCGTCAGCGGTGCGGCCGGCCGGTCCACTTGATGTGCCGCAACCCGAGCAAGGTTGAGCACCGTCTTCTGCACAGCTTCGTCCTGGTCCAGGCCAAGCTCTGCGCAGACTGCATCGGCCCAATCTTCCAGTGTGCTCATCATTCTCCGTTCGCCTGGCCCGAGCTGGGCCGCTCTCTGAGGGACCTGCGGTCATCCGGCAGCCGCCGGGTAACTCTTTCCCGATCGAGCCATTCCAGTAGCGGAATCACGACCCGCCTGCTCGACCGCAGTGCCTGACGCGCCTCTGACGTCGTAAACGGCTGCGGCAGCCCGGCCAGGATTTGCTCGGCCTGCTTGGCGGCGTCGGCGGGCAGAACCACGTTGCCGGGGAGGCGGCGCAGCAAGCCAGCCCGCTCCGCCGCGGCCAGAGCCCGGGTATCGAGGCCGAGCTGCCGCAGCCGTTCGCTGTCCGGCGCGCTGAACGGCGCTGCCGCGAGATCGGCGAGCAGGGTGCGGACCGCGGCGGCGACCGGGCCCGGCAGGCCGGTGGCGGCAAGAGCAGCCGCTGGCGCCGGGAGGCTCGTCGCGGCTGACTCGGTATCGGGCTGTCCGCTGCCAGCTGGCCGCGTGTCGGTCGACGCGGTGCTGCGCGGCCGTTCCGGATCAGCTGCTGCGGCGACGCGTTCCGGCACCAGGTACCCGCCCCGCAACTCGACTAGCGCGTCCAGACCCGCGCCTGCCTGCCAGGTGGCCAGGGCTTCGACGAGGCCGCGGTCGGGCAGCCCCAGCGTCGCCCTGGCCGCGTCGACCGGCAGACCAGGCGCCAGCGGATCGCTGCGCGCGTGTGCAGCGACAGCCGCCGCCAGTCGCTGGCGGAGCTGCTGCCAGTGGGCCGGATCGGCGAGCCAGTCACCACGGACCGGGGCGGGCAGGTCGCGCAGGCCCATCGCCGCCGCGGTGCCCGACCGCAGCAGCCGGTGCCGGCGCAGCAGGTCAGCCGCTTCGGGTGGTTCGGGCCATGACGCTAGCTCGCGTTGCGCAGCTGCGGCCGCGCCGGTGCCGCGGAGCCGGGGCGGTCGCACGTCGAGGACGGTTGCGCCTAGCACCGGCCGGCCAGTTGCGCGGTCAGCGACCGTGCCGGGATCGCGCAGCAGCACCCGGTCGCCGACGTGCAGGGGTAGCGGATGATCGAGGCTCAGCCGCGCGATGCTGTGACCGAGCATTCTGGTCTGCGCAACCGCGCGGGCGGCGCCGATGTGGACTGTCAGCCTGGGCGGCAGCCGCCTGTCGGCCACCGGCCGGGCGTGATCAGCGGACAACGCCAGCCGAACGTCGACCGTGCCGGTCACCGTCCAGCAACCCGGCTGCACCAGCGCCATGCCACGGCTGACCTCCCTGGTGCTGACTCCGCGCAGGTTCAGCGCCACCCGGGCGACGCCGGTAGCCTGCGAGGCCGGTGTACCGAGCGCCTGCACGCTTCTGATCCGCACCGCCCGCATCGCGGGTGTCAGCAGCACCTCGTCACCGGTTCGCACAGTTCCGGCTTGCAGCGTGCCGGTGACGACGGTCCCGCTGCCCTTGATCGCGAACACCCGGTCCAGCCACAACCGCACGCCGTCGCGGGCGTCCGGGACGGGCAGCCGGGCCGCGAGCCGGTCCAGAGCCGCGACTAGCTCATCGATTCCCTGGCCGGTGACCGCGCTGACCGCGATCGCCTCCAGCGCTCCGTCGCGGCCGAGGCTGGTCTCCGCGATCTTCAGCCTGGCCTCGCGCAGCGCCGGGCCCGGATCCGCCAGGTCAGAACGGCTCACGGCGAGCAGGCCGGCACTCACCTCCAGGGCGTGGATCGCCGCGAGGTGCTCGGCTGACTGCGGCATCCAGCCCTCATCGGCGGCGACGACGAACATCACTGCGGGCGCCGGGCCAGCGCCGGCGAGCATGTTGGAGACGAACCGCTCGTGGCCGGGAACATCGACAAACGCCATCTGCTCGCCGGACGGCAGCGTGGTCCACGCGAAGCCCAGGTCCAGCGTCATGCCCCGGCGTTGCTCCTCAGCCCAGCGATCCGGCTCCATCCCCGTGAGCGCCCGGACCAGCGCCGACTTGCCGTGGTCGACATGACCGGCGGTCGCTACGACGTGCACGACTGTTACTCCCCGGCCGGCTCGCTGCCGGATCCAGCGCCGGACCTAGCGCCGGGCTCACCGGCCGCCGCGAGCACGGCCGCAGCCAGCCGATCGTCGTCGGCGGGCGCCACCGCACGCAGATCAAGCAGCAGCCGGCCGCTCTCGACGCGGCCGACTACGGCGTGCGCGGCACCACGCCGGACCGCGGCGCCGACTCGCAGCGCGGCGGCGAGCGAA
>JASHOE010000353.1 GCA_030041275.1 Streptosporangiaceae bacterium
GAACCCTCGTCGCCAGCTGTCGCGTGTGGTGGCTATCGCCCTCGCGGTCACTACGGCGCTGTATCTAGGTCTGGCAGTCGCAACCATCAGCGTCCTCGGGCCACAAGCGGCGACAGACGTGCCGCTGGCCGGCTTGTTGAGCCACGCTCTCGGCGCGGCCGGACGAGACATTGCCGCGGTAGCTGCGGTCGTGCTGACCCTGGGCGCCACCAACGCCTACATCAACGGCGCGGCGGCCATGGCCCGGCAGCTCGCGCACAGCGGGCCCGGCAGCCGAGCGGCGCGTCCCCTGCACCGCTTGCTCGCGGCCATCACGGCGGCTGGCCTCGTGCTGATCACCCTGTACGGGCTGCGGATGGTGAGCACCGCTGCGCTCGTAACTGTGCCGACGGCGCTGTTCCTTTCGGTCTACCTAGGTGCCATGGCGTCGGCCGCGCGTGTATTGCGTGGCAGAGCGCGGCTGGCCGCCGTTCCGGCCATGCTGGCGGTCATCGTCGTGCTCGGCTTCTGCGGCTGGGCGTTGTCCGCACCCGTCGCCGTCGCGCTCGCGGCCAGCTGGCGCTGGCGGGCACGCGCACGCCGCGATCCCTGCCGGATCTCCGATCAGGTGCCTGAGGAAAGCCCTGAGTCGGCGCACGCCAGTGCTGCGTCACTGCCGCGGCCACGCGAGCGGGCGACGAGCTGCAACTATGCGATGGTGCCGAGCACAGCGGCCTCGGCGAGGCGCTGACGAGCCTCAGCAACGCCGGCAACGCGGACGGCCTGAAAGCCCGCGGCCGTAGCGCCCGCGACGTTGACCGCGTTGTCGTCAAGGAACAGCACTCGCGCGGCTGGGACCTGCAGCATGTCTGCAACCTGCGCGAAGGCGGCGACATCGGGCTTGAGCACGCCGAGCTCAAAGGACAGGAACCTGTGGTCAAGCAGTTCCACCAGCGGCCATCCGGCTATGTGGTCGTGCCAGTGGAGCGCATTGGTGTTGCTGAAGCAGCCGGTGGCGACGCTCGCGCGCGTCTGGGCAACGAGCTCGGCAGCCCCGGGCAGCGGCCCGACGGGCCAGGCCCGGAAGGCGTCGAGGAATGCTGCTGGGCTGAGATCGAGCTGCCAGTCAGCGACAACCCCGGCAGCGAAGTCGGTCTCCGAGCAGCCGCCACTCTCGAAGCGACGGACCCACCGGCACGTCAGCCAGCGCCGCCACAGCTCCTCCTGGCTCGTGATGCCGGTGAGTTCCAGCATGGCTCGCACGCCCGACAGCTCGATGAGCACGCCACCGAGATCGAACAGCACTAGATCAACGGACACAGCCACGACTCAGAAACTACCGGGGTGCGATGTGGCCAGTCGCGCCGTGGGTGTTGGGCGTGTCGGTTACTGGAGGTCGTCCTCGCCGGCGAGTGCCTCATCGACATCATGACCGAGGTCTTCGCCGAGGTCTTCGCCGAGGTCTTCGCCGAGGTCTTCGCCGAGGTCTTCGCCGGCGTCATCACTAAGGTTATCGCCGAGGTCTTCGCCGAGGTCTTCGCCGGCGTCATCACTAAGGTTATCGCCGACGTCGTCACCAAGGTCATCACCAAGGTCATCGCCGGCGTCATCAGCGAGGTCATCGAACCCGACGTCGTCGAGTTCCTCGACACGCTCGGCTGCGTCGGTCTCGCCGTCGACATCCGCGGCCGCCGCGCGACCGAACCACTCGCGAGCGTCGTCCTCGCGGCCCGCTTGAAGAAGAGCATCCGCATAGGCGTAGTAAAGACGGCCGTGCTCGGGCCGAATGCGGCCGCCGGTCAGCTCGGGCCCGTTCAGCGCAACGACGGCCGCGTCCAGCAAGCCCTGGTCTCGCCGGATCCCGGACTCGACGATGCGCAGCTCAATCTGAGTCTCGCGGTCGGCGGCCTTCGCGTCGGGGCCGGTGACAAGGTCTAGCGCGCGGTCGAGCCGACCGAGCGCCCGCTCGCAGTCAGCCATGAGCGGCAGGTAGCTGGCACGCCCAGTCAGCCGCCGGGCAGCTCGGAACTCCGCCAGCGCGCCCGCCCAGTCGCCCGCCTGGTAGGCGGCAATGGCGGAGGTCTCCCGGACGATCCCGACCCGGGCCGCGAGGTCGCGTGCGTGCTTGGCGTAGCGGTATGCCTGGTCCGGGTCGTCCGTCAATGCAGTGGCAACCAGCAGCCTGGCGATGTACTCGGCCAGGTCTCCCGGCAGAGTACGGAGTTCAGCCAGGGCCTCCGGTGCAAGTTGGTCTGCCGTGATGGTGTCGGGTAGGGCTATGCGTGCCGCGTCAGCCCCAGCGCGAGCCGCAGATGTGTCACGCCGATCATCGCCGGGCTGACGCGACGGTCGGCCGCTATACGAGCCTCGGGCCGGCCGTGCCGTGTGCCGCCCTCCAGGCACGCGACTGCCCGAACGCGCTCGATCGGGTTGCGATCGGGCGCCCGGACCAGCGGGCCGGCCAGCGCGGCGGCTCGCTGCCGGTTCGTAGCTGCGGCTGCGGCCGTCCGTGCGTCGTGGTGCTCCGGTGCTGTCACTACGCCTGCCATTCTCGCGTTCGCCGCTGCGCCAGACCCGATCGCGGTTGCCATCGCCACCGCGCCCTGCGCCATCCTCTGCACGCCTACCGGAGCGGGCATAGCCGCGGTTATCGTCGTCATCCTGTCGCCGGCCCGCGACCGGGCGCCGTGACCGGCCCGCGACCCCGCCCCGGTCACCATCCGAGCCTCGC
>JASHOE010000354.1 GCA_030041275.1 Streptosporangiaceae bacterium
TTGATAGCCCCGGCCTCGCCGTAGTTGTCGGCGTAGAGCACGGCGCTGGCGCGCTGGCTGGGTGGCAGGGATGTCCACACCGCGTCGACGGTACGGACGAGCTGGGGCCAGCCGATGCTGGGCGCCGTGTTCGGGTTCGCCTCGGCGAGGGCCCGGCCGACGCCGCTGAGCGGGAAAACCGGCAGGGATAGCGGCAGGGTCACCGCCGTGAGGGACCCGGTGACCAGCAGGAGGTTGCGCAGCCGGCCAGGCCGCGCGCGCAGCCAGGCGTCGACGGCCACGGCCCCGGCGGCCGCCAGGTAGACGTACGCGGCGGCGAGGTAGTAGATCTTCGCCCCGGTCGTGACCGCGAAGAGGACGAACAGCAGCGCATACGCCCACGCGAGCGCCCGCCACAGCGGTCTTCCGGACCGCCACAGGCACCACAGGCCGATCACCGAGACCCCCGCCAGGGTCAGGACTACATAGACGAGCTGGAGGAGTATCCAGGGACCGACCTGAGCCAGGCCACCGTATTCCCGGTGCAGTGCTTCGGTCATGGCGATCGTCGCCCACCCGTGCTGTGCCTGCCACCACAGGTCGGGAATCTCGAACGCCACCGCGATCGCGGCGCCGGCCGCGAACCAGCGGTTCCAGATCTGCTTACGGCCGCCGCTGAGCAGCGCGCCGATGACCACCGCGATGGCCAGGAAGCTCATACTGTGGTCATCGGCCACCCCTAGGCCAGCGACCAGTCCGCCAGCCAGCCACCAGCGGCAGTCGCCGGTCCGCCCGATCCTGACCACCACCAGCGCCAGGCCCGCCCACGCCAGCACCGCGTACGGTGTCGTGTTCGCCAGATGATCGGTCGCGAGCAGCGTCGGAATCGGACCGACCGCGGCCAGCAGCTGCGCCCGCCGGCTGCCGCCGAACTCACGAGCGGTCAGTCCGGCGACCACCACCGTGCCCCACGCCGCCAGCGAGGGCCACACTCGCAGGCCGGGCAGGGACACCCCGAACAGGTGCAGCGACACCCACGCCAGAAACGGTGCGAACACCGGCTGATCGACGTAGCTGGCCTGCAGATGCCGGGCGCAGTCCAGGAAGTACAGCTCGTCGACGTCAAAGCCATAGCGGTCCGACACCGCCATCAGCACCGCGAACACGATGCCGCCGATCGCGATCACGCGCCGGTCGAACGGGCCGATGTCCGGCAGCGCGCCAGCGGGCCACCGGCGGCTGTCATCCCACCCGGTCAGCCTTGTGAGCCGGTCCAGCAGCGCCGCGTAGTCGCCCAGGTCCGCCTGGCTGCTCGACAAGCCGCCACCGCCAAAAAATCCGCCTTGCCCCACAATGGCTCAGTGGCATTGTCGTCCCGGCCGGTCCGCAAGCGCACCAGCCGTCACGTAATCGTGACCGGCCGGACTGCCCGGCTCGCCGGCAGCACCGGTGCGACCGTTCGCCTACGGGCGCGGGACCTTCTCGTCGAACCGCATCGCCGCCAGCCTGCTGACGATGGTCGCGAGCTCTGGCGGCTCGAGCTCGCCAGGAAGGTCGTCGGCTGAGCTCAGGCCGGCTACCTCGATCCAGTAAGCGCCGAGGTACGTCGCGACCTCCGCCGAGGTGAACGCGGCCGGATCAGGCTCGAAAGCGTCCGGCACCGCGGCACCGTACATGCGCTCGGTCGAGAGAACCCGGTCGCCAGCCCACAGTTCGTCGCGCTCGCAGTCAACGGCCCAATCCTCGCGCAGCTCGGCGCCGTAGCCGGTCTCCTCGAGTAGCTCGCGCCGGGCAGCGTCGATCGGCGGCTCACCGGGCTCGATCCCGGCGCCCGGGGGCTCGAGGACGCGCCGACCGCTCGCCGGGTCGCGCCAGCACTTGAGGAGGACGCGTGAGCCTGGCGCGAAACACACCACCCGCGCGGCCCTGCGTCTCACGACCTGGCTCATGTGTCTAGTGGTAGCACGCGCCCGCGTCAGCGGCATCCGGCTCGCGCACACGCGGACACATGGCTGTCTCGGGGTCTCGCTGAAGGGAGCCGCGACGCTAGCAGAGCGCGACGCCGGTGATCTCGGCCAGCCGGTCCATCAGCTGGTCCTGGAAAGCCGGGTCACTGGCTTGTGCTGCGGGCTCGCGTCGCTGCCGGTGGTGCCAGTAGCCCCCGCTGACAGTCGCGGCTGCGTCGTTGCTGACGGCGAGCCATGTCTGCGTGAGGTAGCCGAGCGTCAGGTCACCGGTCGCCGCGGGGCCGCCCATCTTGGTCGGCACCCAGCCCGGATCGACGACGTTGCTGAGAACCTCCGGCCAGGTGCGCGCCACGGTCAGCGCGAGCGCGGTTACCTGCAGCTTGCTCTCGGAGTACGCCTGGCCCGCGTTCCACTGCCGCGCGGTCCAGTCGATATCCCGCAGCGATCCGGCGCCTGCGAGATGCAGTCCGCTGCTGAGGTAGATCAGCCGATCCGGGCGGACGATGAGCGCGGTGAGCAGGTAGGGCGCGAGGGTGTTGACCGCGAGGGTCTTCGCGTGACCTTCGGCTGTCGCAGCGCGGGACGGCTCGAGAAAGACGCCGGCATTATGGATGACAGCGTCCATCCGGCCGATGGCGTTCACCTGATCAGCGAGTCCTCGAGTCTCGGCGGCGCTCGCCAGGTCGCCGACGACGACTCCCGCGGCCTCCGGGGCCAGGTCATTCAGCACCGCCGCGCGCTCCGGGCTGCGAGCGTGCAGGACGACGTCATGGCCCTCACCGATCAGGGCACTGGCGGCGGCGCGGCCGAGCCCGTCGGTGGAGCCCGTGATGAAGATGCGAGACACGAGAACATTCTTCCGTGGTGGTGCCCTGGTCCGCTCCGGGCGCGCCCGAACCGGACCTGGTCGGGCCAGCCGCTGGCACCGATCCTGGCGGTTTGTGGCGGCCTCTGAACTACGGGATCAGTGATGGAACAGCCGGATGCCGGTGCTCACGATTTCGATCTCGTGCTCGTTGCATGCCTTCTCCACTTCCTCCGCCCGCGCTGACCACCCGCCAGGGTGCGCGATGTACCGAACACCATGGCGAGCGGCCTGATCGATGTTGTCGCGGAACGGAAGGTAACCGTCGGACGCAAGCGCGACATTCGTCAGCCGCTGGAGCCACTGCGATCTCTGCCCCGCCGAGAGCGGCTCGGGCACCTCACCGATGAGCTCGCGAAGACGTCGCTGCTCATCGGCGGTCAGGTCGCCTTCGACGTAACGAACCTGCCAGTTAATGCGGTCCTGGCGCTGAACACTGGGGGAAAATTGCAGTGACCGCACCTGCTCGTGACGGCGGAGCCACCAGGTATCCACTTTCGCCCCGGCAAGCCTGGTGCAGTCGACTCGCGACTGCTGCCCGGCACCAACACCGAGCACCATGCCCCCTTTCGCGTACGTGACCGCGTTGGACTGGGTGTAGCGCGCAGTAATCGATGCAAGAACAAGATCCCCGACGGCACTCTCCGGCAGCGCCGCGGCGGCCGCGGCCCGGATGGCGTCCCTGGTCATGGGCAGCACTGCAGTCCGCTGCCGGAGTTCAAGGCCGAACAGCTCGCGTCGTTCCCACTCGGGTGGCTCGAAGCCGCGGTCAGCTTCGATGACGATGTAGGAACCGTGCTTCTTGCTGGCGAGGATGTCCACGACGCCTGGTTCGTATCCCGGAGCTATCACCCCGTCCGAGATCACGGCGGCCAGAACACGAGCCAGGGAGAGGTCGACGGGATCCGACACTGCGACGAAGTCGCCGAACGACGACCTAGGATCACAGTCCCTGGCACGGATGTATGCCGTCGCCACCGGGCTGAGGGCGCGCGATTCGACCGTCCAGGTTTCTTCCATGACCGCGTCGATGTCGCCGGAAACTGCTGCGCCGGCTGGCGACACGTGCTTGAACGACGTGGCGGCTGGGCGGCCAAGGGCAGCGGCGGCCTCGCTGACGAGCTGCCAGGCGTTCAGCGCGTCAAGCAGGTTGATGTAAGACGGCCGGCCGGACAAGAGCCGGATCGGCGCTCGCTGATCGACACCGCTCGCTCGGGCGGTCTGCTCAGGGTTGATGCCGTAGCGCAATTCCAAGGCGACCTCGCAAGCTCGACGAGGAAAGCCCAGGCGGTCGGCTCCCGCTCACTTAGCTCCCTGGTGGTTAGCCCACCTGCGCCAGTCGCGTGCACAACACCCTACGCGAATCGCGCAGCTCACCCCCCGTGACCCGCCGCGGACCGGTGGGCGGCGACGAGCCTTGACTACAGGCCCGTTGGGCACTGCAACCAGGCTTGCGCTCGTTGCGCATGGCCCGCCACATAGCTGTCCAGGCCGGCCATGTCCGCGATGTTCAGCGTCAGGTTCAGCTGGTGCAGGCCGCGGGCTACGACGAGCGAGTCAAAGAGCGCTGGCGAGATGTCCGGCCAGGGCCGCAATTCGCTGTACCCGGCACGGAACGCATGAGCTAGCCCGTCACCATCGGGAAAGCGCCGCAACGCAGACACGGTGATCGACAGGTCCTGGACTTCGAATCCCAGAACGGTGTCCTGGAAATCGATGGGCACCAGGCCGTGCGACGGTGAGACGATGACGTTCTGGGGCGTCAGGTCTCCATGCACGAGATGCGGTTCGTGCAGCGGGTTCCGCCACAGCGAGTCGACTACCGTCTGGGTGCGGGCCGCTGCGTCGGCGAACAAGGCCCCGAACCCGAACCGGGCCCCTGCCACCGCCAGCTGGTCCGGCAACTGCCAGTACAGCACGCGGTCCGCCCGCAGCACCTGCCGTGCACCGGACGGCGACCACTGTGCGGCGTCTTGCTGCAGCCGGGCCGACAGCCTGCCCAGCGCCGCCGCCCGCCGCTCGCTCATGCCCGTCCGCAGGGAACGGCCGGTGACCCACTCGAACAGCAGGCAAATCGAGGGGCCACGGCCGGCCCGGCCGCCTCCCACCAGGGTCGCGAACTCGCCGTCGGTGTTGGCCAGCACGTCAGGAACATAGACGCCGTGCTCGCGCAGCCGCCGATGCCAAGCCGCCTCGACCGCGGCCGTGCCCTCAGGATGGATCTGCACCGCCGCACCCACCCGAAGCGCGTAGACGGCCGAGGCTGTGGTCACCCGGAACACGCTGTTGAATGACTCGGCCGCCAGCCGGACTCGCTGCGGTGAGACGTCATAGCGGCGGAGAGCCTCAGCCGCCACATCTCTGCGCGCCTGCATCAGGGATCATCATCTCCCCAGCTCGCGTGTGGCAGGCAACGAGCTGCCGCGAGCAGAGCGCGCTGCCGCTCAGCCGAGTGACGCACTCGCTGCCCGTAGGTTTTCCAGAGCGGTAGCGGTGTAGGGCGCAAGTCCGCCCGCGGTGTCGCGGTCGGCCTCCAGCCAATCGGCATAGCCCCGTTTGAACGCGAGGACGCCCATCTCAGCCGCAAGATGAGCGGTGAAGTCCGGCACACCCCGTGCCACGAGCGCACCGGTCATCGCTGCGGCAAGACCCACGCTCTTGAGGGCGTCGCGCTCCTGAAGCTCGGCGCTGGCCGCTATGGCAGCCTTCAGCCGGGGGCCGAGCTCACGGTTCAGCTGGCCCATCGCGTTCGACGCCCGCTCGAGCCCAGCCGCGACCGCGTCAAGCGGACTGGCGGTCTCCGGCGCTTCGGCGATCCCCTCAGTCAGCAGCTGGCTCAGCGTTTCTTGCCCAGCCACGAGCACGTCGCGCTTGTCGGGGAAGTGCCGGAAGAACGTGCTCTTCGTGACGCCGGCGCGCTCCGCGATCTGCGCGACCGTCGTGGCGTCGTACCCCTGCTCAGTGAACAGGTCCACGGCGGCCAGAACCATCCGCTCGCGCGCGCCGGGTTCCCATCGAGCCATGAGCCCATCCTAGGTGATGCGACCTTAGTCCCATCGCCGTGTTATGGTGATGGGACAATGATCGCATCACTTCTGAGGAGCGCCTCATGCAGGTCTTCATCACCGGTGGCACCGGCCTGATCGGTTCCGCCGTAGTCGCCGAGCTCATCGCCAACGGCCACACCGTTCTCGCCCTCGCGCGCTCTGACTCGGCTGCGACGGCCCTCGAGACCGTTGGGGCGAAGGCCATTCGCGGCGACCTCGCCGATCTGCCCGCGCTCCGCAGCGGCGCCGCCAGCGCTGACGGGGTGATCCACCTGGCGTTCGCTAACGACTTCAGCAGCCCTGCCGCGGTGGCTGCGGCGGTCGCCGAGGAGGGTGCCGCGCTAGCTGCGCTGGGCGAGGAGCTCGTCGACAGTGGCCGTCCCTTCGTCACGTGCTCCGGCACGCCCTACGTCCCGGGCCGCGCCTCCACCGAGGCGGATCCGGTGCCGACCGAAGGGCCAGTCGGGGGTCGAGGACGCTCGGTCATGGCGGTCCTGGACCTGGCCTCGCGCGGAGTCCGAAGCGCCGCCGTCCGGCTGCCTCGCACCGTGCACAACGAAGGCCGGGGCGGCTTCGCCGGCCTGCTGGCCGAGATGGCACGCCGCAGCGGAGTGTCCGGCTACCCAGGCGACGGCACCCAGCGCTGGCCAGCCGTGCACGCCCTGGACGCGGCCGTCCTGTTCCGGCTAGCCCTGGAGAACGCGCCGGCCGGGACTTCGTGGCACGCCGTCGGTGACGTAGGCGACGCTGTACGCGACATCGCCACCGTCATCGGCAGACGGCTCGGGCTTCCGGTCGAAGCGCTGCCGCCGGAGTCTTACGGCGTGCTGGGGCCGATCTTCTCGACCGATCAGCCCGCATCGAGCACCCACACGCAGCAAGCACTCGGGTGGCAGCCAACTCGCCCGAGCCTGCTGGCGGATCTGGAGAACATCCAGCCCTGATCCGCTCGCCACGGCCAAAGTGCGGCCGAAGGCGGCCTCGAAGTCACCATCTTTGGTGACCGCACCCACTATGGGCGCTCCAGGCGGCCACCAGCGCATCCTCGCCCCGGCCGGGCAGCGGCGGACCGCGGGTCGAGTCCGGGTCTGCTTCAGGGAACGGAGGGAATGCTGGCTGGGTGACTGAGTCAAGGGAGGGGCTATGACAGACAAGGAAACCGCGCAGCGGGCCCGGGCGGTGGCCATGAGGTCAGAGGGCTTCACTCTTCAGGAGATCGGCGAGGAGCTGCACCTCAGCAGCGATCAGGTTCGGGACATCCTCCGCAAGGAGGGCATGGAGTAAGCGCGCCGAAAACCGCAATCCGACACTGGCCGGATTCGGGCTGGCAGGGCGCTGCCCGCAGGTGGGCAAACCCGCCGAGCGGATGGTCGGCCGCGAGCGATCCTCGACGTGCTGACCTGAGCGCGGCCGGATGCAGTGAAGGTCGCCGGCCGACTAGCAGCGACCCGACACCGCGGCGCATGCTAGTGGCAGCGCGAAGTCAGGAGGGCTAGCCTGATGGCGGAAGCCAGAGCAGCGTGGGCTAAGCCAGCTGCCGACCCCACGCTCCCGCTGAGACTGCGAGCGCTCGCCAAACGCCACGGTGAGGTCACGAGCCCTACCGTCCGCTGGCTGTCCGCTGCGGCCCCGTGGGCCCGCAAGAGCGTTCTGGCGTGCTGGTCAGCGTCGGCGGCCTTTGTCGGGACGGCCCTCGCGAATCCGCTGCCTGCCGTCCTGCCGGAAACATGGCTGGTGCTGGCCGGAACCGCAGCTGCTGCCGGCGCAGCCGTAGGGTTGCGGTTCTCGCCAGTCCGCGAGCTAGCCGAAAGCGCCGACCAGATCGTCTACCCGCACGATCTGGAAGGCACCTGCCGGACCATGCTGGCGCGAACGCAGTCGGCGATCGAGACCATCCTGCGCTCCGACGTTCGCGCCGCGGGGCTGCTGGAGGCCGACGAGCCGACGCTGCGACGGCACGAGTGGGAGATCGCGACCGCGCTGCGTCGACTCAGTGAACTGCGCACGGTCCACGAGAGGCAGCGCCCGGCAGGCTCGATGACGGTCAGCGTCCTTGAGTCCCAACGCCGCGCGCTCGACGTCGCGCAAGAGGCAATCGCCGGTCGCATCGCGGCTCTGGAGCGGTTCGCGGCCCAGGTCGCGGCGGCAGATGCCGCGTACGGGGACTGGCAGGACGCCCTGCAACTGAGCGGCCTGAACGACAGGTACCTCGACCTCGTCGCCGCCACCGCTGCACACGAGATTGCCATCGCCGAGCTGGCCGACCTCACCGACCGGGCGGCGATCACCGCGTCCGCTCTGCAGGACAGCCTGCATGCCGCAAGCCAGGCCGCGGAACTTCTCGCGATCTGAATGCGGGCCGGGGATGCGCCACGAGACCGCTCCGGATCACAGGCTATCGGTCAGCCGCAGTCACTGGAAACGGCCGGCCAGGGCCGAGCAGCGCTCGAGGAAAGCCGGAAACTGAGCTTTGTCCTCTGCGTGAACCACGACAACGCACCGGTCAACGCCTAGGTCTGCGCAGCGTTCCATCAATGATTCGTCGATCTCTAGCAGACCGGCTGTCACCGGGGCGGCTGGCCTGCCAGCGGCCTGGCAGCGCTGTTCCAGCTCCTGCATTTGCGCGGCGAGGTCCAGCCCCTGGTACACGATGGGCATCCATCCGTCTGCGTAGTCCACCGTGTCAGCAATTCCCTTGCTGCCCTGCCGGCCGATGAGAACAGGCGGGTAAGGCTCCTGCCGGGGCCTTAGCCCGGTCAGGATGGGGCCGAAGTCCACGAACTCGCCATGGAATTCCGCATCATCGCCAGCCCACAGGGCCTTCATCGCGAGCACCTTCTCGCGCATGGCCCGGGCGCGCATTCCGGGGCGGACGCCATGGTTGTCCACCGTGTCGTCGTGCCCCAGACCTATTCCGAACAGGAACCGCCCTGATGACAGCTGATCCAGCGTAGATACCTGCATGGCCAGGATGATCGGGTCGTATATAGGTACGACGCAGATGCCAGTTCCTAACCTGATCCGAGTAGTCACTGCGGCTGCTGCGGCGAGCGTTAAGAATGGATCAACAAGATCATGGTCCCGCTCATGATGTTCTTCATTGAGCAGAGCGGCGCCACTGACGGGAACATGGGTGTTCTGAACAACGAAGAGTGACTCGAGGCCAGCTAACTCGACAGCGCGAGCCACATCGCAGATCCCCAGGCCGCGACTAGTCAAGAACGCGCAAATGCCTAGCTTCATGGCTTCCTCCAGCCAGGGAATCTATCCAGCCGGGCCCGTCACGCTCGTCCCAAGATGTGCGGCAGTCTAGGTCACGGCCCGCTATTTCACGTCCACTCAGCCTGACCAGCCGGATTCAAGGAGAATTCGCCATGGGGCAGCCCCTCATCGCCGACGAGAATGCGGTTCGCTGGATCACCCTGGACCGGCCCGAGATCCGCAACGCCCTGTACGTCGAAGACCTGACCCGCGTCACCGAGGCCGTCGCCGGCATCGGTGACAGCATCAGGGCAATCGTGCTGACCGGCAGCGGCGAACGCGCCTTTTCGTCGGGGATGCACATCAGTACCTTCACTGATGCTGCACCCGGCGACGGCCGGGCGATTATCTCCAGGGTCCGCGACTGCGTCGGCGCGATCCGGCGAGCACCAGTACCAACAGTGGCGATGATCAACGGCTATTGCATCGGCGCAGCGTTCGAGATGGCGCTCGCCTGTGACCTGCGAGTCGCTCACCCATACGTCCGCTTCGGGCTGCCCGAAGTCAGGCTCGGCATCCCCTCCGTAGTGGATGCGGCACTGCTGCACCACTATGTCGGCCTGTCCAAGGCCAAGGAAATCGTCCTCACTGGAGAGCTGTTCCCGGTCAGCGATTTCGCGGCCCAGGGCCTGATCAACCGCACCGTCGAGCCGGACCAGTTGCGCGCGGCGACGCTCGAATTGCTCGGCTCGGTCACCGCATGTACCCGTGAAGTCATCGCCGCGCAGAAAGACCTGTTCGAGACCTGGCTCAACCACAGCCTGCAGCACAGCATCGACACCAGCGTCGACGTCTTCGCCGACATCTTCCGGTTGCCCGTAACTTCCGCGGCTATCGCGCAGTACCAGCGCGCCCGGCGCTAGGCCGGCGTTTGAACCGCGGCTTCCAGTGTGCCGCGGTATCGATCGCCGCCCTCCTCACCCTGACCACGGGAATCCCGGCCGACGGAAGACAGCCCCGGCGAATGACCGCTCAGGCTCGCTTCACGGCCCGGGTGGCGAAGTAGCCCGGCATGTACTCGGCCGTCGGGCCGACGTGGTGCGGCGCCTCACGGAATCCGGTTATCACGAAGCCTGCGTCAAGCTGGCCGCCAATCTGCTCTGCCAGCGAGTGGCTGTACTCCAGCGGAACTTCGGTGCCCCGCAGCCGGTCGAGCTCAGCGGCGTCGAGGTGGGTCAGGTCCGAGTACGGCAATCGATGCCGGACGACCAGCTCGCCGTCCTTGTCGGCGGCTTGCTCATCGAAGATGAACACGTCCGGGTTCATGAATCCGGTCAGCAGCGAGCCGGCTGGCCGGAGCACCCGGAAACACTCGCGCCAGACCGGCGCCAGCTCGGGGCTGAACACCGTCGATACCGGGTTCAAGATCAGGTCGAAGCTCCAGCTTGCGAACGCGCTCAGGTCGCGCATGTCGCCGAGAACGGTCGTAATCTCGAGCCCGTCGCGCTCGGCCACCATCTCGTCGCGGCCGAGCTGCGCAGGCGAGTTGTCAAAGACCGTCACGTGCGCGCCGGCGGCGGCGAGAACCGGGCCCTGCTGGCCGCCGCCGCTGGCCAGGCACAGCAGGTCAGTGCCCGCCAGGGTGGCCGGAAACCAGTCGCGAGGAACCGGCTCGTAGCCGATGAGGACGACGGACCAGTCCCCGGCCCGCGCCGCCGCGGTCACCTCGGGACCGACCGGCACGGTCCACTCATTACCCGTCTCGACCTGCCGGTCCCACGCCGCCCGGTTGCGGGCTACTGCCTGATCATGCTCGCTGGTCACCCCGAGACGGTAGCGCCGGTCCCGCGCTCGCGCACATGGTTATGCCGGTGACGGCCGTCGGAGCCACAATCACGCAACCGCTGGTCGCGGGAAGCATGCACCTCGCCCACTCATCTCCGTCAGCATTTAAGCCGCTAGCGGCCCCGCCGGGCTGAGCCGTCGGGCCGGCTGAAGCGCAGACGGAGCACAAGGGGATACGCGTCAGTGTCGTGCGGCACCGCTTCTGCACGGGTAAAGCCGAACTCCGTCCGCAGGAACTCCATCCGGTCCGCCGCCTCCTGCGCGAAGGTCTTGACCCGGACGTCCACAAGCCAAGCATGTTCCGCATGGCCCGCACGGCCAACCGACGGTCGTTCGATCGCCTACGCGTAGACCTTGCGTGCTATGTGTACGCAAGGTCTACGCGATAACTGCGTCCGACCGATTTCGGTAGCTATGCGGTTGCTGTCGCGAACGCTGACTTGCCGTGCTTCTTGGCACCCAAACCGCGGCCGAAGACGAACTTCTCGTACGGCGTCGTCGGCAGCGTGGTCGTGCCGTCGTGCTGCGGCGTCGCCTCGTCGGTGACGGCCGGTATGGCGAAGTACTGGAACGTGATCGTCGTCTCGCCAGGCCCGTGGCCAGGGTCCACATCGAAGATGGCGTACCCGTAGGCGTCGCCCGCGTTCGTCTTGGCCGACCACGGCGCGTCCTCGATCGAGTCGGCTCCGTTCTTGACGAAACCGGTCGCCTCCGAGCCGACGATGGCGTTGCGCTCGGTGATGACCTTCGCCTGGGGCAACCCGTCGGACGCGTCGGTCCCATAGACATTCGTCGGGCCGTTCGTGCCACCGCCGCCAAGAACGAGAAACACGGTGCCCTGCTGCGTGTCCCAGGCCGGGACGCCATTGACCTCTGTCGGCGTGGTCGTGACCACGGTCGGGCGGCGGGTGTCAACCTTCGTTCCAGCCGTCTGGTCCGGATTGGGCGCGACGACCGTGCCGAAGTCGCCGGCGTCGTAGCCGCGGACGGGATAGCTGCGCTCATAGTCGTGCTCGTGCCCGTGCAGCACGAGGTCGACTTCGTACTGGTCGAAAAGTGGAAGCCAGGCGCGGCGGATGCCAAGGTCGGATCCGTTGCCGGTGCTCGAGGTCGATAGCGGTACCTGGTGCATGAAGACGACGATCATGTCCACGCTCGGGTCCCTGCGGGCCTCCGCCAGCGTGCGCTCGAGCCAGAGGGTCTGCAGGTTCGGCTTCCCGTCGCTGAAGTCAGGTACGGCCGAGTTGTTCTCGGTGACGATCTTGAGGTCGCCGGTGTAGCCGTGGATGTAGGTGGTCGTGCCGTTCGGGATCGATGCGCCCGAGCTGGTCACCTCCGGCGGCTGGCTCGCGGTGTCGATCACGTAGTTCGCGGCGCCGTCCTGGTAGATGACGTCATCGGCGTCCAGCGAGATGAACATCACGGTGCCGACCTGGAACGAGTAGAAGTTGCCGCGCAGCCGGTTGCCGTCGTGGTTGATCACCTTGTTGTCCGGCAGCAGAAACCGGCTGAGATAGTGGCCGAACCCGTAGGGGCCGTTGAAGTAATTGCCAGCCGCCCCCTGCGCCGCGATGCCGCCGTGCGCGGTGCCCGGCCGACCCGACTCGTTGTCGATGCCGAATTCGCATTCATGATTGCCGAGCGCAGGCATCCACGGCCGGTTGGCAGCCGATCGGCTGATGTTGATACCGAAGTCCCGCCACACGCCGGGCGCGTTGAAGTAGTCGAGGTTGGCGTAGCAGAGGTCGCCGTTGAGCAAATGGAACAGCGGCGGACCCTGGCCGTCGCCGGGGTTCTCGATCGCGCTCACCGCGTAGTAGGAGTTGTCGCAGGACTCGTGCCAGATGTTGCCGGACGCATTGAGGTCCCACGACGGCGTGGCCAGGTCACCGAAGCTGGAGAAGCGGAAGCTGGCCCGCCCGCGAGGGGCCGTCTCAAAGCTTGAACCAGCCGTGGACGACGTGCTCGCGCCGTCGCTCACCTGGTAGTAGTACCGCGTTCCGGGCTCCAGATCCCTGAGCTGGACGTGGTAGAAGTACGTCGTCTGGCTGTTGAGGCCGTCGCTGAAGCTGACGGACGCGGCGCTCGGGTAGCGGTCGGTTACATCGAGCGGCTGCGGTGTCGGCAGGCTGACAATCCGGCCTCGGTTCAGCGCCGTGATCGGGGCGCTCGAGTACGTCAGGGTCGGGGCCGGCTGCGGCACGGTGCCGGGCGCGGACCAGGACACGGTCACCTGCGTGGCCGGATCGCTGCCCCACGTCAGCAGCAACTGCTCAGGCGCGGTCGTGGTCGGCAGCGGCAGCGTCGTAGTCGGCGGTCCCGACGGCGGCGTCCCTGCTTGCGCAGGTGCCGACCGGATCACGCCGTCGGCGACGTCAGCGCCGAGTCCAACCGCGGCGCCGACTACCACCACGCTGCTGAGGAATGTTCGCCGCGAAAGGCCTCCTTCAGACCTGTCGCCCGCTGGTCCCCATCCGTGCATGCCCGCATCGTCCATAACTCGGACGGTAGGCAAACCAGATGAACCGTCAGTTGCGTCCCGGCGGCTTCCGAGTCGCGGGGTAGGTAATTCCGGTCAACGCCCACCGGTGACTGGCCAGCGGAAGTAGCTCACGAGAAGGTCGGATAGTTCCCAGGGTTGCTTCCCGCCAGGGCTAGCGCTGATGGCTCCAGGTCGGACCGACCGCGAGCCACGCGGTTCCCCAGCTTGCGAACCGCCGCCGGTCGAGGATCACGCGAGTGGTTTTCGCCAGGATGCCGATGACGATCAGCAGCCCCGCAATCCCGATGAGTATGGCGGCGTCGATGTCCTCACCGAGGCGGGTGGGTGTCAGCGCGGGTGCGTGCACGCGACCGCGGCTGTCCAGCCAAGCCGTCTGCCTGCTGCCTGCGGCCGATCCCGCGCCAACGGGGATGTCGCCGGTGTACTGCCGCCCCTCGAAGGTCCAGCGCGCGGGCTCCCACGTCGTCCACGCCTGGCCGTTGGCGAGGAACTCAGGTCCGGGCGCCGCCCGAAGCAGAACCGCTTGCACCGGGTGCCACGACTGCTGTGCGCGCAACGTCGCCGCGTTGTCCGCGCGTATCAGCATGCCGGCCAGCATGACCACCAGCGGGCACAGGGCCAGGAATACGACAGCGGCGGCCGGAAGCAGCCACGCCTCGACAACGTCCGAGCGCCGGCGCAGCGGGTTCCCGTCCCTGCCGAGCCGGTTAGCGAGTTTGTTCCACCTCGTTGTGGGTGCTGCCTTCATGGCCACTCCAGCGTTGACCGGGCCGCTCCGTCGCGACCCGGTCCAGGGGAATGTGCCCCTGCCTTTCCGGCGTATTCCTCAGGCCATTGATTTCACCGATTTGCGATAGCTGTCAAGGAATTCATACCGAGTGAGAAGTTCACTGGAACTATGTCTAGACCACTAGACGCATGTCTAGTATCTTGGACATACGTCCGTTACACTAGACAGCGTGGACATGGGCAGCCCGCTGACGGACGTCATCCCGGGAGCACGCGGGCAGCTGCTTGCCGCGCTGGTGCGCCTCCACGAGCCAGTGACGGTGCGCGCACTGGCCCGGCACGCCGGTGTCGCGCCGCAGACCGCGCTCAGCGTCGTCAATGACCTCGCCGTGGCGGGGCTCGTGCGGACGCAGCGGGCCGGCCAGGCACAGCTCGTCAGCCTGAACCGTGCACACGCGCTCGCGCAGCCGCTGATAGCGCTGGAGCAGACCAGGGACCGACTGACGGAGATGCTGCGCGGCGAACTCGGCGGCTGGGTGGGCCTCGCCGGCGCCTGGCTATTCGGCCCCGCGGCGCGGCCCGGCGGGGATCGCCGGTCCGTCATCGACCTGCTGTTGGTCGCGTCGACCAGCACCGAGCTGCCCGGCTGGCGGGAGGCGACCGGCCGCCTGGTGCTCCTCGTGCACAGCTGGACCGGGAATCAGGTGCAGCTCGTCGAGCACTCGCGCGGCTCTTTCGCGCTGCTCATCCGGGGACGGGATCGGCTGGTGATGACGATCAGGGAGGCAGGCATCCCGCTCGTTCCGGGCTGTCAGAACCTGCTGCGGACCCCGAGCTGACTGCGGTCGCAGCAGCGCGAGCCCCTTGGGTAGTAGGTGGTCACTACCACCGCCCCGCCGAGCTGCTCAGCTCTGATTCTCCGCACCGTCCCGCTCGAGCTGCCCTGGGGCGCCGATAGCACCGGCGATCGCATCGGACAGCACGCGATACTGCTCGCTGGTCAGCTCGCCCCGGTCATAGGCCGCCGTGACATCGTCATACGACCCCGGCACGTCGACCTCGATATCCTGCTGACCCGCCCAGTCCTGGTACGTCGCCGGGGCACGGCGGCGCGTCGCGGGCCAGGCCCGGCGCCGGAACTGCTCGGCGACTTCGTCGATGCTCAGCTGGCCGGCCCGAAGCGCGGCGATCAGCTCGGTGACCTCGGTTTCGCTCATCTCGCGCGCTCCATGTCGCTCGCACGCCGTTGTGCCCTGGCCGGGCCAGTCCGGCGACCGCGGTGCCCGTCTCGGCTGATGCTGGCTGCGACGAGCCTTGCGTCCCGGCCGTCGGCCGAGTTGTCATACCGGGCCCAGGTGGTGAACTGGTCCTTGACGAATTCGAACGTGGCTCTGTTCACGCTGCCCCAGTAGGAGTCGGCCTGCGCGAGGATCAGCTCGCGCGGCACAAAGCGGCCGCCAACTCCTAACCCCGCCCGGTATGCGTCGTGGCCCTCCCGATGTCGAGCGTCTGCGCGCGCGAGGCTCACGTGCACCGGAACGTCGACGAACATGGCGTCGACCCGCGTGTAACCGGCCGCCACGAGCGCGGCGATCCGGTCTGCGCAGGTCTTCGGCCTCGACATGGTCACGTCCCAGATCACGTTCTTGCCGTCAGCCTGGGCCCGATGCGCCAGCCGCTTGGCGATGTGCGAGGACTCCTCATGCGCCAGCCTCGCCGCTTCCATCGGCGTCAGGCCGTCGACCTCTGGCAGCAGCCCACGCAAGGCCAGCTCGGCCTTGATGCGGTCTGGATTGATCGTCAGGTATCTCGACAGGTCGACGCGAGCGTGCTGTCCGAGAACGGTCGTCTTGCCCGCGCCGGGCAGCCCGCCGGCGATGATCGCCCGGTGCTCGCACGGCACACCGGCTGCCCGCGCATACATGGCCCGCAGCAGCGAGTCGTGCACCAGCCGGCGCTCATGCGACCAGACCTCGTAGCCGCGGTCGACGGTGTGCAGGACATGCGTGTCAAGGCCCGCAGCCTGCGCGGCGGCGAGCCGGGCTTTGACCTCACCGATGTGCTCGGCGTGTTCCGCGTCGGTCATCGGCCTGACGCTTGCCAGCCTCGTGTCACCTGGATGCAGCGTGGCACCTTCCCTCTGCAACCCGTCCGGTCCCCTCACCGGGACCGGACGCTATGCGAGGCGGGCACCGCCGGGCATGCGTGATAGCAAACGTGACGGGCGACCGGACAGCGAGGCAACACCTGGGAAAGGCGTCGGTAACGGAGCCGTTCGACCGGGAGCCGTCCATAAAACGCCGGATTGTTCGTCTTAGTTAGGGCAGGCTCGGACCGTAGCGACGGAACGCCGGGAGGCGACGATGAACGACAAGGTAGGGAACACGGCACCGCTGGCGGACGCCATGGCTCCACTGCCGCCGGTGGTGGACCGGGCTAGCTGGGAGGCTCAGCTCGAGGCGCTGCGCGTCCGGGAGAAGGCGCACACCAGGGAAGGGGACGCGATCGCGGCGGCCCGACGCAGGCTGCCGATGGTCGAGGTGGATCCGTCCATCCCGCTGATCGGTGAGCGCGGCCGTGTCCCCCTCGTGGACGTGTTCGAGGGGCGCCGCCAGCTGGTCGTCTATTACCACATGTGGCATAACGGGAAGCCGGCCCCAGAGCAGTGCGAGGGCTGCACGTTCTTCAACGGCCAGGTCCGCGAGCTTTCTTACCTGCACTCGCGCAACGTGACGTACGCGACGTTCTCCGAGGGCCCGTATGCGGAAAGCGCGGCCTACCGCGACTTCCTGGGGTTGGAGGCGCCCTGGTACTCGGCGCAGGAGTCAGCCGAGGCGCTGCTGGCCGGGCGCTGGTTCGGCGTGCTCGCGGCGTACCTGCGCGATGGCGGCCGGGTCTTCGAAACCTACTGGAACTCGTGGCGCGCCACCGAAGTGATGGCACCTTCCTACGGGCTGCTGGACATGACGATTTATGGCCGTCAGGAGACCTGGGAGGACTCCCCGGCGGGCTGGCCCCAGTGGTGGCAGAACGACGGAGGTCAGTTCAGGACCAATGGCCGCCCGAGCGCCCAGTGGTCTCGCCTCGCCGCCGGCCGTTCCGACGACCTCGGCACCGCCGGGTAAGCCAGGGCTGCGCCTCCGGTTCGGCGCTGCGAGGATCATCGGATGGTCCCGCAAGGAATCCATGACTTCTTCGCGGCGAGCGGCCCGGTTGCAGGCGCCCTGATCGGGCTGCTGTTCGTGGCCATCTCGGTGGCCGCGGGCCGACTCAGTGAGGACAAGGCGGGCGCGCAGCTCCACCGCATCCGCGCGGTAGCGGCGCTCACAGCATTTACCAATGCGCTCGCGGTATCGCTGCTGCGCTGATCCCCGGGCACAAGGTCGGGCCGGCCGCGGTGTACCTGGGAGCGTTCGGGCTGCTGTTCGTCGCGGCATCGATGCTGGCGCTCATCCGGCGGCGCCAGGTGCACTGGGCAACGCTGCGTGACGCGCTCTTCCTGCTGGCCCTGGCTGCCACGTTCGTGATCCAGCTGGTCCAGGGAGCCGACATTATCGCCCAGCCACACAACCCCGCCGCGGTGAACACCATCGCGATCCTGGTGGTCGTCAGCTTCCTGATCGGCATCGCCCGCTCCTGGGAGCTGATCGGCGGGCCGTCGATGGGCCTGACCAAAGAGGTCACCGAGCTCGTCCGAGGTCACCAGCACGGCGCGGACACCCATCAGCAGCAGCAATGAGAGCGGCTCCCGCGATGAGAGCCGCTCTCGAAACGAAGGTCAGCCGCAGCGCGCCTGACGGGCTTTGTCAGCCAGCTCGCTTATAGGCGCGCACCGCAAGCGGCACGAACACGATGAAGATGCCCGCGAGCCACGCGATGCTTTTCCACAAGTCGGCCTGGATGGGTCCGCCGATCGCGAGCGCACGCATGGTGTTGACCACGAACGTCACCGGCTGGTTGTTCGCGAATGCCTGGAGCCAGCCGGGCATCGACTGGATCGGCACGAACGCCGAGCTGAGGAACGTCAGCGGGAACAGCCAGATCAGCCCGAACGCCTGCACCGACTCCTCGTCCTTGATGGCGAGCCCGGTGAACGCGGCGATCACGCAGCACGCGATGCCGAGCACGACGGCGAGCACCACCATCAAGATCGCGGGCGCGGCGCCGTTGTGGAACCGGAAACCGACCGCGTATCCGACCCCGACCACGACGAGGATGGTGACGGTCATCCGCAGCGTGTCGGCCATTAGCCGGCCCGTCAGCACCGCCGACCGCGCCATCGGCATCGACCGGAGCCGGTCGATGACACCCTTCTGCAGCTCCTGCGCCAGCGCGATCGCGGTGCCGAAACAGGCGAACGCCGCCGTCTGCGCGATGATCCCTGGCATCAGGAACGTGACGTAGCCGCCGGGGACGTTTACGTGGATCGCGCCGCCGAACACGTACCGGAACATCAGCACGAAGATCACCGGCTGGATCACGGTGAAGAAAATGTAGGCCGGGACGCGGAACCAGACCAGCAGGTTGCGCCTCGTGATGGCCAGGGCGTCGCTGAGCCCCCAGCGAACCCTGACGCCCAGTCCCGGATCGCCGAGTGGTGCCAGCGTCGTGGCGGTCGTGGCCGTCATGACGCCGCCGTCGAGATCGCTGCGTCCGAGTTCTCGCCGCTGCCATCAGGCCCACTCGGCCCGCCACGTCCGCGCCGCCTGCTTCGAGCATTGCGGCGCTTGCCGTTCAGCTCCTCTTCCTCCTCGGCAGCGTGCCCGGTCAGCGCCAGGAACACGTCGTCCAGCGACGGCCGCCGCAGCGCCAGTCCCTGCGTCCGCACCCCGACCGCGTCGAGACCGCGAACGGCCTCGACGAGCGCGTCGGACCCCCGGCCCCCGACTCCCACGTTGACCACCCCGGTCTCCTTATCCGCGTGCGGCTCGCTCTCGCCAAGCGCCGCAACCGCCGAGACCGCCTCGCTGATCCGCGCCCGGTCCGGCACGGTGAACTCGAGGACATCCCCGCCAACGCGGCTCTTCAGCTCCTCGGCGGTCCCGGCTGCGATGACCAGTCCGTGGTCGATGACAACGATCTCGTCCGCCAGCTCGTCCGCCTCATCCAGGTACTGCGTGGTGAGCAGCAGAGTCGTTCCCACCTCGACGAGCGACCGGATGATGTCCCACATGCCGAGTCGCGACCTCGGGTCAAGCCCGGTGGTGGGCTCGTCGAGGAACAGCACCTTCGGCCCGCCGACCAGGCTCGCCGCCAGGTCGAGGCGACGCTGCATGCCACCGGAGTAGGTCTTCGCGGTCCGGTTAGCGGCGTCGCTGAGACCGAACTGCTCCAGCAGCTCAACCGCGCGACTGCGCGACCGCGCCTTGCTCAGGTGATGCAGCCGCCCGATGATCTCCAGGTTTTCCTTGCCGGTGAGCTCCTCCTGGATCGCCGCCGACTGGCCGGACAGGCCGATCAGCCGGCGTACCGCCGCGGCTTCCCGCACGACGTCGCGGCCCTCGACGAGCGCCCGCCCGCTGTCCGGCTGCAGCAGCGTCGTGAGGATACGCACCGCTGTCGTCTTGCCGGCACCATTCGGCCCGAGCACTCCGAGCACCGTCCCGCGCGGCACCGACAGATCGATACCACGCAGCGCGTGCACGTCACCAAACGACTTCTTCAGGCCCTCTACCCAGATGGCCGCGTCAGAACTGAACTCCGTCACCCCGCACCCTCCCGAACAGTCCGCCCACCGAACCTATAAGAGCAGTGCCGGCCGAGGTCAAATCAGTTACCCCGCCGTCACTGACGGATGGCCGCGGCCGCCAACCAGACAATAAGTAATATCGCGAGTCTCAGTCAAGCTATATCGCGTTTCAGGAAAGGGAACGGGCTCGTCACCCGCCCCCGCGGCTTGCCGGTCCGCTACTGCCGCGAGTCCGGAGCCCCGGGCCCAGTTCGCAGCCGCGCGCCGGTTCGCCGCTCTTCGGGGCGTCGCAGCCGCACGGCGACCATAGTCACTGGCCGGGCCGCCGCCGTCAGGGTCAGGCAGCGGACAGGCGGAAGTGCCAGATGACTAGTGACGGCCGGCGGCCACGGGAGGCCCGTGCCACCGACGGCAGGTAATCCATCAGCGAGAAGGGCCAGTCCCGCCAGTCGCCGATCTCGGTCGCAGGCTCGGGTAGCGGCTCGTCCGGCTGCTCCCCTGGCCGCTTGCCTTGCGGCTCCTCGCACCCGCGTACCTGAAGGCCAAGACTCAGCGCCGCCCGCAAGTAGTCGCCGAGTGGATGCCGGTAGGTGGTCGCGATGCACGGTTCACCCGTCGGGCCGCGCATTGAGATCACCGAGCCGCGGGTGATTTGGTCGTAGTGCATGTCAGAGATGACCAGGTCCCCGCCGGGCCGGAGCACCCGGGCAAACTCGGCGAACACCGGCTGGAGCGGAACGTGCTCCAGGGCCAGCGCGCAGACGATGACGTCCGCCGAAGCGTCCGGCAGTGGCAGCCGTTCCAGCTCCCCGAGGTGGAACTCGCCGTCTGGGACGCGCTGCCGTGCGTAGGCGAGCATGTCCGGTGAGCTGTCGACGCCGATGACCTTGTGCCCACGCCGGGCGAGGAACTCGGCGAACCGCCCAGTCCCGCAGGCGGCGTCCAGCGCCACGCCGGGCTCCCGGCCGTCGAGATAACCGGCCACTACCGGCTCATCCATCGCGAACAGACCGCCGCCAGCCTCTTCGTCATAGCTGGCCGCCCACCGGCGGTAGGGGGCAACGGTGCTGACCCGCTCGGCCAGCACGCCGCGGCCGCGCAGCTTGTCGTCATCCAGCAGCCGCCGGACCTCGGCCAGCCGGGCCTCAGTGAACGCCTGGTCGTGGTCTCCGGCCCAGGCGTCCAGCAGCGCAAGACCTTCTAAGCCAAGCAGATAGGCAAGCGGGTCCTGATAGATCACGAAGACCGATCGTAAGCAGCCGCGAGAGGGTCAGCCACCGCATTTGTGGCGGTGCCTAGGTTGCGACCGATCACAAGGTCGCACACGTCGCTCGGGTTGCGATCGGCCGCGCCGTGCTTGTCGACTTAGTGCGACACCGTAGGCCGCCGCTACGGCGAAC
>JASHOE010000355.1 GCA_030041275.1 Streptosporangiaceae bacterium
GCAAGCCCGACGGCCATGGCGGAGATCCCGGTGTTCCTTTTGGCCCTTCTGGTCGTGCGCTCCGTCCCGGCCATCCTCTACTGCCGTCTCATCGGCAGGCGCCGCGCCCTCGTCGCCGGGCTCATGCAGGCCACGAATCTGACCTTCGTCATCGTCGCCACCCAGCTCGGCCGGGCCACCGGCCAGCTCAGCGGGAGCGCCGCCGCGTCGCTGTTGGCGGCCGGCCTTCTGTCCGCCGCCATCTTTCCCGCCTTGGCCCTGAAGTTTCTCCCGGCGCATGAGCCGGCCGTGGTGGCGGATCTCGGCCCGGTGAATACGCAAGCCCGGTTGCCCAGCGTTTAGGGATTTTCCCTAGGGCGTGGCTATTCGTCTTCGCCGATCATTGGATCGAGCGGATGCTCGAACTCCAGGGAGGTTTGAAATGCGTGCTTGGAAGAAGGTCCTGATCGGCTCAATGACCGCGGGGAGCTTGGCCGTAATCGGCGCGACCGGGGTCTCGCACTCGGCACATGCCGCACCGCTTGACACTGGCCTGTTGTCGTACCACATCAGTGGTCTGCCGTCCGATAAGACGGTGACCATCGTCTATTCGGGTGGAGTGGCGAGTAATACCGGCGGATCCGCACAGGCGAAGAGTGGATCGATGGCTTTCGTCCACTTCCTTTCCAACCATTCACTCGAAGTACAGTCGTCGCATAATTCCGTCTTGACGGCTGACGTCAACGAGACCGTCGTCATCGACGCCCCGGCGATCACCGGTGATGCAGATATCCCGTCCGGGGCATCGGTCAAAGTACTCCCGCCCGATTCAGACACCTTCGTCGACCTGTCGCAGGGGCACTTCTCCATTCCGACCGGCAGGTAGAGGCCGATCGCAGGAGAGGTCAGGGCCAGCGCCGTGTGGTCCTCGTCCGGTGGGAAGGTGTCCACGGACCCGCCCACCGGTCGGTGGGCTGCCTGTAGGCACCCGGCCCGCGGCCGCCCACACCAAGATCGGAGGTAACGAGTCCCCATCGCCACTCCCGAGGTGGACGCAGCATGCTCGATAGGGCCAAGAGCGGGGGGTTCGCCTTCCCCTCAGATCACCCCCTCGTACACCACCCGCTGGGACTCAACTCGAGGCGACGGTACGAGCTCGGCGGGGCGTGTAGACCGACGCGTCGTGAGCGGTGACCCGGCTGGCGAGACGGCGCAGCCGGACCAGCTGGCGAGGGGCCTCAGATTGATCCTTCCTGTAATGCGTCAAGAGCTCATGAAGTCGGCTTGGTGCGGACTCCCGACCGTTGCTGCGCACCGCAGGGGATCGAATCTCCCTGCCTCCGTGTAGAGTTATTCGGCACATGCGGCGGGAGTGCTGTTAGGTTCGGCCCGGAGGCCCAGACAGATGAGGGTGATTTGGGGGTGCGATTCTGGTCACCCGTTCTCAGGCGAGGCGGCTGGCAGACGCCTCGCTAAGGGTTGTGCGGCGGATAACAACAAGCTGGAACCCGATACTGCCAAGTCCGCGTCATGACGCAGATAAGGGAACCGAGCAACAGGGCTCGTGACCTAGGCGAGATTCTGCTTGACGCCAAGTTCTCGGTCTCAGAGCCGCGTCCGAGCGCGGTGTCTCATGACCAGCTCATCGAGGCTGTTCGGTCGACGGACTGTCGTGTGGTCGCGGTCACTGCGCCGGCGGGCTACGGAAAGTCGACGTTCCTCGCGCAGTGGGCCCGTGCCGAATGTCGCCAGGTGGCCTGGGTTTCTCTGGATCGTTTCGATAATGATCCCGCGACGCTGCTGGCCTCGCTGGCTGCTGCGTGCCAACGGGCGGGCCTGTGCGACCCCGGCTTGGTCGCGGATATGGCAGGTCCTGGCGTGTCGGTGCTGGGCCGGGCTGCGCCGCGCCTGGCCGCGGCGCTTCGCGCCAGCCCGGTTCGGTTTGTGCTGATGCTGGACGATCTTCACGAGCTGCAGTCGCCGGACTGCCACGATGTGTTGAGTGTGGTGATATCGGCGATTCCTCGGGGATCGCAGCTGGCTGCCGCGAGCCGTTCCGAGCAGGCGCACCTTCCCCGGTTACGGGCAGCGGGTGATGTCCTGGAGTTTACGGCGCGCGACTTGGCCCTCGACGCGGCTGGCGCCCAGCAGATCTTCTCGCAGGTCCAGGTCAAGCTGGCACCCGAGCAGGCCGCCGCGGTGACTGAACGGACTGAAGGCTGGCCAGTTGGCCTGTACCTCGCCGCTTTGATCGCGAAGGAGGGTCACGACCAGGAGTGGACGGTCACCGGCGATGACCGGTACGTCGCCGACTATCTGTATGGCGAGGCCCTGTTCCAGCTCCCGGAGGACATTCAGCGCTTCCTGCGTCGCACAGCCGTGCTCGACCAGCTGAACGGGCCACTCTGCGATGCCATGCTGAATTCGTCTGGCGGAGCAGACTATCTGCGCCGGCTGGAGGCCGCCAGCTTGTTCTTGGTCCCGCTCGACCGACGGCGGCAGTGGTATCGCTACCATGCGCTGTTCCGAGAGTTCCTCCTCGGCGAGCTCCTCCGTAACGAGCCGGGCGTCATTTCGACCCTGCATCATCGTGCCGCCGACTGGTATGAGGCCAATGGGTCTCCCGCGCTGGCTCTCGAACACCTGTTGCAGACGACC
>JASHOE010000053.1 GCA_030041275.1 Streptosporangiaceae bacterium
GGATGTTGCTGTCCCGACATGGGCAGGATACCGGCCTGTTACCTGCGCCTGGTCGGCCTGGGCGGCAGTTGATGCCTGATGCGCCGCCCGTGCACGATCGTGCCACAAACTCTCATTCCCCGCCGGGTCTGTACCGATAGCGCCAGTCCCCCACTAACCGCTAGGTCGGAGCCGATCGGCCCGGCTGGCACAGACCCAATTCAGCGAGCCTTGTGGGTCACACGCGGACCTTCGCCGCGGCTGCTGACGCGCCCTACCCAGGCAGAGCAGTCAGCCACCAAGCGCCAGACGCCGAGACCGGTACGCTGGGTCTCGCCCATTCCCGCGTCGTCCAATCGGCAGGACTTCCGACTTTGGCTCGGACAATTGAGGTTCAAATCCTCACGCGGGAGCAAACTCTATTAGTCTGGCAAAACCGCTGATTCCATGCTGGCGTTAGCCCAGCCTTCGATCTGCCGGTACAGCTCTAGTCCATGGAGCACATGGATCACTAGGCAGCCGTGGTAATCGCTGCCGGTGTTCAGCCGATTGGTCTTGGGATTGTGCCGCTTGATCGTGGGTCGACGGAACTGATCCATGGGTAACCCAGTTACCTCTTGCCAGAATCGCTGCGCGTCGGCTGCATCCGCGCTCTCGTGGATTGCGACGCAGCAGCGGACGCGAACCTGTGGCACGCCCACCACGGTTAGGAAACGGAGAAACAGCAGAATCAGCCTGGGATCGCTGTTGACGAAGCTGACTCTGTTCTCCTTCTTTCGGTACGGCTTGTTCTTGCTGCCCTCACACCAGTACGCGATGGCGCCTGCGATGGTGACTTCCCGGTCTGATAGGCGCCCGATCTGCGCAGCGGCAGTCTCGGCGATGACCTGGCGGCGCGCCTCGCGGCGCGGCGACTCCGCGGCCCAGAACGCGCTCACACCTGCCGCATTGCGTTGGCGGATCTCGTCCTTCTAATCCGTCCAACGCGAGGCATGTCATGGGTCCACAGCGAGGCGGAGCTTTTCGAGACGCCGAGCTCGTCGGCTATCTCGACCATCGTGTAGCCGCGGGAACGCAGCTCGCGTGCCTTCGTATGCAAGTGGTCCTTGGCCCTCGGGCGTCGCGTCCATGGTGGCGGCGGTACGCCGCGAAGCGCTTCGCTGAGCCTCGAGTTGCTGGTGACGCCGGTGATCTGCTTGATCTCGCGAAGCGACTTCCCGGCGAGCCGGAGCTCAATCGCTCGCTCGCGTAACTCAGAAAATACCAGTTTATTGGTCATCTATCGAATTTTAGATCGAGGTACTGACGAAACGGCTGGGCCGAACACGTGGCAGCCAGTCGCGGGTAAATGGCTGGCGCGGCCGGCATGGTTCGCGATCCCGCGGGCAATAATTTGCTTCGTGGTCGTGCAACCTACGGTCCCGTAGGTTACGGTTACGTAAGCGTATCTGCGTGTGGCCCTTGCCCACGGCGCGGCGGAGCGCTCACGTCGCAGACAACCTGCATCAGTGCCAGGCGAGGATCCCATGACTGCAGTCACAGATGTCACGAACCCCGGCACCACCAGCTCGCCCGCGGCCTCCGATGGCCCGCCGGCGGCCGCGACCGAACGCAAGGCGCCACTGAACGATTTGCGCGACACGCAGAAGGGCACGGGCGAGAAAGTCCTCGTCGGTGTCTTCGTCGCCGTGCCATTGCTGGCGCTTGTCGCCGCGATACCACTTGCCTGGGGCTGGGGCCTCGGCTGGCATGACGTGGTCATCGCGCTGGTCTTCTACTACATCTCTGGCCTCGGCATCAGCATGGGCTTCCACCGCTACTTCACCCACCTGTCCTTCAAGGCCAAGCCTGGTCTGCGGGTCGCGCTGGCGATCGCCGGCTCGCTCGCCATCGAAGGCCCCGTTCTGACCTGGGTAGCCGACCACCGAAGGCACCACAAGTACAGCGACCGTGAGGGAGATCCGCATTCGCCCTGGCGGTTCGGGGACGACTGGAAGGCGCTCAGCAAGGGCCTGGCCTGGGCGCACATCGGCTGGATGTTCAACGGCAACCGGACCTCGCGCGAGAAGTTCTGCCCTGACCTGCTCGCAGATCGCAAGATCGTGCGCATCTCCGACTGGTTCCCCGCACTGGTCGTAGCGTCGCTGCTGGCACCGGCCCTCATCGGCGGCCTGTGGTCGTGGTCCTGGCAGGGCGCGGTGACGGCGTTCTTCTGGGCCAGCCTGGTCCGGGTCGCCTTCCTGCACCACATCACGTGGTCGATCAACTCGATCTGTCACACGTTTGGCAAGGAAGAGTTCGAGGTCAGGGATAAGTCGCGGAACGTCAACTGGCTGGCGATCCTGTCCTTCGGCGAGTCATGGCACAACCTGCACCACGCCGACCCGACCTGTGCGCGACATGGTGCCCTCCGCGGCCAAATCGACATCGCCGCGCGGCTGATCTGGTTCGCGGAAAAGCTCGGCTGGGCCTACGACGTCCGGTGGCCGGACCCGGCCAGGCTCAACGGCAAGCTCACCGGGACGCGACGTCTCGGCTCGATGACCCGACGCACCCCCGCAGTACCAGCGAAGAAGCAGCCGATTCGCCCTGGCGCCGCCTAACCGGCCAAGATGGAGCGGTGACAGAGGAGCCGTTGCCGTCGCCTGCGAGCCGACGGCGGATGACCGGTAAGGAACGGCGCGAGCAGCTTCTCGACATCGGCCGACGGCTGTTCGCCGAGCGTGGCCTCGACGGCACCTCCATCGAGGAGATCGCTGCCCAGGCGGGCGTCTCCAAGCCGGTCGTGTACGAGCACTTCGGTGGCAAGGAGGGCCTGTACGCGGTCGTCGTCGATCGCGAGGTCGAGCGATTCCTCAGCATGGCCACGAGGCTGCTGGAGGGCGAGGACACGATGGCCAAGTTCGAGATGGCCGCTGTGCAGCTGCTCAGGTACATCCAGGAGAACTCTGATGGCTTCCGGATCCTCGTCCGCGACTCGAACCCGACCTCAGGAAGCGGCACCTTCGCGAGCCTGATCAGCGACATCGCGAGCCAGGTGGAATACATCCTCGGCGACGTGCTCGCGATGCGCGGTTACGACCCGGGACTTGCACCGGTGTACGCCCAGATGCTCGTCGGCATGGTCGCTTCGGCCGGCCAGTGGTGGCTCGACGCGCGCAAACCCGCCCTGGAGGAGATGGCCGCCCACCTGGTCAACCTCGCCTGGAACGGCCTGCGCGAGCTCGACCCTAAGCCGGAGCTGTCGGCCGAGGCGGCAGCGCAGCTTCGGCAGGGTCAGTGACGGCGCTGAGCGGGGCGGTGAGCGACCACGAAAACGCGGCGGAACGGCAGGACTGTCCCGTACGACGCAGCCGGATAGGCCGCCCTGACCCGCTCGCTGTACTGGCGGACGAACTCGGCGCCATCTTCCGGCGTCAGCGCCGCGAGCACCGGTCGCAAGCCAGAGCCCTTGTACCACTCGGTCACCGGATCCGGTCCGTGCAGGATGTGCAGATATGTCGTCTCCCAGGCGTCGACAGCCAGGCCTGCGCCACTGAGCACCGCCAGGTAACTGAGCAGGTCCTCGGCCTGCCGGTTGAGCCGGACATCCGCTAGCCGCTCACGCCAGCGACCGGAGGCCGCCAGGTCACGCAGCACCGAGTGCGTGGGCTGGTCAAAGTTGCCTGGCAGCTGGAAGGCGAGCCAGCCGCCCGGCGCGAGGTAATCAGCCCAGCGCGGCAGCAAATCCAGGTGACCGGGGACCCACTGCAGCACCGCGTTGGAAATGATCACGTCCGCGGGCCGATCGGCCTTGAAATCGCGGACGTCGCCGAGCTCGAAGCTGAGCCGGCCGCCGAATCGGCCGGCTCCATACCGCGCCGCGGTGGCGGCATCGATCATGTCGGCAGAGGAGTCAATGCCGAGGACGGTCGCCCGCGGCCAGCGCCTCGCTAGCTCGGCGGTCAGCTGGCCGGGTCCGCAGCCCAGATCGACCACGAAGGATGGCGCGTCGGCGCCGATCCGGCCGGCCAGGTCGAAGAAAGGCCGTGACCGCTCATCGGCAAAGTGCAGATACTGCTCCGGATCCCACATGGCAGCTCCTGTTCGTCCGTTCCCGTGCGTCGACAGCTTCAACGGACGCGCACATGATCAGGCCGGGTGATCAGGCCGGTTGATCAGGCCGGGCAGCGTGTCCGCCGGTGAGCGAATCTCTCGACATCAAGATATCTAGCCTCTGTCTACCGTGCCTGAAGTCTCGATGTCAAGAGATATGCTCCGCACATGGCACGCGTGACCAAGCCGCTCAGCGACGAGGTTGACGACATCGTCGCCCAGTGGCAAGCGGAACGGCCCGACCTCGACGTCGGGCCGCTGCATGTGCTCAGCCGGGTGTCCCGCCTGGCCCGGCACCTGGACCGGGCGAGGCGAGCCGCCTTTGCCGCGCACGGACTCGAGGCGTGGGAGTTCGACGTCTTGTCCGCGCTGCGCCGCCAGGGCGCGCCGTACCAGCTCAGCCCTGGCGCGCTGCTGCGAGCGACACTCGTGACGTCCGGCACGATGACCAACAGGATCGACCGGCTCACCGGCCGCGGCCTCGTCCGCAGGCATCCCGACCCGCAAGACAAGCGCGGCGTGCTCGTGGAACTGACCGACGCAGGCCTCCGCAGCGTGGACGCTGCGATGGCAGACCTGATGGACCGGGAACGCGGCCTGCTCGTCGCGCTGCCCGCCGACCAGCAGCGCGACCTGGCCGCCCTGCTTCGCGTCCTGCTCGCCCCCTTTGACGCGACCTCCTGGTCACGCCGCACTCCGGACGACGCCGGCTGATCCTGGCCCCGCTGACTAACCGAGCCGCGCTACACCGCGGGCGGACACACACACCGGCGCCGGGGCGCTACGTGCTGATTTCCTCAGCGACCTCCAGCCAGCGATCTTCCAGCCCGGCCCGCTCGTCCTGCACCGCGCGTAGCTGCACGCCGAGCTCGACCAGCGTCTCGTAGTTGCTGGCGTGCGCAGCCAGGTCCGCTGACAGCTGCGCCTCGGTGTCAGACAGCCGCGCGATCTGCCGCTCCAGCCTGGTCAGCTCCTTTTGCGCGGCGCGCTGGCGGGCCGCGTTCGAGCGCCCGTCCGCGGCCTCCGCAGCGGCAGCTCCGCGGGCTGGCGGCGGACTCGCGGCCGGATCTGCTGACGCGCGTAGCCGGAGGTACTCCTCGACCCCGCCGGGCAAGTAGGCGAGCTGCCCGTCCACGAGAGCCAGCACGTGGTCAGTGACCCGCTCCAGGAAATAGCGGTCGTGACTGACCACCACGACCGAGCCCGGCCAGCCGTCGAGGAGGTCTTCAAGCTCGGTCAGCGTCTCGATGTCCAGATCATTGGTCGGCTCGTCGAGCAGCAGCACATTCGGCTCGGCCAGCAGCAGCACCAGCAGCTGGAGTCGACGCCGCTCGCCGCCCGACAGCTCACCGACACGAGTCCACTGCCGTTCGGCTCGCAGCCCCAGCCGCTCGAGCAGCTGGCTCACCGACAGCTCCCGCTGGCCCACGACGGCCGAGCTGCGCACCTGCTCAGCTGCCTCGAGTACCCGCAGATCCGGATCGACGGGTGTGGGCTCCTGGGTCAGAAACCCGGTACGCACCGTGCTGCCGGTGACCACCCGGCCGCTGGTGGTCAGGAAACTGGCTGGGGGCGACGGCACCGGCAGCAGCCCGGTCAGCAACCTGAGCAGCGTGGTCTTGCCCGTGCCGTTAACGCCGACGATGCCGACGCGGTCACCCGGCCCGAGCTGCCAGGTCACGTGCTCGAGCAGAGCGCGCCGGCCGGCCGACACCGAGACGTCCTCGAGTTCGATGACCGTCTTGCCGAGCCGAGCGTTCGCTAGCCGCGCGAGCTCCACCCCGTCCCTGGCCGGCGGTTCGCCCGCGATGAGGGCGTTCGCCGCCTCAATGCGGAACCTGGGCTTGCTTGTCCGCGCTGGTGGTCCGCGCCGCAGCCACGCCAGCTCCTTGCGCAGCAGATTGCGCCGTCGCTGATCGGTCGCAGCGGCCACCCGCGCCCGTTCCGCCTTGGCGAGCACGTAGGCGGAGTAGCCGCCCTCGTAGGCATACACCTCGCCGTCGGCGACCTCCCAGGTCAGCTCAGTGACCTCGTCCAGGAACCACCGGTCGTGGGTGACGACCGCGTAGCTCGGCGCGTACTCGCGCAGGTAGCCGGCCAGCCAGGTGATCGCTTCGATGTCCAGGTGGTTGGTCGGCTCGTCCAGCAGCAGTAGGTCATAGCTGCCGCGCAGCAGCGCCGCGAGGCCGACCCGCCGTCGCTCGCCCCCGGACAGCCCCGCGATGTCCGCGTCGGTGTCGATGCCGCCAAGCAGGCCGGCCACCACGGCGCGGCTGCGCGGATCTGCCGCCCACTCGTGCTCCGCCGCGGCCCCGAAGACAACGGCGCCGACCGATCCGGCGAGGTCCTGCGCCTGAGGCAGGTGCCCGATGGTGACTTCGCGCCCACGCGTCGCCCGGCCCGAGTCCAGACGCGCGAGCCCGGCGAGGGCGGCGAGCAGCGTCGTCTTGCCCGCACCGTTGCGGCCGACGACGCCGATCCGCTGCCCGGCGGAAACCCCGAGCGACACCCGGTCGAGCAGCACATGCTCCGCGTAGGCCTTGCTCGCCTGCTCCAGGTTGACCAGGTTGGGCGCGGGCCGGCTCACGACGGTCTGCCGTTCCTTACCACCATCGCACCGGGAACGGGGCCGCTGGCGCGCGCGGCCGTCCGGCACACCCCGGAACTGGTCAGCGCCACGGCCAGGTCGCTCGCGTGCGCGGCGTCGCGAGCGAGGAACGCACATGTCGGTCCGGAGCCGGACACGATCGAGCCGAGCGCACCGTGCTCGCGCCCAGCCGCGAGCGTCCGGCGCAGCCCCGGTCGCAGCGATAGCGCCGCGGGCTGCAGATCGTTGGTCAGCAGCGGTCCCACCCGGGCTGGATCCCCTGACCGCAGCGCGGTCATCAGCTCGGTGCTCAGCTCGGGCTCGGCGGCCAGCGGCTGCCCCATCGCCTTCGCCCTGGCTGCGCGCAGCCGATCGCACGTCGCATAGACGTTCGCGGTTGACAGGCCCGTTCGGCCGAAGGCCAGCGCCCAGTGATACTCACCCGACGCGAGCGCCGGCGTCAGTTCGTCACCCCGCCCCCGGCCCACCGCAGTGCCGCCGACCAGCGAGAACGGTACGTCGCTGCCGATATCGGCGGCTATCTCGGCGAGGTCGCGCTGGGACAGGCCGACCTGCCAGATCTCGTTGCAGGCCACCAGCGTCGCGGCCGCGTCCGCGCTGCCGCCGGCCAGCCCGGCCGCCGCGGGGATCCGCTTGCGTATCTCAATCCCTACCGCGCCATCGCGCACGTTCGCCGCCTGCGCCAGCGCGCGAGCGGCGCGCCACGCCAGGTTCAACCGATCCGCCGGGACGGCTGCCGCGTCCTCGCCGGTGACTGCCAGCGCCATCTCCGTCGCCGGCCGGACCGTCACCTCATCGAACAACGACACCGCATGGAAGACCGTGACCAATGGGTGATAGCCGTCGCCGCGAACCGGTCCGACGGCGAGCTGAAGGTTGATCTTCGCCGGTACCCGCACGGTCACCGCCGCCGGACCTGGCCTTATTGGTGTGATCACGACGTGCCGATGCTATCGGTCCGGTCCGAACACGCCGCCGCCCTGGCCGCCGCGATGCGCGCGAACTCGGCCACGCTCAGCGCCTCACCACGCAGCGTCGCGTCGATCCCGGCGGCCTGCAGAACCTCAGCTGCGGCGGCCGCGGACCCTGCCCAGGCCGTCAGCGCCGACCGCAGCGTCTTGCGTCGCTGCGAGAACGCGGCGTCGATCACCGCGAACGTCTCCGCCTGGCCGGCGTCACCGCGCAGCCGTGCCGCAACGTCGGCCGGGTGCCGCACGAGTTCGACCAGCCCGGAGTCGACGCGCGGCACCGGCCAGAACACGGCCCGGCGAACCGAGCCGACCCGCCGTGCCGTGCCGAACCAGGCCAGCTTCGCCGACGGCACGCCGTACACGCGGCTGCCAGGCGGCGCGCACATCCGGTCGGCCACCTCGGCTTGCACCATGACCAGCCCGTGGCGCAGCGTCGGCACCGAGTCCAGCAAGTGCAGCACGACCGGCACCGAGACGTTGTAAGGCAGGTTCGCCACCAGCACGGTCGGCTGCTGCCCGGGAAGCGAGCCGATCCTGGCCGCGTCGGCGGTCACGACCTCGAGCCTCGCGGCGAGATGTGGCGCCCTGGCCGCGATGGTGGCCGGCAGCTCGGCCGCGAGCGCTGGGTCCGCCTCGACCGCGACAACCCGATGCGCCGCTGCCAGCAGCGGCAGGGTCAGCGATCCGAAGCCGGGCCCGACCTCCACCACCACGTCGCCCTGCTGGAGCCCGGCCATGGCCGCGATCCGGGTGACCGTGCCCCCGTCGACGACGAAGTTCTGCCCGAGCCGCTTGGACGGCTGCACGCCGAGCCGCGCGGCGAGCGCCCGAATCTCGGTCGGCCCCAGCAATTGCGCCGCAGCCAGCGGCTGCGCGGATGCCGCGGCGGCCGACGGTGGATCGGATGACACGGCAGCTGCTATGCCCGGAAGGGCCCGAAGACCCGCTCGCCGGTGGCCTCGATAACCGCGCAGAGCTTCGCCACGTCCATCTGCCTGGCCGCGGCGACCGCGCGGATGGTGTTCGCAACCTGCGCGGGCGTGTTGGACTTGCCGCGGTTCGGAGCCGGGGCCAAGAAGGGCGCGTCCGTTTCCGCGAGAATCAGCTCGGCCGGCGTGACGGCGGCCGCCGCGCGCAGGTCTCCGGCGTTACCGAACGTGACGGTGCCTGCGAAGCTGAGCAGATAACCGGCCTGGACGCACTGCTCGGCAAGCTCCGCGTCGCCAGAGAAGCAGTGGAAGACCACCTGCTCGGGTGGGCCGTCAGCGGCGAGGATCGCCAGCACGTCCGCGTGCGCATTCCGGTCGTGGATCACGAGCGGCTTCGAGACCTGCTTGGCGATGTCAATGTGGGCGCGGAACCAGTCCCGCTGCACGTC
>JASHOE010000356.1 GCA_030041275.1 Streptosporangiaceae bacterium
TGGCCGAGGTCCGGGACGTGCGCCCCGCCGTGCCGCACAACGTCGCGGACGCGCTCGCGGCCGCGGCGCTGGCCCGCGCCTACGGCGACAGGCCGAACTCGATCGCGGCCGGGCTCGCGGCGTTCGTACCTGAGCCGCATCGCATCGCGCTCGTGGCGGAGGTCGCGGGCGTGGCCTTCGTGGACGACTCAAAGGCCAGCAACCCCGCGGCCGCGGCCGCGTCGCTTGCGGCATTCCCCGCCATCGTGTGGATCGCTGGCGGGCTGTTCCGTGGCAGTGACGCCGACCTGGATGCGCTCGTGGCCGCGGCGGCCCCTCGCCTGCGCGCCGCCGTCCTGATCGGCACGGATGCAGCTAGGTTCGCCAGCGCGCTGACGCGACACGCACCGGATGTCCCGGTAACGGAGCTCGCCAGCACCGAGACTGGAGTCATGAATCAGGCGACGGCGCAGGCAGCGGCGGTCGCGCGACCGGGCGACACGGTGCTGCTGGCGCCGGCGGCGCAGTCGTGGGACATATTCCGCGACTACGGGGCGCGCGGCGACGCGTTCGCAGCGGAGGTTCGCCGGCTGGCAGATCAGCTGGATGGCTCGTGAGCACCGTGCCGTCGGCTGAGTCGGCCGCAGCGGAACCGACCGGCCAAGTCACTCTCCGGCTGCCGCACCGCGACGATGCGCGCGCAGCCGCACAGGCGGGAGCCCATCGGGTGCGCTTTGCGGCGCTGCGATTTACCGCCCTGCTCAACAGGCCACTAGCGTCGTACTACCTGGTGCTCGGCTGCACGCTGCTGCTACTCGCGGTCGGGCTGATGATGGTGCTGTCCGCGGGCACCGCCTACGACCTAGACAACGGCTACCCGGCCTACTCGATGTTTGAAAAGCAGCTCGCCGGCGCCGTCGCAGGGCTGCTGCTGATGTGGCTGGCCGCCAAGTCTCCGCCGCGGGTCTTCCGGGCGTGCGCGTACCCGCTGCTGCTGGCGGCGCTGGCTGGCGTGGCCCTCGTGCTGCTCTTCGGCGTCGAGGTCGACGGCGCCAAGCGCTGGCTGATCGTGGCCGGCACCCAGGTACAGCCGTCCGAGCTGGCCAAGCTCGCGCTCGTGGTGTGGGGCGCCGACCTGCTCGCCCGGAAGGAGCGGCTCGGGCAGCTCACCGACTGGCGACACCTACTCGTCCCGCTACTGCCTGGCGCGGCGCTGCTCAGCCTGCTGGTTCTTCTCGGCAAGGACTTGGGCACGACGTTCCTGCTCATCGTGATCTTCCTCGCGCTGCTGTGGATCATCGGCACGCCGCGTAAGCTGCTGGCCGGCCTGGCCGGCCTGATGGCGTTTGCGTTGCTGATCGTCGTCGCCGTGCATCCGTACGAGCTGGCCAGGGTCACCGCCTTTTTCTCCGCACACTCGCGCAAATGCCAGACCGTGAGCTGCTACCAGCTCATTCAGGGCAAGGACGCGCTCGGCTCGGGCGGCCTGTTCGGGGTGGGCACCGGCGCCAGCCGGGCCAAGTGGGGCTGGGTGCCCAATAGCCCTACGGACTTCATCTTCGCCATCCTCGGTGAGGAGCTCGGCCTCGTCGGCACGCTGTGCGTCGTGACGCTGTATGGCGGCATCGCTTTCGCCGGGCTGCGCATCGCCCGCCGCGCCACGGACACCTTCGCCCGGCTGGCGGCCGGCGCGATCACGGTCTGGCTGGTCGTGCAGGCCCTGGTCAACATGGGCGCCGTGCTCGGCCTGCTGCCGATCAGCGGCGTGCCGCTGCCACTGATCTCGGCCGGCGTATCGTCACTGCTGGCGAGCCTTGTGGCGCTGGGCATGCTCATGGCGTTCGCGCGGACCGAGCCCGGTGCCGCCCAGGCGCTGGCGGCGGCCGGCCCTGCGATGCCGTTGCGGCTGCTGCGTCGTCTTGGCCTCGGCCAGCGCGCCGCGCCGTCGAACGCACGGGCACGGGCCGCCGCCCCAGTAAGGTGGCCCGGTCAACGAAGGTGAGGTGCCGATGGCGGTCAGCGTGGTCATCGCGGGCGGTGGCACGGGCGGGCACATCGAGCCCGCGCTGGCGCTCGCCGACGCGCTGCGCGAGGCAGAACCGCAGACGGTGATCACCTGCCTGGGTACCGAGCGCGGGCTGGAGACGCGGCTGGTGCCGATGCGTGGTTACGACCTCGCGCTGATCCCGCCCGTGCCGCTGCCGCGTGGTCTGACCCTCGAGCTCTCCTCGGTTCCTGGCCGGCTGCGCACCGCCGTGCACGCCACCGGGCAGATCCTGGCGAGAGTGCACGCAGACGTGGTCGTCGGTCTGGGCGGCTACGTGGCGACACCCGCCTACCTCGCGGCCCGGCGCGCGCGGGTGCCTATCGTCGTGCACGAAGCCAACGCGCGACCGGGCCTGGCGAACCGGATCGGCGCGCTGCTGACCCGACAGGTCTACACCGGCCAGCCAGGCACCAGGCTGCTGCACGGTCGCTACCTCGGCATCCCGATCCGGCGGCAGATCGCCGGACTGGACCGCCTGGCGCTCGCGGACAAGGCTCGCACGCACTTCGGCTTGCAGCCGGATCTGCCGGTGCTGCTCGTCACCGGCGGCTCGCAGGGCGCCGCGTCGTTGAACCGGGCGGTGCTCGATGCGGCGGAGACGCTGCGCGATTCCGGGATTCAGGTGCTGCACGTCGTCGGCCCCAAGAACGCCGACGTGCAGGTGCCGCCCGGGCCGGTGCCGTACGTGGTGCTGCCATACCTGGACCGGATGGAGCTTGGCTATGCCGCTGCCGACTTCGCGCTGTGCCGGGCGGGTGCGATGACATGTGCGGAGCTGACAGCCATCGGCTTGCCGGCCGCCTACGTCCCGCTGCCGCACGGCAACGGCGAGCAGCGGCTGAACGCCGAGCCGATCGAGGAGGCGGGGGGTGGCCTGATCATCGACGACGCCGACCTGTCGGCCGAGTGGATCGGCGAGACCCTGCTGCCGATCTTGCTCGACGGCGAGCTCGTCGCCGCGATGAGCCAGGCCGCGGCGGCCACCGGCAACCGTGCCGCGGACACCGAGCTGGCGGCGCTGGTGCTTGAGATCGGGCGCACGGCTCCACCGTCGCGACCGCGCCGCACGCCGGGGTCGGCCGGACGTCCCGGCGGATCGCGGCACCGGGGACGCGACGGCGGCCCCGCGGGGAGAGTGGGGAGGTAGCGGCGTGGGCCTGGTCACGCCTGTCGACCCGGTGCCGGCCGATCAGCTCGGTGCCGTCCACTTTGTCGGCATCGGCGGGGCCGGGATGTCCGGCATCGCGCGCATCATGCTGGCTCGCGGCATGACCGTGTCGGGCAGCGACTCCGCGCCCTCCGGTCTGCTAGACGAGCTGGCCGCGGCCGGAGCGCGGGTGGCGGTCGGGCACGCGGCGGAGAACCTCGGCGCCGCCGACACCCTGGTCGTGTCGACCGCCATCAGGCCGGATAACCCGGAGCTGATCGCGGCGCAGCAGCGCGAACTGCGGGTGCTGCACCGCGCGGCGGCGCTCGCCAGCGTCATGCTGGGTTATCAGGCGGTCGCGGTCGCCGGCACACACGGGAAGACCACCACGACGTCGATGATCACCACGGTGCTGCGGCAGGCCGGGGCCCGGCCGTCCTATGTCATCGGCGGCATCCTGGCCGAGACGGGCCTCGGTGCCGACCTGGACGACGGCCATGCGTTCGTGGTGGAAGCAGACGAGAGCGACGGCTCGTTCCTGATGCTGTCTCCTGATCTGGCGGTCGTCACCTCGGTGGAGGCCGATCACCTTGATAACTACGGTGACTACGCGGCGATCGAGGCCGCGTTCGCGGCGTTCGCCGGCAAGATCAGGACCGGTGGCCTGCTGATCGCCTGCGCCGACGATCCTGGCGCCCGAGCGCTGGCCGCGTCGGTGCGTCCCGACGTGACGGCGCTGAGCTACGGCACCGCGGCAACGGCGGCGTACCGGGTAACCGACATCCAGCCGCGGGGCATGCGCACGCAGCTGAGTGTGACCGCCGGTGCTGGCACGGTTCTCGCCGGGGCCGGTCCGGTCCAGCTGGAAATCGCCGTGCCGGGCCGGCACTACGCGCTCGACGCGGCCGCCGCGTTCGCTGCCTCCGTCGAACTGGGCATACCGGTCCCGGAAGTGGTGGCCGGCCTGGCCGCGTATCGCGGCGCCCGGCGGCGGATGGAGCTCAAGGGCGAGGCCGACGGCGTCCAGGTCATCGACAGTTACGCGCACCACCCCACCGAACTGGCGGCCGACCTGGCGGCTGCGCGGGATATCGCGGCGGGCGGCCGGGTGATCGCGGTGTTCCAGCCGCACTTGTTCAGCCGGACCAGGATCTTCGCCGCAGAGTTCGGCGCCGCTCTCGGTGCAGCGGACGAAGCGCTGGTGCTTGATGTCTACGCGGCGCGCGAGGATCCGGAACCTGGCGTGACTGGCAAGCTGATCAGCGACCAGGTGCCGGGCGGCGGCGCTCTCTTCTTGCCTGATCGGGCCGCGGTGCCAGCCGCGGTGGCCGGCCTGGCCAAGCCTGGTGACCTGGTTCTCACCATGGGAGCCGGGGATGTGACTGCGCTCGGGCCGCAGATCGTCGCGGCCCTGCGCGAACGGGCGGGCGACGCGTGAGGTCGCGCGAGCGGGCCCAGGCGATTCCCGGCGTCCGGCCAGGGAACGAGGCCGCTCCGGTCGACGTCGATGCCGACGCGGCCCGGCCGTCGGTCACTGGCCGGCGCGGTGCTAGCCAAAGCGGTGCTAGCCAAAGCGGTGCTAGCCAAAGCGGCGGCGGGCGACGGCGCACGCGGGGACGGCTGGTGCTCGCTGGCTGCCTCGGGCTGACGATCCTCGTGGTTGCTGGCTGGGCGCTGCTCGGGCCGACGGTGCTGGTGGTTCGGCACGTCCGGGTGACCGGGGGCGGCGCGGAAGTCTCCGCCGCGGATGTGCGCGGCGCAGCCGACATCCGGCTCGGCACGCCGCTGGCCCGGCTGAACGCGGCCGCGGCGGTGCGCCGGGTCGAGCGGATCCCGGCTGTGCTCTCTGCACGGGTATCGAGGTCGTACCCGGACACAGTCGTTATCAGCGTCCGGCCGCGCGTGCCGGCGCTCGCGGTGCGGACGGCCTCCGGATATGACCTGGTCGACGCCTATGGCGTGACGGTGTCTGCCACCACGAGCCCGCCGCTGGGGATTCCGCTGCTGACGTCGCCCCCCTCAGTGCTTCGCGGCAACCCGGCCGTCCGCGTCGCCGCGCTGGTCGCCCGGGAACTGCCTGCCCAGCTGCGGGCAGCGGTCAGGTCGGTGTCGGCGACCGCATCGGGCGCGACCCTGCGGCTGACCGGAGGGATCACGGTGGTCTGGGGCGGCCCTGCGCGAGCCGCGCAGAAGGCAGCCGAGCTCAGCGTGCTGCTGGGCACGCACGCGCGGTACTACGACGTCAGCGACCCGGCTACCGCAGTCACCCAGAGATGACCGGTACCCGGCGGCCGCGGAACCCGCGCACTGCTGGCAGCCGCGACACGCCGTGCCGTGATGGTGACCAGTGATTGACCGGGGATGCGGGCCACCTTACTGTCCCTATCAGTCGACAGCTTGACATAACTCTAAATCTCAAGTTGAGGGTGAGGGTTTGCCGTGCGAGCGCCTGGCTAGCGTGGGGGGCCGGGTAAGCGCCCGCAACTGTGCTGGTCCAGGTGCAGGGACGGGCCCGACGGCGGCGGACCGGAGCGACCCCGTTCCTGTCTAGGAGCGGGTCGTATCGGGCGGAAGGGTTCCGCAGAAAGGGTCCGGGGGGACCACCCTCGGATGTGACAAGCGGAAGGGTTTGCTCCTCGTGGCAGCACCGCAGAACTATCTGGCGGTCATCAAGGTCGTCGGCATCGGCGGGGGCGGCGTCAACGCCGTGAACAGAATGATCGAAGAGGGACTCCGCGGGGTCGAGTTCATCGCGATCAATACCGACGCGCAAGCGCTGCTGATGAGCGACGCGGACGTCAAACTGGACGTCGGGCGCGAACTCACCAGGGGCCTCGGCGCGGGGGCCAATCCGGACATCGGCGCGAAGGCCGCGCAAGATCATCGCGAGGAGATCGAAGAGGTCCTCAAGGGCGCGGACATGGTGTTCGTGACCGCGGGCGAGGGCGGCGGTACTGGTACCGGCGGTGCGCCTGTCGTGGCCGAGGTGGCCAGGTCTCTCGGCGCGCTCACCATCGGAGTGGTGACCAGGCCGTTCGGGTTCGAGGGCAAGCGGCGGGCGGCCCAGGCCGACACCGGCATCGAGCGCTTGCGCAGCGAGGTGGACACCCTCATCGTGATACCGAACGACCGGCTGCTGTCGATCTCGGATCGGCACGTGAGCGTGCTGGACGCGTTCAAGGCCGCCGACCAGGTTCTGCTCTCCGGTGTGCAGGGCATCACCGACCTGATCACCACGCCGGGTCTGATCAACCTGGACTTCGCGGATGTGAAATCGGTCATGTCCGGGGCTGGCTCGGCTCTCATGGGCATTGGAACCGCCCGCGGCGACGACCGAGCAGTGGCGGCCGCGGAGATGGCGATCTCCAGCCCGCTGCTGGAGGCGAGCATCGACGGCGCGCATGGTGTCCTGCTGAGCATCCAGGGTGGCTCGGATCTCGGCCTGTTCGAGATCAATGAGGCGGCTCAGCTCGTGGCCAACTCGGCCGCGCCTGACGCGAACATCATCTTCGGCGCCGTCATCGACGACGCACTCGGCGACGAGGTCCGGGTGACCGTCATCGCGGCCGGCTTCGACGAGCCGGAGGCGGGCCGGGCCAGGCCGCGGACCGCCGCGTACGGGTTCTCGCGGCCCGCGGCCAGCGTGTCCCACGCAGTTCCGGGGGCGAGCAGCGTCACAGCCGGCAGCGGCGGGGCGACGGCGGCGTCCGGGGACGGGATTTCCGACCGTGGCACAGTTGGCTCGTCCGGATCCGGCAGCTCGTCCGGATCCAGCGGGTGGCGGCCGTTCCGGTTGGACAATGCTCCCGCAGCAGTGGCCGGGACCGCGCCGGGCGATGGCGCCGCGCCGGGGTTGCGCGAGCCGCGCCAGCCGAATGCCGCTGACAGCACCGGATCCGCCACCGCCACCGCCGGTGACGGGGGCGGGTCTGCGGAGTCGGCCGACGCGGCCCGGATCGACGGCATCCCGGCGCCGCGGCCGGGCAACGGCAACGGCAACGGCAGGCCTGCCGAATCGGCCGGACCACGGCGCAAGTCGGTCGTGTTCGAGGAAGACGACGAGCTCGACGTGCCAGACTTCCTGAAGTGAGTCTGGTCACCACCACTGCCGACCTCGGCGACGGCGTGCGTGTCGGCTTTTCCTGCCGGTCCGGCGGGTCAAGCCGACCGCCCTACGATTCGCTGAACCTGGGCTTGTCTGTTGGTGACGATGACGCGGCCGTCCTGGCCAATCGCGGTGCGCTCGCCGTCGCGTGCGGGCTTGACGCCGAGAGCCTGACCTGGATGCGGCAGGTGCACGGGCGCGACGTCTGGTACGCGGCTGATGGCGCGGCAGCGCCGCCCGGGCCGGTCGACGCCATGTTCACCGACCGACCCGGCCGGGCGCTGTGCGTGCTGGTGGCGGACTGCGCCCCAGTGCTGCTCGCCGATCCGCATGCGCGGATCGTCGGCGCCGCGCACGCCGGCCGGGAGGGGCTCGCGGTCGGCGTCGTGCCAGCGCTCGTGGCCGCCATGACCGCCGCGGGCGCGAGGCCAGCCCGGATGCGCGCCGTTATCGGCCCGGCGATCTGCGGCCGCTGCTACGAGGTGCCGCCGGACCTGCAGGCCAAGGTCGGTGCCGTCGTCCCGGAGGCCACGTGCGCGACAGCGGTCGGCACCTGCGGGCTGGATATCGCCGCCGGGCTGGCGGCTCAGCTCGCCGCCACTGGCGTCGGCTCGATCGACGCCGACGGTCGGTGTACCAGGGAGTCGCCCGACCTTTACTCCTACCGGCGGGACGGCCGGACCGGCCGGTTCGCCGGGCTGGTCTGGCTGCCGGAATGACTGACCGGCTGGCCGAGCTCGCCGCGAACCTCGCGACGGTGAGATCGCGGATCGCGGCGGCTTGCGAAGCGGCAGGCCGCGACCCAGCTGAGGTGACCCTCATCGCCGTGACCAAGACATTCGGCGTCGCTGACGTCCTGCTGCTCAGCCAGCTCGGCGTTACCGACATCGGCGAGAACAGGGACGCCGAGGCCGCGCCCAAGGCTGCCGCCTGCGCCGCGGCAGGGGTCACAGTGCGCTGGCATTTTGTGGGCCAGCTACAGGTCAACAAGGCGGCCAGGGTGGTGGCCTACGCGGACATGGTGCACTCCGTGGACCGAATCCGGCTGGCCGAGGCGCTGGGCCGCCGGGCGGGCGGCGCCGGGCGGGTCGTTGACTGCCTCGTGCAGGTAAGCCTGGACGACACGGAACCAGACGGCGCGGCCAGGAGCCCTGCGGGCGCAGGATCGCGAGGCGGGGCCGATCCGGCCGAGGTGCCTGCGGTCGCGGCCGCGATCGCGGCGCAGCCGAGCCTCCGGCTGGCCGGAGTCATGGGCATCGCGCCGCTCGGCCGACCAGCCCGGCCCGCCTATGCGCGGCTCAGAGAAATGGCGGAATTGGTGCGGGCTGCCCATCCGGCCGCGCGGGTGATGTCGGCGGGCATGAGCGCTGACATGGGTGAGGCCATTGCCGAAGGCGCGACACACGTGCGAATCGGTACGGCGTTGCTCGGCGGCCGGCGGCCCTTCGTCAGGTAATGTCCGACGCGGGGCACCAGGCCTGACCTGGGCCGGCCTTGCGTGCTTGACGGAGGACAGACGATGGCAGGCGCGATGCGCAAGATGGCGGTGTATCTCGGCCTGGTTGAAGATGACCGCCAGTTCGAAGATCAGTATCAGGACGACTACGGCGACGAGTACGACGACTACGGCGCCGAGCTGGTGGCCGAGGACGACCGGCACGACCTGCACGCGCCTGACATGCGGCCCGGCGACCGACGGCCGAGCGGCCAGGTCCAGACCACTGACCTCGCGAGGATCACGACCTTGCATCCGCGTACATACAATGAGGCTCGTACAATTGGGGAACACTTCCGCGATGGCACTCCGGTGATCATGAACCTCACGGAGATGGTGGACAGTGACGCCAAGCGCCTGGTCGATTTCTCCGCTGGCTTGATCTTCGGGCTCCGCGGGAGCATCGAGCGGGTGACGAACAAGGTGTTCTTGCTGTCGCCGGCCAACGTCGAGGTAGCTGCCGAGGACAAGGCGCGCATCGCGGAACGTGGCTTCTTCAACCAGAGCTGACCGTCGGCCGTCCGGCTGCCGGTCAGTGCAGGCAGCACCTGCAGGGACCGTTTAGGCAGGCACGTGAACATTTTCAAAGACGTGGCCTTTTATGTGCTCTCGGTCTACCTGGTTTTGCTCATCGGCAGGCTGATCTTGAGCTGGATCCAGGTCTACGCCAGGAGTTGGAGCCCCACGGGCGTCCTTCTTGTGATAGCTGAGGGCGTTTACACCGCTACTGATCCACCGCTGAGATTTCTAAGGCGCTACATTCCCTCGGTCCGTCTCGGTAAAGTGGCCCTGGACCTCAGCTTCATGTTGCTGTTCCTGGTGGTCTACGTGCTCTGGCAAGTCTCGCACTGACTGTAGGGTCATCAGGTAGCGTCCATAGGGGACAAAAGCTCCAGGGAGAAGAGACATGCCACTGACGCCCGCGGATGTGCGGAACAAGCAGTTCAGCACGACCAGGCTCAGGCCGGGCTACGACGAAGAGGAAGTCGATGCCTTCCTCGATGAAGTAGAAGCAGCGCTCGACGAGCTCATCCAGGAGAATGAGGAGCTCCGGGCCAAGCTGGCTGAAGCGATGCGTGGTCGCCCGCCAGTCTCGTTGACCCCGCAGCCCGAGGTCCCCGAGATCATGCCTGAGCCCATCCGGCACGAGCCCGAGCGGCAGCCCGAGCCCGTCATGATCTCCAGGCCACGGCCGGTCGAGGACAACATGGACACGGCGGCGCGTGTGCTCGCGCTCGCGCAGCAGACCGCCGACCAGGCCATCGCCGACGCGCGCCGGGAGGCCGACGAGACACTCGGCCGTGCTCGCCGCGAAGCGGACGACATCCTCACCAAGGCGCGCCGCCAGGCCGAGCAGGTCACCAGCGACGCTCGCGCCAGGGCCGAGAGCCTCGAGCGCGACGCGCAGGAGCGCCACCGCCAGGCCATGGGTTCGCTCGTGCAGTCCCGCGAGGAACTCGAGCGCCGGGTCGACGATCTGCGTGCGTTCGAGCGCGAGTACCGGAGCCGGCTCAAGGCCTACCTGGAAGGTCAGCTGCGCGACCTCGAGGCGGGCGCCGCGGACAGCGGCGTGTTCCCCGCGGTCGGCACTGGCCAGCAGCAGTCTCCGGTGGGCGTCGGGATGGGCCGCCTGGACATGCGCAACGGTAGCCCGGCGGGTGGGTACCAGCCCATCCCCGAGGCCGTGGCGCACAACGGCGGGTTCCACCCCACGGACGCGGGTCAGCACGACCGTCGCTAGCTCGGTGCCGTCAGAATGCTTCGCGCGGATGCGCGAAGCATTCTGACCGACGCGAAGCGAACTCAGCGTGATGACGAGCGGAGCCTTGAGCGGCGCAGTGACCGGGGACCTCCGATGATCCGGTTCGGCGTGATCGTAACTGTCGTGGTGGCGGCCGTTGGCCTCCTGATTGTCGGTGCTATCGACGGTGACCTCACGCTGGTCTACGTGTCGATCGCGCTGGCCGCGGCGGCACTGCTGATGTTGGTCGTGGGCGTGGCGATCTGGCGGGACCAGGTGTTCGCCGGTTCGCCGCCGCGGGATGATCGCGAGCTCGCGTCCGTCGGCGCTGGCGGCCAGGTCGGCCGCACCGCAGCCAGCGCCGGGGTGCCGAATGACTGGCACGAGTGGTCGGCGCCCGCGCCCGGACCTGGCGCCCACGGCGGCGACACCCGGGAGTTCCGGCCGCCGATCGGCGCCCTACCGGAGCGAGAAGGACCGCCGGAGCGGGACCGCCGCGGCCGCGAGCCGCGCCGGGCTGAGCAGCTGCCG
>JASHOE010000010.1 GCA_030041275.1 Streptosporangiaceae bacterium
GACAGTGGCCGGCAAGAAGAAGGCCGGCAAGAAGTAGTCCGCTGCTCCACGCCCTGGCCGCCGCTAAGCGGCGCGGCCGGGCGCCAGCAGCCGGTCCGATCACCTCGAGCACGCAAGGAGCAGAATGCCTCCGAGGAGCAGCCGAACCGCCGGCGCGAAGAAGGTCCGCCGGAAGGAACGCAAGAACATCGCGCACGGGCATGCGCATATCAAGAGCACCTTCAACAACACGATCGTCTCGATCACCGATCCCGGTGGCAGCGTGATCTCCTGGGCCTCGTCCGGGCAGGTCGGCTTCAAGGGATCGCGCAAGTCGACTCCGTTCGCCGCTCAGATGGCCGCCGAGGCAGCGGCCCGGCGGGCGATGGAGCACGGCATGCGCAAGGTCGACGTGTTCGTGAAGGGCCCTGGCTCGGGTCGCGAGACTGCGATCAGGTCGCTGCAGGCGACCGGCCTGGAGGTCGGATCCATCCAGGACGTCACCCCGGTTCCGCACAACGGCTGCCGCCCGCCTAAGCGGCGGCGGGTGTGAGCGGGGAAGCCGGAACTGAGGAGTAAGCAAACCAGATGGCTCGATACACCGGTGCGGACTGCAAGCGCTGCCGCCGCGAGAAGACCAAGCTGTTCCTGAAGGGCGCTAAGTGCGACTCGCCCAAGTGCCCGATCGAGATCCGGCCCTACCCGCCGGGTGAGCACGGGCGGAACCGGCCCAAGGAGAGCGAGTACCTGCTTCAGGTACGGGAGAAGCAGAAGGCCCGCCGCATCTACGGCGTGCTGGAGAAGCAGTTCGGTAACTACTACGAAGAGGCCGCCCGCCAGCGAGGCAAGACGGGTGAGGCGCTGCTGCAGATCCTGGAGACTCGCCTAGACAACATCATCTACCGAGCGGGATTCGCCAAGAGCCGCGACATGGCCCGCCAGCTGGTCCGGCACGGCCACATCCTGGTCAACGGCAAGCGAGTGGACATCCCCTCGTACCGGGTCAAGGAGAACGACATCGTCGAGGTGGCGGCCAAGTCGCAAAACCTGACCCCGTTCGTGGTGGCCAGGGCAGAAGCGGGTGACCGGAACCCACCGGCCTGGATCGAGGTGATCCCGGACAAGATGCGCGTGCTCGTGCACACGCTGCCGGTTCGGGCCCAGATCGACACCCTCGTCCAGGAACAGCTGATCGTCGAGTACTACTCGAAGTAAACCGGCCTTACGGCCAGCAACGTCAGCGGATGCTGACGCGGAAGTACCGTCGGCGGGGCCCCGCCGGCGTCACGCGTGCTGTCATATAGCGGGCAGCGCGGAAAGGAAGAGTCATGCTCATCGCACAGCGCCCTAGCCTCACCGAAGAGCAGGTCGACGAGTTCCGGTCACGGTTCATCATCGAGCCGCTCGAGCCCGGCTTCGGGTACACCATCGGCAACTCGCTGCGCCGCACGCTGCTGTCGTCGATTCCCGGCGCCGCCGTCACCAGCATCCGGATCGAGGGCGTCCTGCACGAGTTCTCGACCGTTCCCGGTGTCACCGAGGACGTCACTGACATCATTCTGAACCTCAAGAACCTCGTCGTGTCGTCCGAGCACGACGAGCCCATGCACATGTACCTGCGCAAGCAGGGACCCGGACCGGTCACCGCGGCGGATATCGCCCCGCCATCCGGTCTTGAGGTGCACAACCCTGACCTCAACATCGCCACCCTGAACAGCAAGGGCAAGCTCGAGATGGAGCTGACGGTCGAGCGCGGCCGCGGCTACGTCTCCGCGGCCCAGAACAAGCAGCCGGGACAGGAGATCGGCCGTATCCCGATCGACTCCATCTACTCGCCGGTGCTGCGCGTCACCTACAAGGTGGAGGCGACCCGAGTCGAGCAGCGGACCGACTTCGACAAGCTGATCCTCGACATCGAGACCAAGCCGTGCCTGCGCCCCCGGGACGCTGTCGCGAGCGCCGGGAAGACGCTCGTGGAGCTGTTCGGCCTGGCCAGGGAGCTTAACCTGGATGCCGAGGGTATCGACATCGGCCCGTCGCCGACGGACGCGGCGCTGGCTGCCGACCTGGCGCTGCTGATTGAGGAGCTGAACCTCACCGTCCGCTCCTACAACTGCCTGAAGCGCGAGGGCATTCACACGGTGGGCGAGCTTGTCGCCCGCAGCGAGCAGGACCTGCTGGACATCCGCAACTTCGGCGCCAAGTCGATCGAGGAAGTCAAGCAGAAGCTGCAGGACATGGGCCTGTCCCTGAAGGACTCCCCGCCCGGATTTGACCCGGGATCGGCCGCCGACAGCTACGGCGCCGATGACGAGGACGACTACGTCGAGACCGAGGAGTACTGACGGGCAGCCGCCCGCCACGCCGACCCGAAAGCAGTTGATCCGCGACTGCGCTGAACCAGGAGAAAAGTTCGATGCCCACGCCCACCAAGGGCCACCGACTCGGCGGTAGCCCTGCTCATCAGCGGCACATGATGGCCAACCTGGCCACCGCCCTGTTCGAGCACGGCAAGATCACCACCACCGAAGCCAGGGCGCGCAGGCTGCGGCCGCTAGCCGAGCGGCTGATCACTTTCGCCAAGCGGGGTGACCTGCACGCCCGCCGTCAGGTTCTGACGGTGGTAACGGACAAGAAGGTCGTGCACACGCTGTTCGCTGACATCGGGCCGAGCTTCGCCAGCCGAGACGGTGGCTACACCCGGATCACCAAGGTCGGGCCGCGCAAGGGCGACAACGCCGCCCTCGCCGTCATCGAGCTGGTGCAGGAGGAAGCCGAGCCGAAGACGCGGCGTCGCCGGACCCGCCGCGCGGCGCCAGCCGCCAGGTCGAGCCGCGGCCAGGCTGCCACTGCCACGGCCGCGCCGGAGCTGGCCGAAACGGCTGAGACCGAGGCGGACGAGGTCGAGACTGCCGAGCCTGAGACGGCGGAGCATGCCGAGCTGACCGACGAAGCGGACGAGGCCACTGAGGTGACCGACGAAGCGGACGAGGACGCGGAGCCCGATGACTCCGCAGCGACCGACGAGCAGGGCACCGACGAATAATCAGGAAACCAAGCGCGAGCCCGGCCGGTCAGAATCGGCCGGGCTCGCGCCGCTTCGGCTTCGGCTCGACCTGCGTTACGACGGCGGGGCGTTTCACGGCTGGGCCACGCAGCCGGGCCTGCTCACGGTCCAGCAGAGCGTCGAGGAGGCGCTCTGGCGAGCGCTCTCCCTGCCGGCGCCGCCCGCGCTGACCGTGGCCGGGCGCACCGACGCCGGGGTCCACGCGCGCGGCCAGGTCGCGCATGTCGACGTGTCAGCCGAATGCTGGGCCGCTGCCGCTGTCTCGGCCCGGCGGAGGCTGGCCCGGCTGCTGCCGGCGTCGGTTTTGGTGACCGCGATCGGGCCAGCACCCGCCGGGTTCGATGCCCGGTTCTCCGCGCTCTGGCGGCGGTATTCCTACCGTGTGTGCGACGAGCCAGCCCTGGCTGATCCGCTGCGTCGGCACGACACGCTCTGGTATTTCCGCACGCTCGACCTGGACCGGATGAACGAGGCCGCGACGACGTGCCTGGGCGAGCACGACTTTGCTGCGTTCTGCCGCGGGCGCCCAGGCGCAACGACCATCCGCGAGTTGCTGCGGCTGGACTGGTCCAGGGTCGAGCCCGGCGTGTCAGTCGCGACCGTCGTGGCCGACGCGTTCTGTCACAACATGGTCCGCGCGCTGACCGGCGCGCTGCTTTCGGTCGGCGACGGCACCAGGCCGCCGGACTGGCCGAGCGTCGTGCTGGCCGCCCGCCAGCGCGACCCGGCGGTCCGTGTCGCGCCCGCGCATGCGCTCTGCCTCGAAGAGGTCGGTTATCCCGAACCCGGCGAGATGGCGGCCCGAGCCATCGCGACTCGCCGCACCCGGACGGCCGCCGGATAGTCGTGGATGCCGGTGTGGTGCTGGCTGCTAGAAGTTGCACCGAATGGGCATCCATGCCGGGCGGCGGCGGCCTTCGTGACTGCGGCGAGCCGTTACGGGCTCGAAGCTTGGTTGTCTGGCCGCGAGAGCGCGCTACGGCGTGCCGGTCAGCATCCGGGTGGTCAGGTTCAGGTTCGCGGTGTTCTGCAGCATCACGGTCATGAAGTTCTCGACGAGGCTGACCTGCTGGGTGGTCGGTTTGTGCAGGTCGATGAACTCGGCCCAGATGAGGATCAGGTAGTGGCCCTTGGCGAGGGCTTGCTCGATGCCGGTGCCCTGGCCGATCTTTGTCGCCGCGCCTCGGGCGCCGGTGAGCGGGCTGATGTAGTCGTCCGCGTCGCCGGACTGCGCGGCTGTCGTCGCCCCCTGAGCGGTACCGAGGTTGAGCACGCCGATCGTGCCCATGAGGCTGCCGGGGAGGTCCACGTACGTGGCCCTGGCCACCTGGTTGCAGCCGGCCGCGCCGACCGCAGACTGCAGTTTCGCGCCGGTGATCGCTGAGGCGCAGTCGCCGCTGAGGTTGGTCGCGGCGCTCGTCACCGTCGCGCCGCCGTCGGCGAAGCTCGCAGGGTACAGCTCGGCGAGGGTTAGCGCCTGCGGATCGGCCTGGCGTGAGGCTATGTGCCCGTACGGACCCAGGGTCGGACTGGGCGAGGCGGTCGCGCTGGGCTCGCCACGTGACTGCCCGGCCAGATGCGGCTTGGGCGAGGTGTGCAGCACGAAGTACGCCAGGATGCCAGCAGCGGCCAGGACCAGTACCAGGGCGGCCACGACCGAGAGGTGAACGCTGACTGGCCAGTGGCGTCGCGGGCGTGATGTCTTGCCGGCCGCGCGCCGACCTCTCGCGGCCCCGCTTCGGCTGGTTCCGGTGACGTCCGGCGCGGCCGTGGCGCTCTCGGCCGAACCGAGGCGCGGGTTCGGTCCGGTGGTGACGCGCGGGTTCGGCCCGGTGGTGACGCGCGGGTTAGGACCGGTGGTGACGCGCGGGACCTGTCCGGTGCTGACCACAGGGTTGGAGCCGCTCACGACCCGACGGTTGGGGCCGGTCGCGACGCGCGGGCTAATTCCGGTGTCGGCCGCGTGACCCGGCAGGCCGGACGTGGCCCCTGGCCCGTGGCGACCCTGACGCCTGGGCAGCGCCGTGCCAGGCCGACCTGGCGGAGCCGCCGGCGGGTTCTCCTTATCGCCGCGCAGCGAGGCCGGCGCGGTCCACATCCCGGTTTGCCGGCCCTCAGCGATCGCGTGCCAGGTCTGGGTCGAGGTCACATCGGCGGCCGGATCGCTGACCGCGAGCATCGAGTACCCAGGCTCACCGCCGCCGTCGGCATCTTGCGCGTAGTACCGCTCGTGACCGTCCGTTGCCGCCCGCTGCGCAGGCTGAGCCTGCGGCCCGGCCGGGAAGTCCGTTCGGCCCGACAAGCCATCCGGGCCACCGGGCTGCGAGCCACCGCTGCCGCCCTGGCCGCGGCGCCGATTCCAGGCCGCGAACTGGCCGGGCGGGTAGACCGGCGGTGGCTGGCCCGGAGCGGGCGGATAGCCCCGCACCGGCCCGCGACCCCCGGTGTTACCCGAGGGTGGCGGGTACGACTGGCCTCCCGACGCGCTCCCGCTCGCGGGCGGCCGTCCGGTCCCCGCTGCACTCCCGGGTGTGTCGGGCCCGCTGAGCGGGGATTCGTCCCTGGCATAGCCAGGCGTGAACACCGATCCGCGAGCCGAGTGCCGCCCTGCCGGGCCGTTCCTCGTGGGAGCGTCGGGCCTGCCTGTCGCGGCGCCGGAGCCCCGCCAGGGCCGCCCAGCTGTGGCCGAGTCGGGCTGGCCGCCGGCGTCGGCGTCTCGCGCTCTCCGGCCGTGCCGGCGGGACCTGCCCTGGCCCTCGCTGTCGTCGGCCGGCTCTCGCATGCGGTTGAGCGTATCGTCCCGTCGTGCCGTCCTAGGCTCGGTCGACCGTTTTCCGGCTGGTCAACGCGTGGCGGCGGGCTGAGCCGCGGGGCTACAGTGACCCGGTTGCCTGGTGGGACGCCGGACGCGCGGGCCGCCGGGCGGACTGACTGGCGCGCCGCCGCCAGCCGCGGCCAGCACCGCCCTCGCTTTGACCACCGCAGGTAACGGCCGGTATTCTCGTTGGGCGTCCATGCGTACTGGCATGCCCGCCGAGCCTCCTGGGCAGGTGAGCTGCGACCGGTACCAGCGGATCCTCGCGCCTAGGCAGGATATGTCCCCGGCGCGGGCGGGATTTCGACTCTCACGTGAAGGCTTACGACTGTGCGCACATTCAGCCCGAAGGCTGCTGACATACAGCGCCAATGGCACGTCATCGACGCATCTGACGTCGTTCTCGGCCGACTGGCCAGCCAGGCTGCGGTGCTGCTGCGCGGCAAGCACAAGCCGGTCTTCGCGCCGCACGTCGACACCGGCGACTTCGTGGTGATCGTCAACGCCGCCAAGATCGCCCTCAGCGGCAACAAGCTGCGCGACAAGATGGCGTACCGGCACTCGGGCTATCCGGGCGGCCTGCGCTCGATGTCGTATGCAGAGCTCATGGCCAAGAGCCCGGAGCACGCCGTGGAGAAGGCTGTCAGGGGCATGCTGCCGAAGAACGCCCTGGGCCGGCAGATGCTGCGCAAGCTCAAGGTCTACGCGGGCCCCGAGCATCCCCATCAGGCGCAGCGGCCGGTGCCGTTCGAGATCAACCAGGTCAGTCAGCAGTCGCGGGCTAGCTAGCGCGTCCTGCAGACCATCAGCACGCAGATTTCAACAGGGAAGTACGAGGAAGACAACGTGGCCGAGCCCACTGAGACGCTGGAAACCGGACCGGAGGCCGACGCCGCCGAGGAGCAGGTGTCGGAATACACGACATCCACCGGCGACCGGCCAGAGACCAAGCCTGCCGCGCGCAAGCCGGTAGTAACCGGCACGGCGCTCGGCACCGGCCGCCGCAAGGAGGCTATCGCCCGGGTCCGGATCCAGCCTGGCACCGGCCAGTGGAAGATCAACGATCGGTCGCTCGAGGTGTACTTCCCGAACAAGGTGCACCAGCAGCTGATCAGTGAGCCGCTCGTCGCGCTCGGCGCCGAGGAGCAGTTCGATGTCGTGGCGCGGATCGATGGCGGCGGGGTCACCGGCCAGGCTGGCGCCCTGCGCCTCGGCATCGCGCGGGCGCTGACGCTCGTGGATCCCGACAGTCGTCCCACCCTCAAGCGGGCCGGCTTCCTGACCCGCGACGCGCGCGTCACCGAACGGAAGAAGGCCGGCCTGAAGAAGGCCCGCAAGGCTCCGCAGTACTCCAAGCGCTAACCGCGCTGGTCAGCGGGGCGCGGAGGATACTTCGGGCTATGGGCCAGCTGTTCGGCACCGATGGCATCAGGGGCTCTGCAGGGCGAGAGCTGACCGCTGCGCTGGCGATGGAGGTTGCTGCGGCCGCCGCAGACGTGCTGACCAGCGGCGGAGTTGCGCCCGCCGCGACCCGCGGCGACGCCGCGATCCGCGCCAACGCCGCGGGCCAGGTCAGCGTCGCGAGCCGGGACAGCGCCTCCAGCCGGCCCGGTCAGCGGGCGATCGCGGTGGTCGGCCGGGATCCGCGCGTTTCCGGCGAGTTCCTGGAGGCCGCCGTCGTCGCTGGCCTCGCTGGCAGCGGGGTAGACGTGATCCGCCTTGGGGTCATACCGACGCCCGCCGTCGCCCACCTCACCGCGGCGCTGGGCGCGGAATTCGGCGTCGTGCTGTCGGCCAGTCACAATCCCGCGGCGGACAACGGAATCAAGTTCTTTGCCAGCGGCGGCATGAAGCTGCCTGACGCGGTCGAGGACGCCATCGAGGCCAGGCTCGTCCGGGGCGACGGCGCGGGCTCGCCCAGTCGACCTGGGCCCGTCGGATTGCCGGCTCGCGGTTTCGGCAGGGTCAACGACGCGAAAGACCAGGGCGAGCTCTACCTCGCGCACCTGCTGAGCACCCTGCGCGACGGGCGCGGCGAGACGGCCAGCCCGCTCGCAGGGCTGCGCGTGGTGGTCGACTGCGCGAACGGAGCAGCGGCCGGGTTCGCCCCGGAGCTGTTGCGCCGAGCTGGCGCCGACGTCGTCGCGATCGGCGCTGACCCGGACGGGCTGAACATCAACGCCGGCGTCGGGTCGACCAGCATCGAGGCTTTGTCGGCGGCGGTCATCGAGGCGGGCGCCGACGCTGGCATCGCCCACGACGGTGACGCCGACCGCTGCCTCGCTGTGGACGCGGCCGGCCGGATCGTCGACGGCGACCAGATCCTCGCCGTGCTCGCCATGGCGCTGAAGTCGGAGGGCCGGCTCGCCGGCGACACCGTGGTAGCGACCGTCATGTGCAACCTGGGTTTCCGGCATGCCATGCATGAGGCCGGTATCGGCGTGGTCGAGACGCCGGTCGGAGACCGCTATCTGATCGCCGCCATGATGGATGGGAAGTACGTCCTCGGTGGCGAGCAGTCCGGCCACATCGTCATGCTCGATCACGCCACGACCGGCGACGGCCTGCTCACCGGCCTGCATCTGCTTGCCGAGACAGCGCGCCAGGGTCGGCCGCTCGCCGAGGTGGCCAGCGTGATGACGCGCTACCCGCAGGTTCTGATCAGCGTGCGCGGTGTCGATAAGGCGCGGGTCGCCGCGTCGGCCCGGCTGGCAGCAGAGGTCGCGACAGCCGAGGCGGAGCTGGGCGACTCCGGCCGGGTGCTCGTCCGGCCCAGCGGCACCGAGCCGGCTGTCCGGGTCATGGTTGAGGCCGCGCACGCGGCACAGGCGGAGCGGCTGGCCGGGCGGCTTGCGGACACGATCAAGGCGGTCGGCTAGACCGACGTTGCGGCTCAGGGGCCGCGTGGGACGCTTGACAGCGTGATCGTGGGCATCGGGGTGGACGTCGCCGACATCGGCCGGCTGCAGGCCGCGCTGACCCGTACCCCGGCGCTCAACGCGCGGCTGTTCACCGAGAGCGAACGAGAGCTGCCCATTCGGGCGCTTGCCGGCTGTTTCGCGGCCAAGGAGGCGGTGGCCAAGGCACTCGGCGCGCCGGCTGGCCTGCGCTGGACGGACGTCACCGTCCGCCGCAACTCCCGCGGCCGGCCCTCGCTGGAAACCGCGGGCACAGTGGCCGACGTCGCGGCGAGCCTCGGCGTCACCGGCTGGCACGTGTCGATCAGCCACGATGCGGGCATCTGCGTCGCCATGGTGGTAGCCGAAAGCTGCAGTCAGCCAGCCTCGGACTGGACCGAGGCGGACCGATGAGAACCGCGCACACCGTCGACCTGGTGCGTACGGCGGAACGCGCCCTCATGGCGCGCGTCCCGGACGGCGCGCTGATGCAGCGGGCTGCGGCCGGTCTCGCGGCGACCTGCGCGCAGTTGCTCGACGGCTGTTACG
>JASHOE010000357.1 GCA_030041275.1 Streptosporangiaceae bacterium
GGCACCGGTCGTTCGATCGAGGAAATCGCTCGAGCCGCCGGATGGCGGGTGCGCATCGTGCCCAAACTGTCGGTCGCCGATGGCATCAACGCTGTGCGAACACTATTTCCCAGCTTCTGGTTCGACCGTGATCGCTGCGGTGACGGAGTGCAGGCTCTGCGGCACTATCGCTACGATCTTGACGCCAATGGACAGTTCAGCCGTAACCCGCTCCACGATGCTGCGTCACATGGCGCGGACGCTTTGCGCTACGTCGCGGTAGCGATGCAGGAGGCGCGCAGGGCATCTTACCCCACCTCGCCGCCGCCCAGGCGCTACGTGATCGAACCGCGCTCACGCGCCAATGTGGCATGGATGGGCAGATGAGCTGGACGATCGTTTACGAGAATCCGAACGAGCGGATGGAACGCGCCGCAGTCGAGGGCGGCTGGCTTTATCGCAACTGGATCCGCCAGGGCAGCGAGCACGGTGGCTACTCCTGGACGATTACCATGGCATTTGTCACAGCTGCGCCATGAACCCCCACGCCACTGCTCGTCTCTACACCCAGGCCGAGGTTGCCGAGACGCAGCGCACGCCCGCAGCTTGCGAACTCGACGCGCGCTACCTCGTCGGCCTGGCATACGCGGTGATGTGGCAGAACGTGCCGCAGGTGCATTGCGCCATGTGTAATGCGGAGGCCTGCCCGGCGAGCTACCTCATCGTGCTGATGCCGAGCGACGAGCGCGCCGGCTTTGGCACCAGCGGCGTCGTCTGCAGCAAGTGCGCGCAGAATTTGCCGCGCGAGCGCTTGCAGCAGATGGCCGAGATGGCGGCGCGGGTGATGTTTGAGCCGGCGGCGGGACATGCCTGACGACACCCGCGAGCCGTTCGCTCCGCCATCCATTGACCGCATGGCGATCGAATTGCCCATTGTGCAGTGGCAGACGGTGACACAAGTTCTGTCACTGGCGCCTTATGTGCGCGTCTGGCAGGTGCTGCAGGAGATCGAGCGCCAGGCGCGGGCGCTTGATGCGCAGCGCGCTACTGGCATGCGCGCTGCAGCCGATGCTGAAATGGAGCGTCATCGCAATGCGACTTACCGCGCCCAGCAGGAACGCGAAGAGCAGCGCACACGGGCACAAAAAGCAGAGGAGGAACTGCGAGCCCTGAAGCGCAACAACGGCGACGATCGCGCGATTGAGATGCTGCGCCTCGAATTGAAAGAGGAGAACACCAAGACCGGATCGCTGCGTAAAACGCTTCAGCAGATGGAAGAGCATCTACGCCGGGTAATTGACGAGCGCGACGGACTGAGGAAGGAGGCTCGTAATTGGCGCCGTAATGATCGGCGCAGTGCCAAGCGCAAAGCAGAGCGTGAGGCGCTTGCAATCGAGGCCGAGTTGGCCGATCCGATTGATCAGGCCGATGATGCGATCCAAGGTGAAGGCTAATGCTCCTTGTGCGCACTCGGCTCAGGCAATCGCCGATCGAAGGCACCGGGTGCTTTGCCGACGAGCCGATCCTTCGCGGCACGCCTATCTGGCGCTTTGTGCCGGGCTTCGACGAGTGGCTCGATCCCGGCATCGCTGAATTGCGCTACCGCCGCGGCTACCTCGAGCGCTACGCCCAGCAGTGCCCGGTGACTCGTTGCTGGGTCTTGTGCCGGGACGACGCGCAGTACATCAACCACTCCGACACGCCGAACATGGCGCAGCGGGCACCTCTGTGGCACCCGAGCTTCACCCACGACGCGATCCGCGACATCGCCCGAGGCGAGGAGATCACCTGCGACTACCGGATCGGCGACGCGCAGCCTTTCAGCGGCTTCGCTGCTCTGGTAGCGGCATGAGGCTCGCTCATGATCCGGGCGAGCCACGAAAGCGCCTGCGCGACTTGTCGGAAACCGAGATGCGCGAGCGTATTCGGAAAATACGCGTCGAGCTCGAGGTCTACCGGCTTCCCAGTCCCGAGCGCCTCGGCCTCCTGGAAAAGCTCGTCCTGGCGCAGCATGAATTGATTGCGCAGATGACCGAGAAGACCATGCGGGCATAAAAAGAGGCGCCGGCAAAGGCGCCTCAAGGTCTGTACGTCCCCCTAAGGACTGGACGAGGATAAAGGCCGATGCGGGGCAGCGCCAGCCCTAACGTCTCGATCCGCGCCACCGATGCGCACCGCGACCCGGCACCGCGATTCGGGGAACGCAATCCCATTGCGCAGGAGATCCGCGGTCCCGGCTGGGAGGACGACGACGACATTCTCTTCGAGGCGAGAGAGCGCTTCCGCCTTATCCTCGACTGGGAGGGCGAGTTCCGCTCGCAGTTCGACGACGACACCAAGTTCGTCAACGGCGACTCGGACAACCACTGGCAATGGCCCGCCTCGATGTACGCCGACCGCGGCGACAAGCCATCGTTGACGGTCAACAAGACCCGTCAGCACTGCCTGCAGATCATCAACGACGCCAAGCAGAACAAGCCGCAGATTAGAATAAATCCAGTCTCGGACGAGGCGACCAAGGCCTCGGCTGACGTGTACGAGGGCATCATCCGCCATATTGAGTACATGTCGTCGGCCTCCGTCGCCTACGACACCGCGACCGAGCACCAGGTGCAGGGCGGCATCGGCTGGTGGCGCGTCATCGTCGCCTATGAGGATGACGACAGCCTCGAATTGGGCTGCCGGATCGAGCGGGTGCGCGACGCAATGAGCATCTATTTAGATCCCGACATCCGCGAGGTCGACGGCTCCGACGCCCGCTACGCCTTTGTGGTCGACGATGTGGCCAGGGACGAGTTCGAGGCGCGCTATCCCGAATACCGCGACCGCATCCCGCAGGGCGGCACCGCAGGGCCGGTGATCGAAGGCGGCTGGCTCGACGACGACCACGTGCGGGTCGCCGAGTATTACCGCATCGTCGAAATTGACGACTGGCTGCACTTGCTTCCCGATGGCTCGACGATTCGCGAGAGCGAGCTCAACGAGCAGCGCACCTTCACCGACCTGGACCACTGGTCGGTGCGTCGCCGACACCTCAGAACAAAGCAGCTGCAATGGATCAAAATCGTTGGCGGGGTCATTGTCGACCGGCAGATCGAGATCGGTCGCTACATCCCGCTGGTGCGCTGCATCGGTGAGGAGGCGGTGATCCAGGGCCGGCTCGAGCGCAAGGGGCACGTGCGTAACCTCAAGGATCCGCAGCGGATCTACAACTACTGGGCCTCGAGCGCGGTCGAGCAGGTGGCGCTGCAGTCGAAGACGCCCTACATCGCCGCCGCCGAGTCGATCGAATCCTTCCAAGCCTATTGGGACACCGCCAATACCGCCAACCACTCGGTGCTGCCGTTCAATGCGCGGGACGACCAGGGAAACCCGCTGCCGCCGCCGCAGCGCCAAGAGCCGCCGCAGATGGCGCAGGCCTACGTCGTCGGCATGCAGCACGCGCAGCAGGACCTGATGTTTGCCAGCGGCCAGTACCAGCCGATGCTGGGGCAGGCTTCGCCGACCCAGGAAACGAGCGGCAAGGCGATCGCGCTGCGCCAGCGCCAGGGCGACAACGCGACCTACCACTATGTCGACAACCTGGCGATCGCCATCCGCTTCACTGGGCGCATCCTCTTGGACCTCATCCCCAAGATCTACGACACGCCCAGGATCATGCGGATCCTGGCGCCGGACGGCACGGTCGACCGGGTGCAATTGAACCCGCGCGCCCCGCAGGCGCTGATGACGATGCCCACTCCCAACCCGGCGCAGGCGCAGAACGCCGGCGGGATCGCGCCGCCGACCCCGCAGCAGGCCTTGGCGGCATCGGTGGTGCGCATCTTCAACCCCGCCGTGGGCCGGTACGAGGTGCAGGCCGATGTCGGGCCGGCCTACGCGACCAAGCGCCAGCAGGCGTTCGATGCATTCCTGCAGATTGTGACGACGGCGCCCGGCGTCCTGCAGTACGCCGGCGACCTCCTGATGAAGAACGCCGACTTCCCGATGGCCGAGGAGCTGGCCGAGCGCATGGCGCGGATGGTACCGCCGCAGGCGATGGGGCAGGGGCCGAGTCCGCAGGAGCAGGCGCTGCAGACCCAAGTGCAGGGGCTGCAGGCGCATGTGGCGCTGCTCAGCGAGCGCCTCGCGGTCGAGAGTATGAAGGTGCAGAGCCGCGATGCGCGCACCGACATCGATGCCTATGAGGCGGTGACGAAGCGCATGGGGGCGCTGATGAGCATGCGCGACACCGATAGCCCCTATGTCGACGGCAACGAGGTGCGCACCCTCATCATGCAGATGGTGAAGGATGCGTTGAACCAGGTCGGCATGGCGCCGGTCAGCCGCATGGCGCAGGACGAGATGACGCAGGCCGGTGCGATCCTTTCCGGCCTCGAGGGCAACGCGCCGCCTGGCGCGCCGCCGCTGGGCACCGCGCCTGGCACATTGGGGCCGATGACCGACGCGCTCTCTCCGGTGCGCCCGCCGCGCGTGCTGCCGGCGATGGCCCCGCCACCTAATCCGCTGGGAGTACGCTGATGCCCTGGCCAAACCTCACGCCGCAGGAGATCGCCGCTTACCAGATGATGGGCAACCCGCAGATGGGCCAGGCGCAGGGCATGACCCCGCAGATGATGGCGTATCTGCAGAACATGGCGAACGCACAGAACCCGCAAATGGGTGCCATGCAGAACCCGGCGATGGGCATAGGCATGAATAATGCGCTCACCAACCCCACGGTGCGCGCGATGCTGATGAGTCCCCAGACAATGCCGGGAGGCGGCGTTGGCAACATGTCGACGCTGCTCAATAACCCGCAGCTTCTGCAATTGCTGATGGCGCAGCGGGGCTTTGGCGGGACGCCCTGATGTTCAATCTCAACCCGCAGCAGCAGCAGTGGTACCAGAAGTTTCTCGAGCAGCGGCAGGCCTCGCTCCAACAGCAGTTGCAGACCTTGCACGGACTGCAGCCCTGGGGGGAGCCGGGCTTCAGCCGGTTCAATAATCCGCTGATCGGCCAGGGCGCCGAGCAGTCGGTCGACCGGATAACCGACATGAGCCCGGTGATGATGGGCTATTTCATGGGCGGCGGCGGCGAGGGTGTGAGCAGTCCGATGAACCCGATGCTGATGCAGATGCTGCTGACGGGATCCACTGGATTCGGAGGTATGTAGATGGCATCCCCGATGCCGAGCAATCCCCTGCTGCGCCCGGCTGAAAACCCGGCGATGCGCTTTGGCGGCGTGGCACCGGTTGCCGGGCCGCGCATTCCGGTCAATGCCTTGGCGCGCCCGCAGCCGGTCGTGCCTGCCGCGCCGCCGATTTCCACAATGCCGGTAATGTCACAGCGCCCGATGCCGGACTTCTCGCCCTCGCCGGTGCCCGAGGAGCAGCGCATCTCGGCGCGCGTGCCGGTGCCGAAAGGCGACTTCCCCGAGGACGAGCATAAGGATCTGCACGACAACACCATGGGCGAGGCGTTCGATGACCCTAGCGCCCACCGCTTTGTCCGCGACCTCTACTCGATCGTCCGCAAGTCAAGGCCGCACATCGCGCCGCGCGTCCTATTGGAAAGCATCCGCGATGCGCACCACGCGGTGAAGCACGGTTTTATGACCTACGAGCAGGCGGGCGCCGGCATCGGCCGCATGGCGCACCTGCGGCACCTGGCAGAAAAGGCGCGGCAAGCGGGCGCACCAGAAAACACCACGGAAACCTAGCCGCTTCACTTACCACCGGTAGGCAATTATGCTCGGGCGCCACAATTCGAGGCGCCCATGTCGAGCCGCATCATGATCGATGGTGCGGGGCCGGGGGATCGGCCCAATCCCGCACCGGAACCTACAGAGCCTCAGAGAACCCCGCCGGAGCCCCAGGAGCGCGATGAGCGCGTTTCGGCTACCCCAGTAGCCGAGGAGCGTGAAGAGGCGCACGAGCGGCCCGCTGATGACGCCTCTCAGCCCTCCGAGCACCAACCTTCCGAAAGCGAGCGCGACTATCAGCGCCGCATCGACCAGCTCACCCGCGATAAGTATGCTGCGCAGCGCGAGCGCGACCAGATGCGCGCCGAGTTTCAGCGCTGGCAGGAACAGCAACGGCCCGCCCCGCAGCTGGGGCAGAGGAGCCAGCAGGAATACGACCGCGACGTGGCCCAGGGCATCGCCAACCGCGCCTTCGACCAGGCCTGCAATACGCTCTATTCGAAAGGACGCGAGGAATACGGGCAGGGCATGGACGAGGCGGTCGCCGCCCTAACCGCGATCGGCTATGGCGACGTGCAGCAGAACCCGGCGGCTTATCTTGCGCTTAACGAACTTGCCGAGTACCCGGACGGGCACCGGCTTTACCGTGAGCTCGCGGGTGACCTCGACAACGCCGCGCGCATCCTGCGGCTACCGCCCAACATGATCATCCGCGAGATCGCCCGCATGGACGCCAGGATCCGTGGTGCACAAAACACCACCGGCAACGAACCGGTACCGAACCGTGAACCGGCAGGGGTCGAGGTGAGCCGCGCGCCCGAGCCGGTGCGGCATATCGGCGGGCGTTCTACGCAAGCGGAACGTCCCTTGGACGACCCCCGCACAACCATGGCCGAGTTCATCCGCCGCCGCGATCGTGACGAGCGCCGCAGCCGCATCTCGCGTTAGGAGGAACCATGGCCGGAATACTCGACGACGTGATGGGCGCAGTGGGCGCCGTATCGACCATCACCCAGCAGGTTGCGGACCCGCAGACGCCCAATCCGCCCACTGATGAGCGGCTCGCCGCGCTCGAAAACTTCGTTGTCACCTGGGGGCCGGTCCTCGAAAAGCTCGCCCCGATGTTTGAGAAGCTGTGAGCATCAGCATAACGGCCGTCGCGGGCTACTAGGACATCGCCCGCTAAAGCTCATGCGCCTTCGGCGCTTGACTTACCCCTGGTAGGCAAGTTTATCCTGCCGCCCTTCCTGTCCTGCGGGATGCGCCCCGGCTAGAGGGCTTTGTACTCAGCCCGCCCACTGTGCGGCGTTAAAGGCACTGCGCGCCGCCAAGCATAGCCCACTCGGCAAGGGCATTCCCCGCAACCTCGATTGCCGCGCCGTGAGGCGCGCACAGACGCTGCCTCGGCGCCGGGAGATGCGCCTTGGCGAACTCGCTCCTGACCATCGATATGGTCACCAGGGAAGCCGTCCGACTGTTCCGCAACAGCAACTGGTTCCTGCGCACCATCGGCCGCCAGTTCGACGAGGAATTCGGCCGCGCCGGCGCGAAGATCGGCTCGCAGCTCCGTATCCGCCTGCCCAACGACTACACGCTGCGCACCGGGCCGACTGCAGTGCCGCAGTCCACCAACGAGCAGAACACCGTTCTCGTGCTGGCAACCCAGATGGGCGTCGACGTGTCGTTCAGCTCTGCGGAGCGGGCGCTAAGCCTCGACGACTACAGCCAGAGGATTTTGGCCCCTGCCGTCAACGTGCTCGCCGGCGGTGTGGCGACGACGATCATGGGCAACATCTCGGGCGCATCCAATCTGGTTCAAAATACGGATACGTCGGGCAACATGATCAGCCCCAGCGCCGGCACCTGGCTCGCCGCCGGCGCGGTCCTCGACAAGAACGGCTCCCCGCGCAACGACCGCTTCATCGTCCTCGACCCGCTGACCCAGGCGCGCACCGTCACGAGCCTCATGGGATTGTTCAATCCCCAGGTCAAGATCTCCGACCAGTACATCCGCGGCACGATCAGCGTCGACACGCTCGGCTTCGACTGGGGCATGGACCAGACGGTGATCATGCACACGACCGGTGCCTACGGCGCGCCGCCCACTGTCGCCGGCGCGAACCAGACGGGTTCGACGCTCACCGTGACCGCGCTCGCCGGGCCGCTCAACGTCGGCGATGTTTTCACCATCGCCGGGGTCGATAGCGTCAACCGCGTCACCAAGGCCGACAACGGCACGCTGGCGCAGTTCGTCGTGACCGCGCCGGTTGCCGCGGGCGCGACGACGATTCCCATCTACCCGCCGATCACCCCGCCGACGACGACAATCACTCCCAACGATACACCCGTGCCGTTCCAGACGGTGACGACGAGCCCGGCCAATGGCGCGGCGATTACCTTCGCCACCCCAGCCAGCAGCAATTACCGGCAGAATTTTGCCTACTACGCGGAAGCGGTCACCATGGCGACCGCCGAGCTCGAGCTGCCGAGGGGCGTGCACGAAGCGGCACGCGAGACTTACGACGGCATCTCGCTTAGGATGATCACCGATTACGCGGTGCTTTCGGACCAGTTCATCACCCGCCTCGACATCCTGTTTGGATCGCTTTTGGTGCGTCCCGAGTGGGTCGTGAACGTCGCCGACATCCCGTAATCGCTTACCTGAGGGAGGCAGCTTGTCGGATCCGAGGCCGGGAAATGCGGGACGGGCGGACTATCCCCGGATGCTCTACCACGCTGACGGCAGCACCCGCATCGCGCAGACCCCAGAGGAGCACGATGCGTTGCATGCCGCAGGCTGGGACACGGTGCCGGGCGAGGCGCACCAGCGGCGCCCGGTGACGCCTTCCCCGGCACTCAATACCGGCGACCCCTTGGGCGAGATGTTCCGGCAGGTTTTGAACGAGGTGCTCGACGAGCGAAACATCGGCAGAAGGAGACGGTAGATGGCACGAGGCGATCGCAGGGAAGAAATGCATCGCGGCTCGCACCACGATTCCGGCCGCGAACGCGGGCGACTCGGCGAGCGTCACGAGGGTCGTATCGAGGGCAACCGGCGAGGCGATCACACGACGGCGACCGGGCGTGACCCTTACACCGAGCGCTTTGAGCGCGAAAAAAGAGGAGGCGGCCGCTACGACGCCGGGCCTGGTCAGGAAGGACTGCCGGGCGAGCGCGACCTCGACCGCCCGCGAAGCGCTACCGGCGCCTTCGAGCGCACCGGGCCGCGCCGCGAGAACATCGACCGCGCGACGCGAGAGATTCAGGACCAGGAAGGCCACTGGCGCGAACATCGCTAATGGGTGCTTGAGATGCTGGTCTCCGACCTCATCGCCTATGCGCAGCGCGTCTCTGGGATCCTCGGCGTCGGCCAGGTCGCCCTTGCCCAGGACACCGCCGATGCGCAGACCGCCTTCCAGCTCATGCTGCAGCAGTGGCGGCAGAAGCGCTGGCTCGTTTACCGCCTCGACTGGACGATCTTCCCGCTGGCGATCGGCCAGCAGGAATACACCATCGGCCCAGCGAACCTTAACCCGACCAATGCAGTGCCGGGAAACTACCGCCCGGCCAATATCCAGTCGTGTTTTCTGCGGCAGAATGTCGGCTCGGGGCCGAACTCCTACCCGATCGACTTTCCCATGCGGATCCTGAGGAGCCGCCAGGAATACGACCGGCTGAGCCTCAAGTTTCTGCAGTCCTGGCCGGCCGCCATCTACTACGACCCGACCGTGGCGATCGGCACGCTCTTCATCTGGCCGATCCCGGTGCAGCAACTCTTCTCGCTCTATATCGCTTGGCAGCAGGACATCGATCTGACGGGCGAAGAAGGGCTTGCCGTCGACACCGACGACTATCTCCCGGTGGAGAGCGTCGAGGCGCTCATCTACAACCTCGCGCTGCGCCTCATCACCAATTACAAGCTGCCGCCCGACCAGGCGGTGGCAGCGGCGGCGCGCGCCAGTCTCAATACTTTGCGCCAGACCAACTTCGCGCTGCAGCCGCTGATGATGCCGCAGTCGCTGCGGCCGGGGACGAGATTGAAAAACCCCATGGGCGGGTTTTACCCGGAAGTTGCTGCGGGTGTACCGGTCACCAGCCTGGGCTGATGATATGGCTCATCTCAACGGCCATGCGCTCAAAGCCTGGGACAAGGGCGATCAACTCCGCGCGATCGATCTGAACGCCAACTTCGCCGCGCTCGCCGACCGGGTCGAGGCGGCAATGGCGCAGGCGCTGCAGCCGGACCCGGCGAATGTCGCGCTGGAGATGCGGCTCGCGGCACAGCAACGCCGCATCGAGGCGCTTGAGGCGCTTACTACCATGCACGCGCGGCAAAGGAATGAGCGCGAGTGGGCGCCGCTATCGCACCTCGGCGCCCTCGTCGTCATGGTCAACGAGGCGCGAGAAAAATTTGATCATGCCGTCGCGCGGCTGGACGAGATGCACGTCGCCCTCGGCAGCGACCATGACGATCTGCACCGCCGTCTGCTTAGGATCGAACAGCAACCGGAGATGGCCGACAAAGAGAGTTTCGCCGCCCTCGCGGGCGATCATGAACGGCTCGCTCTCAAAGAACACATGCTGCTGGCCCAGATTATCGCGCTGCGTCATGAAATCTCCATCCTGCGCGACTTGGCGCTCGGCCGCGACCGCGTTGCCAATCGGCTCGAGTTCGCCCCGATGGCCTATGTCGGGCACCTCTTGGAGCGCATCCGCGGTATCGAGGCGCGTCTACCAGAGGTAAGCGTGCCATGAAGCTGCCGCTGCATCAAGGGGCATACGAGGCGCGCTCGCCGATCGCCAACGCGCAGGTGTGCATCAATCTTTACGGCGAGCAGAACACCCCCGACGCGCCGTTCCCGGTGACCCACTATCCGGCGCCGGGACTTGATGTGCTCTCGGATTTCACCGGGCTCCTCTCCGGTTATGTGCGCGGCCTCTATTTCGCCAGCGACGGGTCGTGCTTTGCCGTCATCGGGCAGAGCGTCATCCGCTACCTCGGCGCTGGCAATACCGCTTCCAGCTACTACCTGCTCGGCACGCTGCCGACCAACACCAACGTGCCGGTCAGCATGTGCGACAACGGCGCCCAGCTCGTCATCGTCGACAGCAGCGGCAACGGCTGGACGGTCAACCTGCCGGGCGCGCCGGGCGGTCTCACCCAGATCAGCGATCCCGCGTTCTTCGGCTCGACCCGTGTCGACTACATCGACACCTTCCTCGTCTTCAACATGCTCGGCACCGGCACTTTCTACACGACGACCTCGGGTGTGGTGACGCCCTTTGATTCGACCTATGCCGCGGCCAAGGAGGGCTGGAACGACCTTCTCGTCTGCTGCGCCTGTCTCCACGACAACATCTGGGTCCTCGGCAACACGACGGCGGAAATCTGGTTCAACGCCGGCGGCACGGCGTTTCCTTTCGCCCGCATGCCCAACAGCGTCCTCCAGCAGGGCTGCTCCTCGGCCTGGTCGGTGATCATCGCCGACAACGCGATCTACTGGATGTCGCAGGACCGTTGGGGCCGCAACATGATGATGCGCGGCGAAGGCTATGCCGCCCGGCGCGTCTCGACCTTTGCCGTCGAGGACGCGTGGAACAAGATGCCGACGACCGCCGACTGCGTCGGCATGGCCTACCAACTTGGCGGCCACGAAACGATCGGCTGGTATTTCCCCAGCGGCAACGCCTGGTGGGCCTACGACGCCTCGACCCAACAATGGCATCAGCGTACCTATGGCGACACCTCGACCCCATGGCTGCCCTACTGCATGGCGGGATGGGGATCGACGGCGTTTGTGACAGCCGCCAATAACCAGAACCTGGCGGGCGACCGGACGGGCCCGCGCATCTTCAACATCGAGCGCGCCACCTACACCGATGCCGGGACGCCGATCATCCGCCAGCGCTCGTGGATGCACAATCAGCAGGACGGTCAGCGCATCCACCACGCGCGCTTTTCCTGCTCGATGACCGGGGCGGCGATGACCCCCGACACCATCGACCTCGATTGGTCGGATGACGCCGGGCAGAGCTTTGGTACGCCGGTGCCGCAGACCACCGACAACCAGACCAACGGGCAATATCAATGGCGGCGGCTCGGCTACGCCCGCGACCGCGTCTACCGGCTGACGTGGAGCGGCGAGGGCGAGTGCGCCTTGAACGGCGCTTACATCGACGTTATTCCGCAGGGAACCTGAGATGGCGAGCCCGATGCCCTCGCCGACGGCCCTGGATGTTATCCAGACCATTGACCTCAGCGTCACCGATGACATGCGTCTGGTGATCGAGCCGGCACAGATCGCCCGCGCCGACGAGCACAATTCGGCGACCTTCAAAATTGTCAAACAGCCGGTCTCGCTCGACGGCTATGTCTGCCGCGCTGAGGTGAAGAATACCAAGGGCACTAACCACCGGCTGGTGGTCAACGGCGAATTTCCCCTCACCAACGACATTGCGGTGCCGGGTATCGGGCAGCTGCAGCTGGTCTATTCGGACGGCGCCGATATCGTGCGCAAGACCTACGCAGCGCCGTTCCACGTCAGCCCGAGCATCAACGCGGTCGATCCCAGCGACCCCGAATTTGAGAACGGCCTGGCGCAGATCCAGCAGGCCGCATTCACTGGAGTTACCGGCAGCGACACGGCGGCGACCTTCACCAACATCTCGGGCCATGTAGTCGCGACCCTCGACTACCCGCCGGGCCAGGGCGGCGGTCTCGACGAGGCCACGGCAAACACCCTCTACCTGCGCCTCACCGGTCTCAACCAGATGACCGGCAACCTCATTTTCCAGAACAACGGCAACGGCATCATCTTTAACCAGTTGCAAGCCGGCGCGATCATCTACCAGGACACGACGCCTGCCTTGCGCCTGCGCCGGCCGACCGGCAACGCGCCGATCACCATCGAGGATGCCAGCGGCGTTGAGACTTCGCGCTCGGCGATTGTCACTGAGAACTCAGGCGATGCGCGTTATGTGCAGCGCACTGGCGGCCAGATGAGCGGGTCGCTGATCATGCAGGGCGGCGGCAGCGTAACCAACGCGCAGTTGGCTCTGGGCGACAACGCGACCGGGTTCTACCGGGTCGGGACGACCGTCGTTTTAACGGTCGGTGGCCAGGTCTACGCGCAGTGGCTCGGCACGCCGCAGTCGTTGATGATGACCGTGCCGCTCAACATGGCGACCCAGCCGATCAACAATCTGGCTGATCCGGCCGGCCCGGCTGACGCGGTTAACCTGCGCAGCCTCAATGCGGCGATCGCCGCCCTTCCCTCGGCGCCGCCGCCGCTCGCCAACCGCGCCTATATCCCCAACGAGATCACGCTCTCGAGCGCGGCCCAGATCTTCTTCGACCAGGCCTTTCCGCTGACCCGCAGCGGCCCCGCGACCATCCTCGTCGTTGCCTATCTCGACTTTGAGGGAGGGACGCCGGGGGCGTTCTACGACCTCGCTTATACCTGCTCCTTTGCCGCGGGCGTTGAGGAGCATATTGCGGTCTACCTGGCCGGCACCGCCGGCAGCCAATCCTATTTGAAGGCGCCGGTCGTCTTTGCCCAGACGATCGCCTCGCCGGGCAACAGCGTGCAGATCACGCTTTCGGCCCGGCAACTTCCCGGCCCGACCGGGGCGCTCGTCCAGATCGGCCAGCGTGCCTCGGCGCGCTCCTACGTCACGGTGACGGAGATGACGACGTGAGTAGCGTCGAGCAACGCTCGCCGCTGCATGACCGCAACGCACGAGGTGCGTTGTGATCCAGCGCGCGACATCGCTCGAGCGGCGCATGGAGTTGGAGATCGTGCGCCATGCCGGTTCGCTCGCGGTGCTGTCGTTCTACAAGGGCACTATGCCGCCGCGCTGTGAGCTCGTCGCCGATGGCGAGCGCATCGAGCGCGGCCCGGCAGCGGAAGCGATGGTGCGCAAGCTGGCGCAGGGCATCGCGCCGCCGATGCCGCCCGACGCCGACTATTGGCGGCTCATGGACAACAACGGCAACGTCGTGATGCAGGGGGACTCGAGCGATGGCTAGCCCGCCTCCGGTCACCCGCACGGTGCCCCGGATCGCGATCGGCGAGGGACGCTATGCGTCGCAGGGCATGATCTCGCCCACCAACCCGTTCGTCGACAGCGAAGGCAACCTGACGGGCGTGAGCTTCCGCTTTCTTTATGGCCTCTTTGCGCAGATCAACGACCTGCAGAATGCGGTGACGACGTTGCAGCAGCGGCTCACCAATGCGGGGATCCCATGAAGAACTTTCTCAATGTCGGCACTTGGGACCCGTTGCCGCTGATGATGGCGTTGCAGCGGCGCCCCAACCTGTGGGACCAGCACCGCTACCGCACGACCTTCGAGGGCACGCCCTTCCGCGGCATGAGCGACATTCTGCTGCGTTACAGCCTGCCCGAGATGCACGAGGGCGTCACTGACCCCAATGCTCTCGTCAATGACACGATGCTGGTGCAGTACGACGCCTGGCACGAGCTGCCCGAGGCACACGAGGTGATCTTCAATCTGATGCGGCGCTTCAAGGCGATCCAGTTGGGACGCGTCATCATCGCCCGGCTGCCGATGGGCGGCGTGATCAAGCCGCACGCCGACAATTACGGCAGCTATGCGGCACGGGATGACGGGCTGAGGTTCCACGCGGTGGTTCAGGCCGCGCCCGGTTGCCTCTTCCACTGTGGCGACGAGACGATCCAGACGCGCAGCGGCGAAGTGTGGTGGTTCCAGCACCAGGCGGTGCATAGCGCCGAGAACAACAGCGCCGAGGAGCGCGTTCACCTGCTTATCGACATGCAGACGGGGTGAGGGGATGGAGCACCTCTCTTTCCAGGTCGAGAGCCTGATGGCCGAGGGCGGCATCTTCCATGAGGTGCAGCCGCTCGTCCACCGGCACTGGGAGGACTTGGCGCTCAACCGGGACAAGGTGCCGCTCCTTCCCAACTGGTCGCGCTACAGGCAACTCGAGGGTGAGGGCGCGCTCTCGATCGTCACCGCTCGCCGGAACGGCAAGCTCGTCGGCTACTCGTGCATGATCCTGTCGCCCGGCCTCCACTACTCGACCTGCTTCGAGGCGCGGATGGATCTTTTCTGGCTGGCGCCCGAGGTGCGCAACCAGGCGATGCCTGGCATCCGCCTCTTCCGCGCGGTCGAGAAGGAGCTGAAGCGCCGGGGCGTGCAGCGCGTCTATGTCGGGAGTAAATTGCACAAGGACGTTGGACGCCTTTTCGAGCGCCTCGGTTACACCCCGATCGAGACCTGGTACTCCCGGATGCTGGACGCAGGCTGATGGTTGCGGTTGCCATTGGTGTTGGTGCGGGCGTCTCGGGGATCTCCTCGATCGTCGGCGGCTCGATCGCCAGCTCGGGCGCCCAAGCTGCGGCGCAGACCGAGGCCAATGCGACGCAGGCCGCGACCGCCGCCGAGCAGGCCGATTTCCAGCAGGCCTACGGGCTCGAGCAGCCTTACGCGGCAACCGGGACGACGGCCGAAACCGAACTGGCGGCGGAACTGGGATTAGGCGGGACGCCGACTTACGGCACCGCTGGGCAACTCGACGCCCAGCCGAGCCTCACCGACGTGACGCAACTGCCAGGCTATTCCTTCACGCTGCAGCAGGGTGAGAACGCGGTGAACAACGCCGCAAGCGCGCAAGGGCTCGCGGCGGTGCCGGGCAGCGGCAACTATTCAGGCGTGCAGGCTAAAGGGAATATCTCCTACGCGGAAGGACTCGCGAATACCTACTACAACAATTACCTCAGCAATTACTGGACAAACCAGAACAACCGCTACAACATGCTGGCGGGCCTGGTGAATACCGGGGCGACGGCAGCGGGCACCTTGGGCGGCCAGGCGGTGCAGACCGGCGCCAACGTCGCCAACACAACGCAGGCCGGGGCGAACAGCGTCGCCGCGGCGCAGGAAGCGTCGGCCAATGCGACGGCCGGCGGCGTTTCGGGACTCGGCTCGAGCGTCAGCAACGCGCTGGTGGCGAATGCGCTGCTCGGCAACAACAACGCCTCGACGATCTCCACCGCATCGCCACAATCGACCTACTCGACAGTGCCGGCGGGCGGTTCTTACGGGTCGAGCTGGCTGACGCCGACGACCCAGATTGCGTGGTAAGCGATGGGCGCTCCTTCCTTCACCCCGGATCCCGGCTACGGCGCGCTGATCAACAAGCTCGCCAACCCGCCGAACCCGCTGACGACATTGGGGCAGGACGCGCAGGCGCTCGATGCAGCGCGGCAGTTCCAGGCAAACCAGGCGGTGGCGAATGCTTACCGGGCGAGCGTCGACCCGGTCACCGGCGCGTTCGATCAGGGCAAGTTCAACGCGCTGGCAAGCCAGGGCGCGGGCGCCTGGAAATTTGGCGACACGATGCGTTCGGCGGGCGCGGGATTTGGCGCGCAGGCGCAGGCGACGACGGCTGACGTTAACGCAAAACTCAGCCAGTTGGGCGCGCTCGGGCAGATGATGTACCCGCTGCTGCGGGCAGGCGCCGACAGCAACTCGATCGATCCGGCCCAGGTGCAGGGGCAACTCGACCAGGCGCACGCCATGAAGTTGGTCACCGACCAGCAATACGCCGACTGGTCGGGGCAGCTAAAGGGGATGAACCCGATGCAGGCTTATGGGTTCGTGCTCGGCGCCAACATGGGCAACGGCGAGGCGTTCCGACAATTGAGCGGCAATGTCGCGCTTCCCAACGTCGGTCCGGCCTATCAGCCGACGCAGTTGTCGCCGCTCGGTGCCCGCCCGGCGAGCGGGCCGGTTCCGATCACACCGGGCGTCGAGGGCGTCACGCTGACGGTCGGCACCCAGACGATCCCCAACGTGCCCTACAACATCGCCAACGCGGTCACACAGAACCCGGAGCTCCTCAAGGTCTATTACCCGCAGCAGTACGCGCAGATGAACCCGGGCGACAAGGTCACCATGCAGCCCCCCGGGGGCGCGCCTGGGGGTGGGAACGTTCCGCCGGGTCGCTACCGTAGTACGCCAGCCCCTTCCCCGCCTCCAGCGCCTTCTCCCGGCGCGCTAGCGCCCGCTCCAGGCGCGGCTCCTGCTCCTGCGCCAACACCCTCCGGGCCTCTCTATTTGCAGCCGCCGCCGGCGCAAGGGGCGGAAGGCGGTGGCGTCGGTCTGACGCCGCAGGCGGGTTACATCCCGAACGTTCAGGAACCATCGCAGAAGGCGGCCACGGCGCTCGTCACCGCCGCCAAGGATACGCCCAACGTCACTGGGCTTATCAACGACATGCGGTCCCAGGTCAATCAGCCGGGCTGGAACCCCGGCCTCGGCGCCCAGGCTGGCAGCACCTGGCGCCAGGTGCTCGACCGGGTCGGGATCAACGCGACCGGGACGACGCCCGACCAGCAAAAGATGGCGCAGGCCTCCTATGACGAGTTCGCCAAGGACGCCAACCTCATCGCCTCGCGGCAGCTCGCCACGATCGGCAACCCTTCGGACGCGCGCCAGGGTCTTGCCGAGGCGATCACCCCCGGCATGGCGCAGTCAAAGGAGGGCGTGCTCGGGATATCGGCGACGCTGCTCGGCAACCAGGACGCCATCAACCGCACCGCGGCAGCCTGGCAACAGGCGAAGCAGAACGGCTGGACGGACGGACGGCATAACGAATGGCTAGCCAACAACTGGAACGCGACCGACCCGAAAACCGGCGGCCGGTTCGACCCTCGCGTCTTCTGGCTCGCCGACACCGAGGGCAATCGTGCCGACCAGATCCAGCGATTTGCCAACAAGATCCCCCAGGGGCAGCAGGCGCAGTTCCTCAAAAACGTGCAGTTCGCCAAGGACCAGGGGTGGGTAAAGCAAAACGATGACGGCTCCTATGCCGTGGTGGGTCCCTGATGGCCAAGGACGTCATCCCGCTCTATCAGGCCGCGGGAACGCAGTTCAACATCGACCCGCTGCTCTTGCAGTCGATCGGCACCCAGGAGTCGGGACAGGGCGCCAACGAGGGGCCGTCCTCGGCCGGCGCCCGCGGGTTTATGCAGTTCCTGCCGCAGACCGCGGCGAGGTACGGCGTCGATGTTAACAACGACGCCTCGAGTATCCTTGGCGCCGCGCACTACATGGACGACCTGTTGCAGTACTACGGCGGCGATCTTCATGCCGCGCTATCGGCCTATGGCGGCGACCCGAGCGGCAAGGCCGGATATGCCAACAGTGTCATCAGCCGCTACAACCAACTGCAGGCCGCGAACGCCCCCAAGGACGCCGCCGCCGACACCGCCTCGAGGCAGCCGCCGACATCTGGGGACGAGGGCGGCATCAAGATCACCGCTCGCGCGCTTCCCGGTACCGGAGGCGCGCAGCAGGGTGGCGCGAGCTTTGTGCCGCCCCCAGGCACGCCCGATACGCTGGGACGCTCTAACGCTCCCGGCAGCCGGGCGCAGCATACGATGCAGGCGAGCGAGTACGGCAGCAACCAGCCGCCGGGTGACTTTGCGACCCAGCTTTTCGGCCCTGAGCCAGTACCGGCCAAGCAGACACCACCGGCAGCGCAGCCGGCACCGGCACCGAGTTCGCCGCCGTCAGACTTTACGAGGCAGTTATTTGGGGCGCCTCCCGCGCCAGCGGCTGCGACCGGTGGCGCCGCGGGCTCGCCCGAGGGGCAACAGCCAGCTCCTGTTCCTGCTCCTGCTCCCACCTCCGACGTCACCATCCCCTCGGCTACCGCGCCGCCTGCGGCGCCGCAGGCGAGCTGGTGGGAGAGCAACGTCGCCGCACCGGTCAGGGCCATGTACGACCCGACCCAGGGCGCCCCGATGAACTACCTGCTCGGACAGCCGCTCCTGCAGAATATCGGCGCTGGGATCTTGCAGGGGCCGCGCAACGTCGCGCAGCGTTTCAACGAATGGGAGCAGGCGGCCGATCAGGCTTACCCAAATACGTGGGGCGCGCTCGACCGTGCGGCGGCAGCCAGTCCGGTAGCCAAGGCGTTATCCAATCTTCCGATCGTTGGAAACGCGCTTGTCCCGCAAACACCGGAGCAAGTGGCGGCGACCGGGCAACGGCTCGCAAACGAGACTCAGGCCTATCGCACGCAGTATGGCAACAGCTTGCCTGCTGCTGGCGGCGAGATCGCCGGGGACCTGCTGGCGACATATCCGCTCGCCGCGCTTGGCTGGGGGCTGCGAGGGCTCGGCGCTGCAGTGCCTGCCGTGCGAGGAGCAGCCGAGGTAGCGAACCTCGCCGGCACGCCAGCGGCGCAGAACATCCTGACGACGCCCGGCCAGGATTGGCGCACTGCAGGCGAGGAAGGCGCTGCAGGGGGGCTGGCGGTGGGCGGCTTGCTCGGTAGCGTGGCGGGGCAATTCGCGGGAGGCGCCACCAGCCAGGCGCTGCAGGACGCACGTAATCTTGGTTTTGATTTGTCGACCGGCGCCCAGCGCGGCGGCTTTGCTAAGAACCTTGAGGACGTCAGCCAATACCTGCCGGGCAGTGGCGCTGCGGCGAAAGAGGCTCAGTATCGTGGGGTGATCAACCGCGTCCTGACGCGCAATATGGGCGTACCCGAATCGCCGGTCCTCGACCTCGACACGCTGAACGCGGCCCGCACCAATGCCGGGCAGCTGATGGATCAGGTCAAGAACATCACGGTCGATGCCAACCGCGACCCGAAGCTGCTGACGACGCTCGCCAACATCGATTCGCAAGCGAGCCTCGGCCAGGTCAAGCCAATCAACACGATGGTCGACCGCATCCAGAATATCATGGCGAATTACGACGGAAAGCTGCCGGGCGACGAACTGCACAACCTCATCGCCCGTAACGGCGACCTCGATAGCCTCATTAGGAACGGCAGCCGCGCCGAGAAAAGCTATGCGGTGCAGATCCGCGGTGCGCTGCAGGACGCTGCCTCGCGCACAGCTGACCCGACGCTCTATCCCAATGCGACACCGGCAACCCAGCAAGCGGTTAACGACTTTAACCAGGGACGTTACAATTGGAA
>JASHOE010000358.1 GCA_030041275.1 Streptosporangiaceae bacterium
GCAGCCCCGGCAGGCCGGCCGCCGCCCTTGCCGCGCTTCTTCTTGCCGCGTGACTTGCTGACACGCCGCATCCCGCCCATACCGGGCATGCTGCCCATCATCTGGCGCATCATCTTCTGGCTCTCGAGGAACCGCACGATGAGCTGGTTGACCTCGCCGACCGTCACCCCGGAGCCAGCCGCGATCCGGGCTCGCCGGGAACCGTTGATGATCTTCGGGTTGAGCCGCTCGTCCCTGGTCATCGAGTTGATGATGGCCGCAGCCCGGTCCAGGTCCTTGTCGTTGACCTGGCTCAGCAGCTCCCGATTCTGGGCGGCGCCTGGCAGCATGCCGAGCAGGTTGCCGATCGGCCCGAGCTTGCGGACCATCGCCAGCTGCTCGACGAAGTCCTCGAGCGTGAAGCCCTGGCCGGACGCGAGCTTGTCCGCCATCGAGGCGGCTTGCTCCTGGTCGAACGTCCGCTCCGCCTGCTCGATGAGGGTGAGCACGTCGCCCAGGTCGAGGATGCGGGACGCCATCCGATCAGGGTGGAAGACGTCGAAGTCCTCGAGCTTCTCGCCGGTGGACACGAACATCACCGGCTTGCCAGTGAGCTGCCTGATGGACAGCGCCGCGCCGCCGCGAGCGTCGCCGTCGAGCTTGGTCAGCACGACGCCGTCATAGCCGACGCCGTCGAGGAACGCCTGCGCGGTGACCACGGCGTCCTGACCGATCATGGCGTCGACCACGAACAGAATCTCGTCCGGGTCGACGGCGTCCCTGATGTCGCGCGCCTGCTGCATCATCTCCTCGTCGACGCCGAGGCGGCCAGCCGTGTCGATGATGACGACGTTGTAGAGCTTGCGCTGCGCTTCCGCGATGCCCATGTTGGCCGCGGCAACCGGGTCCCCGACGCCGCTGCCAGGGAACGGCGCGAACACCGTGACGCCGGCCCGGTCGCCGAGCACCTGCAGCTGCTCGACAGCATTCGGTCGTTGCAGGTCGGCGGCGACGAGCAGCGGCGTGTTGCCCTGCGACTTCAGCCACAGCGCGAGCTTGGCTGCCAGCGTCGTCTTGCCGCCGCCCTGCAGGCCAGCAAGCATGATCACCGTCGGCGGCGTCTTGGCAAACCGGATGCGGCGCGCCTCGCCGCCGAGGATCTCGATGAGCTCCTCGTTGACGATCTTGATGACCTGCTGCGCCGGGTTCAGCGCCTCGGATACTTCGCTCCCGCTGGCCCGTTCGCGGACGGTGTTGATGAACTCCCTGACCACCGGGAGCGCAACGTCCGCCTCGAGCAGCGCGATGCGGATTTCGCGGCAGGTGGCGTCGATATCGGCCTGCGACAGTCGACCGCGTCCGCGCAGCGAGGAAAAGACCTGATTAAGCCGGTCGGAAAGGGTTTCGAACACCTGGAGATCCTTGCTGCAAGCTGGCGTCTAGGTACTCCAGGTTATCCGGGAACGGAGTCGTCCGGGGCACCGCCGCCCGCCGGGTCGCGGTACCGCTAGCCCGCCAGGATCGCGTCCACGAACACCTCGGGATCGAAGAACGCCAGGTCGTCGGGCCCTTCGCCGAGTCCGACGAGCTTGACGGGGACGCCCAGCTCGCGCTGAACCTGGATGACGATGCCGCCTTTGGCGGTGCCATCCAGCTTGGTGAGGATGATCCCGGTGATGTCGACGACCTCCGCGAACACCCGGGCCTGGCGCAGGCCGTTCTGGCCGGTCGTGGCGTCAAGCACGAGCAGCACCTCGTCGACGCTGCCGTGCTTTTCGATGACCCGCTTGATCTTGCCGAGCTCATCCATGAGCCCGACCTTTGTGTGCAGGCGCCCGGCGGTATCCACGATGACGCTGTCGACACCCTCCTGGATGCCAACGTTCACCGCCTCGAAGGCGACGCTCGCCGGGTCGGCGCCCTCCCGGTCCGACCGCACCACCTGGGCACCGACACGCTCGCCCCACGTCTGCAGCTGATCTGCCGCGGCGGCCCGGAAGGTGTCCGCGGCACCAAGCACAACGGTCTTGCCGTCGCCGATGAGAACCCGGGCGAGCTTGCCGCAGGTGGTGGTCTTCCCGGTGCCGTTCACCCCGACCACGAGCACCACCGACGGCCGGTCCCCGTGCCTGGCCAGGTGCAGCGAGCGATCGAGATCGGGTCCGAGCACGCCGAGCAGGTCGGCTCGCAGCAGCTCCCTGACCTGCTCCGGGTCGTCGGTGCCGACGACCTTCACCTCGGTCCGCAGCTGCTCGACCACCTCGCGGGCTGGGCCGACGCCCATGTCAGCGCTGATGAGCGTGTCTTCCATGTCCTGGAAAGCCTGATCGTCGAGCTTGCCGCTGGAGATCAGGTTCAGCAGGACCGACCCGATGGCCGAGTGCGACCTGGCGAGCCGGCTGCGCAGTCGGGTCAGCCGGCCGGCTGACGGCGGCGGCTTCTCGATGACGCTCGGCGGCGCCTCGAACTCCGGTGCCGCGATGACGCCCGGCGAAGCGGTCGCCTCCTCGGGGGGTGCGACGGTGGCGGACCGCGCCTCGTCGCGCTCCAGCGTCGTGGTCCCACCGCGGCCAGCTGGCGGCTGCTCTCCCCGACGGCGCGAACGGATCAGCGGAACGAGGGCAGCGGTGCCACCGCCCGCGACGACGACGCCGACGAGGGCGTAAATGAGATCGGTAACCATGGCGCAACTAGTGTGACAGACAGTGTTGAGTACTACGGCAAGGCGACTAGACGGTCTCGCGCTCCCGCAGCCGCTGGCTGATCACGGTCGAGACGCCGTCGCCGCGCATGGTGACCCCGTAGAGCGTGTCGGCGACCTCCATGGTGCGCTTCTGGTGGGTCACGACGATCAGCTGCGACATCTCGCGTAGCTCGGCCAGGATCTCCAGCAGCCGCTGCAGATTGGTGTCGTCGAGCGCCGCCTCCACCTCGTCGAGGACATAGAACGGCGACGGCCTGGCTTTGAAGATGGCGATCAGGAACGCGATAGCCGTGAGCGCGCGCTCGCCGCCGGACAGCAGCGACAGCCGCTTGACCTTCTTGCCTGGCGGCCTGGCCTCCACGTCGATACCGGTCGCCAGCATGTCGTCGGGATCGGTCAGGACGAGGCGGCCCTCGCCGCCGGGGAACAGCCGGGCGATGATCGCCGCGAACTCGCGCGCCGTGTCGGCGTACGCAGCGGTGAATACCTCCTGCACCCGCTCGTCCACTTCCCTGATCACGGTCAGCAGGTCGCGCCGGGTCTTCTTGAGATCCTCGAGCTGGGATACCAGGAACGCGTGCCGCTCCTCGAGCGCGGAGAACTCCTCGAGCGCCAGCGGGTTCACCTTGCCGAGCTGGTCGAGCTGGCGCTGTGCCTGCTGCGCCCGCCGCAGCGTCGCGTCCCGGTCGTAGGGCACCGGCGCCTCGGCGCCGGCGACGCTGACGGGCACGTGCGGACCGTAGTCGGCGGTGAGCGTGTCCGCCTCGACCGCGAACTCCGTCAGCGCCCGCTCGGCGATCTGGTCGAGCTGTAGCTGCCGGGTGGCGCGGGCGACCTGAGCCCCGTGCGCGCTGTCCATGACGCGCTCGAGCTCGTCTGACGCCTCCCTGATCCGGGTCCGGGCGACCTTGAGGTCGCTGTCCCGACGCTGATGGGCGTCCTCGGCTTCCTGTCGCGCCGAGTCCGCGGCCGCGGCCGATTGCTCGATCCGCGCGAGCGCGATCTCCGCGCCCATGACCACAGCGCCGGCGACCAGCGCACCCGCCGCCCGCCGCTCGGCCCTGGCCGCTGCCCTGGTCACCGCCTGCCGTTCAGCGGCGGCCGCGGCGGCGAGTGCGTCGGCGCGGCCGGAGCTTGCCCGTAGTCGCTCCTCAACGGTGCGGACCTCGAGCCTCGCTTCCATCTCCGCGCTCCGCGCCGCTACCGCCTCCTCGGCCAGTTGCTGTCTTCCGGCAGCTCCGGGCTCGGCCGCGTAAACCCGCTCGCGCTCGAGGAATTCGCCGCGCTCGAGGAGCGGCA
>JASHOE010000054.1 GCA_030041275.1 Streptosporangiaceae bacterium
GAGTACTACTCCTCGGAGGAGGAGTACATGATGGCGGTCGCTGAGGTGGTGCACGAGGAGTACCAGGCGGTCACCGACGCCGGGTTCATCGTGCAGATCGACGAGCCGGAGTTCGCGACGTCCTGGCAGTTCTTCCCGGACTGGACGGTCGGGCAGTACCGGGGCTACCTGGAGTCGTGCGTGGAGGTCATCAATCACGCGCTGGCCGGGCTGCCCGAGGATCAGATCCGGTTCCATGTGTGCTGGGGGTCGGGGCACCGGCCGCACGTGTCCGACATCGATCTCAAGGACATCGCGGATCTGCTGTTGAAGATCAACGCGCAGGCCTACTCGGTGGAGGCCGGCAATGTCCGGCACGCGCATGAGTGGAGGGTCTGGGGCGATGTGAAGCTGCCGGAGGGCAAGATCCTGGTGCCCGGCGTTATCTCGCACGCGACTGATCTGGTGGAGGCGCCGGGCCTGGTTGCGGAGCGGCTGGTCAACTACGCCAGTGTCGTCGGCCGGGAGAATGTGCAGGCCGGCACCGACTGCGGCATCGGATCGCGGGTTGGTCACGAGGAGATCGTCTGGGCCAAGCTGAAGGCTATGGCCGCGGGCTGCGAACTAGCCAGCAAGCAACTCTGGAGCAAGTGAGTCAAGGGGTGACTGAGGTGACCTACGACCTGCTGATCAAGGGCGGCCACGTCCTGGACCCCGGCCAGGGCCTCGACGGCACGCTCGACATCGCCATCACCGGCGGCAAGATCAGCCAGATTGCCGCGGACATCCCGGCGGCGGAAGCGGCCAGGGTGCTCGAGGTGCGCGGGCAGGGCCGGCACGTCGTGCCGGGCCTGATCGACATGCACACCCACGTCGCGAATGGCGCGATCACCGAGGGTGTCGGCATGGGCAGCTGCGACCCGGACGCGATCGGCGTGCATTCGGGCGTGACCACGGTGTCCGACTGCGGCTCGGTCGGCGTCGCCAACCTCGGCGTGTTCCCTGCCTACATCCTGCCGAACGCCAAGACCCGGGTGATCACCATGGTCAATGTCGGCAGCTACGCGCACACCATGCCCGGCCCGGCAGACGTGAACTCGCTGGACGACATCAACCGGGACGCCCTGGTGAAGGCCGCCGAGCACAACGCTGGTCTGATCGCCGGGGTCAAGCTGCGCATCGTCGGACCGGTCTTCGGCGAGATCGGGGAGGACATCATCACCAAGGCCAAGGCGGCGGCCAAGGACCTCGGGGTCCCGTTGATGGTGCACATCGGGGACTTCACCGCCAAGGACACGGCAGCCGCGGCCCGACGAGGCGAGCTCACCCGGTTCCTGCTCAAGACGTTCGAGCCCGCCGACATCCTCACGCACCTGTGCACCCCGAACGCGGGACGCGTGCTTGACCCGTCCGGCCAGCCCTACCCGGAGGTTGCCGAAGCGCGGGCCAACGGTGTCGTGCTCGACTCAGCGCTCGGCCGCGGCAACTTCGGCATCGAGGTGGCCAGGCGGCAGGCGGACATCGGGCTGTACCCGGACACCATCAGCAGTGACCTCACCGCCATGGGGCAGACGTTCCACAGCCTGCTGGAATGCATGGCCAAGTTCATGTCGGTCGGCTACACGCTGGCCGACGTGGTCAAGGCGACGACGTCCAGCGCTGCGTCCGCGCTGGGGCTGGCCGGCACCGTTGGCGCGCTGGCGGTGGGCCGCGACGCCGATATCACGATCCTGGACGTTGCTGAGGGCGACTTCGTCTTCACCGACACCACCGGGCAGGAGTTCAGCGGCCACTACGGCCTGGCGCCCGTGTACACGCTGAAGGCCGGCGAGGAGTTCTCGCCAGGGTGGGGCACCCACCCCTGGGGCTGGCTGCCAGCTTCCGCCTGAGCTGCGATCGCCGGGCTCGCGCGCGCGGCGGGCGAGCCCGGTTTGGCCCGACTCGTCGCGTCGCGTAGCGGGACCAATACCCGGCTTTCGTCACGTGGAATTTTGTGAGCCGCGCCATTGCGCTCGCGATCACGTGCGTGGCAACGTCTCCATGACACCGCGCAAAGGTAACCGGCAGCCGACCTGCGGCGCCGGCTGGAACTGTGAGCGAACCCTCAGGGTCGTGACGAGGCGAACCGGCGGCTGAGCCGTGGCCGCAGAAAGGTAAGGCCTGATGAGCATCATGGGCACCCGGGTCGTGCGGACGGAGGATCCGCTGCTGCTGACCGTCGGGGGCACATACGTGGGTGACCTGCGAGTGCCCGAGCTGACCGGCGCGGCGACGGTCACGTTCGTGCGAAGCCCCGTCGCCCACGCGCAGATCACCGGCATCGACGTCACGACGGCGCGGGCGGCACCGGGGGTAGTCGCGGTGCTGACTGTGGCGGACATGGACGACCTGCCGCCGCCACCGCCGCCGCCGGAGGGCGACCCGCCGCCCGGCAGCGAGGCCGCGCCGCTGCCGATGGGCGGCCACTGGGCCGAGCCGCTGCTGGCCGTTGACCGGGTGCGGTTTGTCGGCGAGCCGGTCGCGATTGTGCTCACCGATGACAACTATCAGGGTGAGGACGCTGCCGAGCTGGTCAGCGTCGACTACGAGCCACTCCCTGCGGTGGTTGACCTCGACGGCGCGCTGGGTGGCGAGACGCTGCTGTTCCCGCCGGCCGGCACGAACGTCGCAGTGACGGCGGGCGCGCCCGCCGACGGCACCGGGTTTGATGGCTGTGACGTCGTGGTGGAGCACACCATCGTGAACCAGCGGCTGGCGCCGGTTTCGATGGAGGGCCGCGCTACGGCCGCGAGCTGGGTCGACGGCAAGCTGACGGTGTGGACCAGCACGCAGAACGCGCAGATCGGCCGGTTCATCCTCGCTGGCGCGTTCGGGATGGACCCGGCCTCGATCAGGGTCGTGGCGCCCGACGTGGGCGGTGGGTTCGGCGCCAAGATCGGCGTTGACCGGGAGGGGCTCCTGGTCGCCTGGGCGGCCAGGCACACCGGGCGCGCGGTGCGCTGGGTGGAGACGCGCAGCGAGAACCTCGTGGGGATGACGCACGGACGGGCGCAGCGCCAGCACATCAAGATCGGCGGGAACCGTGACGGCCGGATCCTGGCTTACCGGAACGAGGTGATCCAGGACACCGGCGCCTATCCGCGGATGAGCGGCTTCCTCCCGTTCCTCACCGGCCTGATGGCGTCGGGACCGTACGACATCGCCCACGTGGAGACGGCGAATCGGGTCGTGGTGACGAACACCACGCCGGTGGCCGCTTATCGCGGCGCCGGCCGTCCCGAGGCGACCGCGGCGGTGGAGCGCGCCGTCGACCTGTTCGCCGCGGCGATCGGCATGGACCCGGCTGATGTGCGACGGATCAACCTGGTGCCGCCAGACAAGTTCCCGTATAGCTCGGGCGGCGGCGCCGTGTATGACACGGGTGAGTACGTCAAGGTGCTGGACCAGGTGCTCGAGGCTGCCGGATACTCGGAGCTGCGGGCCGAGCAGGCCCGGCGTCGCGAGCGCGGCGACACGGTGCAGCTCGGCCTTGGCGTGGCCAGCTACGTCGAGATCACCGCCGCCGACGCCGCGGGCGGCGAGACGGCGAGGCTGGTCGTGCACGACGACGGCACCGCGACGGTCTACACCGGCAGCTCGGCACACGGCCAGGGCCACCACACCGCGTGGGCCATGCTGGTCCAGGGCGAGCTGGGCATCCCGATCGACAAGGTAACGGTCGTGCATGGGGACACCGATCTCATTCCGCTCGGCACCGGCACGTACGCGTCCAGGTCGCTCCAGCTCGGCGGCACCGCGGTGCACCTGGCCGCCGTTGACGTCAAGGATCAGGCGCGCGCGGTGGCGGCCGACCTGCTCGAGGCGAGTGAGCCAGACCTGGAGCTGGACGTCGAGCGCGGCGTCTGGCAGGTCCGCGGCGACCCCGCTTCGAGCCGGACCTGGGCCGAGGTGGCGGCGCACGCCGGTCCCGACGGCCTGGCCGCGGATGCCAACTTCACCGAGGGTCAGCCGACCTTCCCGTTCGGCACGCATCTGGCGGTCGTCGAGGTAGACACCGAGACCGGCAAGGTCCGCCTGGTACGTCACGTCACCGTCGACGACGCCGGGACTGTGCTGAACCCGCTGCTCGCCGAGGGGCAGCGGCACGGCGGCATCGCCCAGGGCGCGGCTCAGGCACTGCTGGAAGAGATGGTGTACGACGCGGACGGCAACCCGGTTACCGGAACGCTCGTGGACTACGCCATCATCACAGCCGCCGAGCTGCCCAGCTTCGAGCTGCTGTCGAGCGAGACACCAGCCACCAGCAACCCGCTGGGCGCCAAGGGGATCGGTGAGGCGGGCACCATCGGCGCCACGCCGGCCGTACAGAACGCGGTGATCGACGCAGTCAGTCATCTCGGGATCAGACACATCGACATGCCGGCTACGCCGGCCAGGGTCTGGGCCGCCATCACCGAGGCATCCGCAACCTCAGCAACCGGGGAGAACCAGTGAAGGTTAGCGTGACGGTCAACGGCAGCCAGGTCGCCGCGGAGGTGCCAGATCGCACACTGCTTGTGCATTTTCTCCGCGACGTGGCCGGCCTGACCGCGGCCAACATCGGCTGTGACACGAGCTCATGCGGTGCCTGCACCGTGTTGCTGGACGGGCAGTCGGTCAAGTCGTGCACGTTGCTCGCGGCGCAGGCCGACGGACGCGGGGTGGTGACGCTCGAGGGCCTGGCCGACGGCGATGGCGAGCTGCACCCGATGCAGCAAGCGTTCCGTGCGGAGCACGGTCTTCAGTGCGGATTCTGCACACCCGGCATGGTCATGGCCGCCGTGTCGCTGCTGGCGGAGAATCCGGATCCCGCTGAGGCCGAGGTGCGAACCGCGCTCGAAGGCAACCTCTGCCGGTGCACCGGTTATCACAACATCGTCCGCGCCGTCCTGGCAGCGGCTGGCGAAAGGCAGACCCCGTGATCCCGGCACCGTTTACCTACAAGCGAGCCTGGTCCGTCGAAGAGGCGGTGGATCTGGTGGCGCGCGACAGCGAGGACTCAAAGTTCCTGGCCGGCGGCCACTCCCTGCTCCCGCTCATGAAGCTGCGTCTGGCCGTGCCGGAAACCCTGGTGGACATCGGCCGACTCGCCGAACTCAGCTACATCAGGGACGACGGCGACCACATCGCAGTCGGCGCGGCAACGACCCACGGTGAGCTGGCTTCGTCGGACCTGCTCGGCCGAGACCTGCCGCTGCTAGCCCACGCCGCTGGACAGATCGGCGATCCGCAGGTCCGGCACTGCGGCACAATCGGTGGCTCGCTCGCCCACGCCGACCCGGCGGCAGACCTGCCGGCCGTCATGCTCGCCCTCGACGCCACGCTGGTAGCCCGCGGGCCGTCCGGCAGCCGCGAGATCGCGGCCGCGGATTTCTTCCGTGGCCTGTTCGAGACGGCCCTGGAGCCGACAGAACTGCTGACCGAGATTCGGATCGGCAAACCAAGCACACCGGCCTGGGCGTTCCAGAAGTTCACCAAGCGCGCCATTGACTGGGCCATCGTCGGCGTGGCAGTGCAGGACGGCCGTGTCGCGCTGGTGAACATGGACCAGACCCCGGTGCGAGCTGGAGGTGTTGAGGCCGCGCTGGCTAGCGGCGCCTCACCGGAAGAGGCCGCTGCGCACGCCGCGGAAGGAACCAGCCCGTCGGAGGACCTGACCGCCCCGCGGGCCTACCGGGAGCACCTTGCGCGGGTGCTGGTCCGGCGTGCTCTCGTGGACGCGCAGGCACACGCCTGACCCGAGCGAGCCGAGAGAAAGCGCCGCTGCTGCCTGGCAGGCCGCAGCGGCGCCTTCGTCGCCGGTGCCCGGTTCAGTGCTCGTGGATCAGGATGCCCCGCACGTTCTTGCCGTCCAGCAGGTCCTGGTAGCCCTGGTTGACGTCCTCAAGGCGGTAGGTGCTGGTCACCAGCTCGTCCAGCTTGAGCCGCCCGGCCCGGTAGAGATCGAGCATGCGCGGGATTTCGTCGAACGGGTTACCGCCGCCGAACAGCGCACCCTTGATTTCCTTCTCGAACAGGGTGAGGAAGAAGCTGGGCAGCTTGATGTTGATCTTGTCTGGTCCCGCGAGCCCGGTCACGACGACGCTTCCGTGCTTGCGCACGGCGTTGAACGCGGCCCCGATGACGTCCTCGGTGACGACGCCGACGGTGACGAGCGCGTGGTCCGCGCCGACGCCGCGGCTGAGCTCGGTTATCAGCTCCTGCGCTTCCTCGGCGCTGGCCGCAGTGTGGGTGGCTCCGAGCTGCTCGGCCGCCTCGCGCTTGTTGGGCAGCGGGTCGACGGCGATCACGTGCTGCGCGCCGGCGAAGGAGGCGCCCTGCACAGCGTTGATGCCGACCCCGCCGATGCCGTAGATCACGACGGTGTCGCCGGGACGGACCCCGCCCGAGTTGACCGCAGTACCCCAGCCGGTCGGCACGCCGCAGCCGACGAGCGCGGCCACCTCCAGCGGCACGTCGTCATCGATCTTGATGCACGAGTGCACTGAGACGGTCGCGTACTGCGAGAAAGTGCCGACAAGGCACATCTGGCCGAAGTCCTCCCCGCCGCCGTGCATCCGGAATGTGCCATCGGGCAGGCAGTTGTCCACCAGCAGCGCACCGAGGTCGCACAGGTTGGACTGACCGCGCGAGCAGAACCGGCACCGGCCGCACACGGGCAGGAACGAGCAGACGACGTGATCACCCGGCTTGATGCCGGTTACGCCGTCGCCGACCTGCTCGACGACCCCAGCGCCCTCGTGGCCGCCGACGATCGGATACCGGACCGGAATGTCTCCGGTCCGCACGTGGTCGTCGGAATGGCACAGCCCCGAGGCGACGTACCGAATCAGAACTTCACCCGCCTTAGGCGGGTCGAGTTCCAACTCGGCGAGCTCCCAGTCCTTACCGACGCCTCGCAGTATCGCTGCCTTTGTTTTCATATCGCTCTCCCGACGGTCCGGCTCACGCTGACGGGCTTCTCGACGGCCACTTTGGGCGGCATCGAGACAGTTGTCAATGTGAGCCCGGCCAAGAACACAGACCACCCGCGTGTGTTCGACCATGCGCCCTTCCGCGAGCTGACGCGGTCGGCTTAGCAGCGCTAAAGGTAATCTGCGTGCAAAGGCTGAGACCGGGTACTGTCAGCGCATCAGCACGCATTGATATGAGCCGCGAGCACTGTGCCAGTATCGTCAGGTAGTCCTGGCTGCACATGTCGGCGGGCCTGCGGGGACTGCCCGGGCGGCGGTAAGCTCTACAAATGACCCGACACGGATAATTTGCGTAGAATACACAGAATTGTGGCCAGGGGGCTCGGTGTTGGATCGGGAGCGAGACTCAGTGGATTCCGTCACGTACTCCATCGTGATCCCGATTTACAACGAGCAGGAGTCGCTCCCCGCCCTGGTGGACCGGCTGCGGACCGTCATGGGCCAGCTGGATGGGCCTGCCGAGGTCGTCCTCGTTGACGACGGCAGCCGGGACGGCAGCTATCAGCTGATGATCGAGGCCAACCGGCAAGACTCGCGATTCAAGATCGTGCAGCTCTCCCGGAACTTTGGCCACCAGATCGCCATCACGGCGGGCATGGACGTGGCATCCGGCCAGGCCGTCGTCATCATGGATGCGGACTTGCAGGATCCGCCGGAGCTCATTCCGCAGCTCGCTGCCCGCTGGCACGAGGGTTATGAGGTCGTCTACGCGGTCCGGGAACAGCGTGAGGGTGAGACGGCCTTCAAGCGCAAGACGGCCACCGCGTTTTATGGGCTGCAGCGCCGGCTGGCGGAGATAGACCAGCCGGTGGATGTGGGCGATTTTCGTCTTGTTGACCGGCGTGCACTGGACGCTTTCCTGCAGATGCGCGAGCGGAACAGATATGTCAGGGGAATGTTCTCCTGGATTGGATTCCGGCAGACTGCTGTGCCGTACACCCGGGCGTCGCGCGAGGCCGGGCACAGCAAGTATCCGCTGCGAAGGATGGTGCGGCTCGCGCTCGACGGCTTTATCGGATTCTCCACAGCGCCATTGCGATTCGCCCTGACCATCGGCCTGCTCATCGCCGGAGGTAGCGTTCTCTACGGTATTACCCTGATCGCGCTGAAGCTCGCGGGCGCTGGCTCTTATGTGCCCGGCTATGCTTCGTTGCTGGTGACGATCACCTTCCTTAGCGGAGTCCAGCTGACTGTGATTGGCATGGTTGGACAGTACGTGGCTCGGATCTACGACGAGGCGAGAGCGCGCCCGCTCTACCTGGTGCGGGAGGCGCGCGGGTTCGCCCGGGGCCGCCACGTCGCCGACGACGCGCTGTGGCCCGCTGCTAGCGAGGAGTCGCTGATCCGCGGTCAGCGCGTGCCGCCCTTGCCGCCGTCATGAGAACTCCGGTGCGGCGACCGGGCGAGGGGCGGGGGCCCGGCTCGGCGGTGGTAGCCCACCCCGAGGCCTTCCATGCACCGCCGGTACCGCCGGCACCGCGGTCACCCTGGTACCTGCGGCCAGCGATGCAGGGGGTCGCGGCCTTGGCGCTCTACGTCGTGGCCTGGCTGCTGACGGTTGGCCACCACATGCTGCACAACCTCGGGGATGCGCATCTCGACCAGCTGAGCATGGACCCGAATTTCTACACCTGGTGCCTGCAGTGGTGGCCGTACGCCATCGGCCACGGGCTCAACCCATTCTTCTCGCACTACATCTGGGCTCCCCGAGGTCACTCGCTGGCCTGGGTGACCGCGATTCCGCCGATCGCTCTGCTGGCTGCGCCGCTGACGCTCGCTGCCGGGCCGATCGTTGCTTTCAACCTGCTGGGCGCCTTCGCATTGCCGATCTCGGCGTGGGCCGCATTCGTCTTGTGCCGTCGGCTGACCCGCAAGTTCTGGCCCGCCCTGGTTGGCGGGGCCGTCTTTGGATTCTCGGCCTATGAGATGAACCACGTCGCGGCCGGGCAGCTCAACCTGACCTACAGCTTGCTGGTCCCGCTGCTGGCCTATCAGGTGGTCTTGTGGCACGAGCGCGCCATCAGCACCCGCGTATTCGCCATAGTGGGCGGCATCACCATGGCGGTTCAGTTCTACCTGTTCCTCGAGACCTTCGCCGACTTGACGGTCATCCTGGTCGTCGCCGTGGTCGTTGGCATTGTTGTGGCCGGAGAAGCGCACCGGGCCGAGGTCCTGCGCCTGGGCAAGTCCCTGGCCTATGCCTACGGGGTGGCCCTGCTGCTCGCGCTGCCCTACCTGGCATACGCGTTGATGACCAGGACTCCCGAGCTGCAGGCGGACACCAATCTTGACCTGCTCAGCCTTGTGGTGCCGCGGCCCGATAGCACCACCGGCGTGTCCTGGCTGCATCGGCTGGCAACGGGACCCATCCCGGTGTCCGCCGCTGGCTACATAGGACTCCCGCTGCTCATGCTTGTGCTACTACTCGCGGTGACCGGCTGGTCCAGGAGGTTTGTCCGGTTCCTGACCTGCATGCTGGTCATTGTGATCGTGGCGGCGCTTGGGCCAGCGCTCTACGTCGGAGGCGGCCGGGTACTCACGTTTCCCTGGTTCTGGCTATGGGACATTCCCCTTGTGCGGAACGCCTACCCGTCGCGGCTGATGCTGTTCGCCTTCCTGGTGCTGGCTGTCATGACGGCCCTCTGGCTCGCCCAGACATCGGGCAAGTACTGGCTGCGGGTGCCGCTCGCGCTGCTGGTCGTCTGGGCGCTGTACCAGGACGCCGTCGTCATTGACGTAGCGCCGCACAGCGACGTGCCCGCGTTCATCGCCGCCGGCACCTATCGAAACCAGTTGTCCCGCGGCGAGACCGTGGTGGTCGTGTCTGACGTCGGCAACGCCGGCATGCTCTGGCAGGCTGATACCGACTTCTACCTGCGGCTGGCGGGTGGCTACATCAACCAGTCGATCACCAGGCGCACCGATCTGCCGCCCTCGGTCCAGGAGCTCGCGCACGCCTCGCCCGAGCGGGTCCAGAGGTTCGAAGCCTACGTGAAGCGGGCCGGGATCGGCGCCATCCTGATCGATCGTCGTTACGAGCCGAAGTGGGTCGGGATCTTCTGGCGGATGGGCCTCAAGGGCCATGGCATCGGCAACGTGGTCGTCTATCCCCTTAATGGCTGCCGGTCTTGCCACCCGCTTGGCTGGGCTCAGATCGATCACCCCGCGGCGCCCGCTCCCTCGACTTAGTCAAACCTAGCCGAGCCCGTCGGACAGTGCTGGTCAGGAGATCGCAGCCTGCACCAGCGTGATTACCTTCTTTTCGACCACGGGGCTCCAGCTTTGGAGCGCGTACGAAGTCGGCCACAGGTCTCCGTCGTCGAGGTTGGCCGCCTCCTCGAAGCCAAGCGTCGAGTACCGCTGCTTGAACTTGCCCGAGTCCTTGAAGAAGAGGACGACCTTGCCGTCGGCGTTGGCGTAGGCCGGCATTCCATACCAGGTCTTTGGCGCGAGATCCGGGGCCGCGGCGGTCACGGCGACGTGGACGCGCTCGGCGAGGGCACGATCATGGGGTGCCATGTGCGCGATGCTCTCGAGGAGCTGCTCAAGCCCGTCGGCCTTCTTGGCACCCTGCTTGCCCTCGGCGCGCAGTTCCTCGGCGCGCTTCTTCATCGCGGCGCGCTCCTCGGCGCTGAAACCTTGGGACATGGTCGTGGGGTTCTTCGCAGGCATTTTGTGACTGCCTTTCGACGCTCGGGGCTCGGCGTGAGGCCGGCCATCTGAACGAAGGCTAGGCCCGACGTCGCCATGCTGCTTCTCGATTCCTGATCGATCGGGCCGCAACTCTCGTGCCCGGCAATTGGCCGGGCAAACGGGATTATCCGGCCCGCACGGCGGGCGCACCGGTATGCGACATGATGGAGCCTGGCGCAAGGAGAGCACCGTTGACCTTTGATGAGCTACTGGGCTATTGCCTGGCCAAGCCGGGCGCCTGGCAGGACGAGCCGTGGGAAAGCGACGTCGTGGTGAAGGTCGGGAGCAAGATCTTCGCCTTCCTGGGGGCGGTCAGCAGCGTCGGCGTGAAGTGCGGCGCCACGCGCGAGATCGCCGACGAGTGGCTGGCCCGGTTCCCAGACGACGCCGCGGTGATGCCGTATATCGGCCGGTCCGGCTGGAACAGCCTCCAGATCGGCGGCAGCATCCCAGACGAGGAACTCCGCGAGGCGATCGACGCGTCGTACGACGCCGTGGTCGCCAAGCTGCCGCGAAAGGACCGCCCGGCCACCAGCTGACGATCCCACCCGACTGCCTGACACCGGAATGGAGTTGCCGCTCCAGGCCGCCATGGGGCAGCATGCTCCGGTGATCTGGACAGCGCCCGAGGTAGCTCGCACCGACCCGCCCAACATCGCCGATGAGCGGACCGCCCTGCAAGGCTGGCTGGACTATCACCGCGAAACGCTGCGGTGGAAGTGCGCGGGGCTCACCGGCGAGCAGCTGGTGAGGCGGCCGGTGGCGTCCTCGACGCTGTCCCTGCTCGGTCTGGTCCGGCATATGGCGGAGGTAGAGCGGGCCTGGTTCCTCGAGCGGTTCGCTGGCCGGGCCGACCTTGCCGAGCTGTTCTGCACGGACGAATACCCTGACGGCGACTTCGACCTGACCGACGCCGCCAGTGCCGAGGCAGACTTCTCGAGGTACGTGGCCGAATGCGCGGCCGCAGACGAGGCGGCGCGCGGCCACTCGCTCGACGAGACGTTCATTCGCCAGCGGACCGGCGAGCGCCTGGACCTGCGGTGGATCTACCTGCACATGATCGAGGAATACGCGCGGCACAACGGTCACGCCGACCTCATACGAGAGCTGATCGACGGAGTCACTGGGGACTAGCGCAGGCTCGCCAGCCGGCCGATCGTCTCGTTGAGCTCGGTCACGAGCGAGGCCATGACGTCCGCGACGGGCCTGACCTCGTTCATCCGGCCGATGATCTGGCCGACCGGCATCGGGACGACATCCGGGTCGCCGGCCTGCATCAGCCGCTGGTGCGCCTCGGCAACCAGCAAGTTCTGCAGCGGCATCGGCAGCGGGTCAGGCGCGCCGGGGTCGGCCCACGCCTGTGTCCACCGGTTCTTGAGTAGCCTGGCCGGCTTGCCGGAGTAGATCCGGGACCTGACGGTGTCGGAGGAGGTAGCCGCCAGCAGCGCGTCGCGCACCGCGGGCAACGGCGACAGGGCGGCGTACTCGGCGGTGACCAGCCACGCCGAGCCCATCCACGCACCCGCCGCCCCGAGCGCAAGGGCCGCGGCGACCTGCCGGCCGCTGCCGATGCCGCCGGCCGCCAGGACCGGTACCTCCGGACCGACGGCGTCAACCGCCTCGGGTACCAGCACCATGGTTGCTATCTCGCCGGTGTGCCCGCCCGCCTCGTAGCCCTGGGCGACCACGATGTCAACGCCGGCGGCGACGTGCGACCGGGCGTGCGCCGCCTTCCCGGCGAGCGCCGCGACCAGCATGCCATGGTCGTGCGCGCTGTCGATGACGTCGGCCGGCGGCGAGCCCAGGGCGTTCGCGATGAGCCGTGGTCGATGGGCGTGCGCGACCTCGACCTGTGTCCTCGCCACCGAGTGCAGCCAGCCGAGAACGCCGTCCGTCGTGCTGGCGCCCGCCGGCAGCTGCGGCACGCCGAGCTTCGTGAGGGTCTGCTCCACGAAATCGCGATGTCCGGCGGGGATGAGCTGATTGAGGTCGATCGCCGCGCCCTCGGCAGGAATGGTGGCGGGCATCACGACGTCCACGCCGTATGGCCGGCCGTCGGTGTTGTCGTCGAGCCAGGACAGCACCTTGTCGAGCTCGGCCGCGTCATTGAACCGCACACAACCGAGTACGCCGAGCCCTCCGGCCCGGCTGATGGCGGCAGCGACGTGCTCGGACGGCGTGAAGCCGACAATGGGATGCTCGATGCCTAGCTGGTCGCACAGCCGCGTGCGCATGTCGACCTCCTCAGCCTTGCAGCGGCGTCACGGTAGCCGCAGCGCTCGAAGCGGCGGACACGTCGCCGCCTGTGGCGCGGGGTCGTTCTGACGGGTCGGTAGCCGCAGCGTGTTCCTGCGCGTAGCGATGTGCCCACCGGTAGTCGGCCTTGCCCGCCGGGGTGCGCCCGATCTGCTCGACCAGCCAGACGGACCTTGGCACCTTGTAACCAGCAATCTGAGTCCGCAGGTGCTCTTCCAGCTTGGCCAGGTCGATCGCGTGGCCGTCCCGTGCCTGAACGAGTGCCGCCACCCGCTGTCCTAGCCGGTCGTCAGGGACTCCGATCACCATGGCATCGAAGACGTCGGCGTACGACTTGAGCGCGCCCTCGACTTCCTCCGGATATACCTTTTCGCCACCGGTGTTGACGCACGTGTTACCCCGGCCCAGCAACGTGATCGAGCCGTCTTCCTCCATCCTCGCGAAGTCGCCAGGCACGGCGTAGCGGGCACCGTCGACCTCGGCGAACAACGCCGCGGTCTTCACCGGATCCTTGTAATAGCCGAGCGGGATATGACCGCCACGGGCGATGCGCCCGATCTCGCCTGGGCCGACCGGCCGGTTGTGCTCGTCGATCACGATCGTCGAGGGCCCGGCCGTCACCGTCGGTCCCTCCGCCTTCTTGGTGCCTGCCGACACGAAGCCAAGCCCGGTGAAACCAGTTTCCGAGGAGCCGATCGCGTCGGTGATGACAACGTTCGGCAGCAGCCTGAGGTACTGGTCCTTGACGGTTGCCGAGAAGATCGAGCCGTTGCTTGACACGGCGATCACCGAGGAGGAGTCGTACTGTCCCTCCTCGTACGCCTCGATGAGCGGCCTGGCCATCGCGTCGCCAACCATCACAATCGTGTTGACCTGGTGCCGCTCGACCGCCCGCCAGACCTCGTGCGGGTCGAACTGCGGCATGAGCACGACGGTGTCCCCGGCAAACAGGGCAGGAATTGTGCTCCACTGCGCGCTGCCGTGGATCAGCGGCGCTGTTGCCAGCCTGACCAGCCCGGTCGGCCCGGCGGTGCCGCGGCGGATCTGGTCCCATTCGTCGGTCAGCCGCTCGCCGGTGGCGAAGTCAATGCCGCCACCGAGCGTGCGCCACACATCCTCGTGCCGCCACAGCACGCCCTTCGGGTATCCGGTCGTGCCGCCCGTGTAGAGCATGTAGATGTCGTCGGAGCTGCGCTCGGAGAAGTCACGGACGGCGGCCTCGGCAGCGATTGCCGCCGCGAAGTCGACCGCGCCTGCTGGCAGCGGGGTGCCGCTGCCGTCATCGATCGCGAGGATGGCGCCGAGCTGGGGAAAGTCCGGCAGCAGCACGGCGACCTTGTCGCCAAACTGGCGGTCGAAGACCAGGGCCTTGAGCTCGGCCTCGTCGAACAGGTACCGCAGCTCGGCCTCGACGTATCGGTAGTTGACGTTGACGGGGATGGCCCGCAGCTTGTAACAGGCAAGGAACGTCTCGACGAGCTCGATGGAGTTCCGGCCGTAGGCGCCCACATGGTCGCCGGTCCCGACGCCCGCGGCGGCGAGGTGGTGAGCAAGCTTGTTGCTGCGCGCCTCGAGCTCGCCATAGGTCACCTGCGCCTCGCCGCACGCGATCGCTAGCCGCTCCGGAACCGTGTCGACCGCGTGCTCGAAGAGGTCAGCGATGTTCAGGGCCATGGGTACGAAACTAGAACGTGTTATCGTTCGGCACAACCGGCCGCGCTCGCAGATTTCGGGCGATGCCGCGGCGTCTGAGGAGGCCCAAGCGATGACCGCCACCCCCGGTCAGGAGGAGCAGCCGCACGCCTTGGTCGAGCTGCGCGGACACGTCCTCATCGTGACGATGAACCGCCCGCACGCGCGCAACGCGCTCAGCGGCCCGATGATGGCGATCATGCGGGATGCCTGGGACCGGGTCGACAGCGACCCCGAGGTCCGGGTGTGCATTCTGACCGGTGCAGGCGGCGCCTTCTGCGCTGGGGCGGACCTCAAGGCGATGACGAACTCGCACCCCGGCGACGCGTTCGCGACCGGCGCCTTCGACCCGTCGGTGATTGAGCCGCTGCTCAAGGGCAGGCGGCTGACCAAGCCGCTCATCGCGGCCGTCGAGGGCGCGGCGATCGCGGGCGGCACCGAGATCCTGCAGGCGACCGACATCCGGGTGGCCGGCCGCAGCGCACGGTTCGGAGTCTCGGAGGCCCGCTGGGGCCTGTTCCCGCTGGGCGGTTCCGCGGTTCGCCTGGTCCGGCAGATCCCCTACACGGTGGCGGCCGACCTGCTGCTCACGGGCCGTCACATCACGGCCGAGGAAGCGCTGGCGGTGGGCCTGATCGGGCATGTCGTGGCGGACGGCCAGGCGCTGACAACCGCGCTGGCGATCGCAGAGGTGATCGCTGCGAACGGCCCGCTCGCCGTACAGGCGATCCTGCGCACCATCAGGGAGTCGGAGGGCCTGGCCGAGAACGACGCGTTCGCGCTCGAAACCAGGCTGGGCATGGCGGTGTTTGCCAGCGACGACGCGAAGGAGGGCCCACGGGCCTTCGCCGCGAAGCGCAAGCCCGAGTTCAACGGCCGCTAGCTGTCAGCGGTAGCGCTGAGGACAGCACCTCGACGTACCCATCCGATCCGTGCACGCGGATCCGCTGCCCATCCCGGATCAGTCGGGTTGCCTGCTCCACCCCGACGACCGCGGGCAAGCCATACTCCCTCGCGATCACCGCACCATGTGTCATGAGGCCTCCCACTTCCGTCACCAGACCCGCGATCGCGACAAACACTGGCGTCCAGCTGGGATCCGTGTAGGCAGTGACCAGAATGTCGCCAGCTTCGAGATCCGCGTCCGCCATATCCAGGACGACCCGAGCCCGACCCTCCACGATTCCGGCGGAGACAGGCAAGCCGAGCAGTGCGCCGGCCGGAACATCGACCCGGCGGTAGCTCCCGGCAACGACCTCGCCATCAGACGTAAGCACCCGCGGCGGGCTGAGCGTCTGATCCGACCTGAACGCGTCCTTGCGCTGCAGGATGAGCTGCTTATCGGCACGACTCGTGCGCACGAGCTCCTGGAGTTCGGAGAACCTGAGGAAGAAGATGTCTTCCTGATTAGCAATCACGCGGGCGCGCACGAGGCTTTCTGCTTCGCTCAGCAGGGCCTGTTTGTAGACGAAGTAGCGGCTGACGATGTGGTACTTCGGATACTCCCGGTACCCGATGAAGGTCCGGACTCGGTCGATCATTCGTTTGACCTCAGCGGCCTTCGACGCGCCGTCAGGCAGGGCCCGCACCCGCATCAGCAGTTCCTGTTCCTTCTCCCGCGCTTGCTGCAGGCCTTCCTCGAAGCGTCGCTCGCCCGCGCCCGGCTCGAAGTTCCTGATGTTGCTGAGGATCACTGGCACGAGCGTGGTGGGGCGTTCGCTCCACCGCGGTCTCGTCATGTCGATCTCGCCGACGCAGCGCATCCCGTACTTGTCGAGGAAGGCCCGGATGGCGTCGCTGGCCTCCCGGCCCCCTGGCAGTGTCGGCAGGGTTTCCAGAAAGCTCTCGTCCTCGACGTCCTGCAGGAAGGCCACCACGTCCGGATGCGGGCGAATCACGTCCGCGACGTCCATGAGCGCCAGCCCCATCTCCGACGTGACGTTGTTGGGCACGGACTGCGTGAGCACGTCAGCAGCGTTCTTCTCGCCGAGCCAGTCCTGGACTTTCTCGTTGAGCCACGACGTGGCCTGCATTCCCGCCCTGATTACCTGAACGCTTTGCGGATTCAACAAGATCCGCTTCAGTTCCTGGAGGTCCTCCAGGATGAAGCCGAGCAGCGCCGAACCGGTCTCGGCTCGGATGTCACGCTTCAAGGTGGCGAGGGAGGCCTCGCTCCGCTCGACCAGCTCGGCGACGATAGCCGCATCGGTCTCGATCGGTGCCGGCACGCTGCGCGTCGGCGGGCCGGCCGGGTCCTGGTCCGGGAGCGCCGGGATGAAGTCGCGGCGTTCGAGGATGGCCTGCAGCGCGTTGCCGATCAGCGGGTCTGAGCCGCCCAGCGCCTGCAGGAGACCCGCGCGACTGGTCGGCGAACTCAGCTCCCTAGTGACGTCAACAAACAGCCTCCCGCCAGCCTCGAACATGGGCCGCAGCGCCGTCAGCTGCCAGAGGGAAAGGCCCAGCGGCTTCATGGCGTCCGTCATCATCTGCTGATGACCGACGGAAATGTAGACGTGGTTCTGCCGATCGCTGGTCGCGGGGACGGGGAACAGCGTGGTGATCGGCCGGCTCTGGACGATCTGGAATCCGTCGTCGGCCAGGCACCACTCGATGTCCTGGGGGTGGCCAAAGTGTGCTTCGATGCGCCGGCCCAGCTGCGCGAGGCGCACGATCTGAACATCGGTCAGTGCTTGCTGCTGCTGCCGATCCGGCTCGATCGCCGCAGCTCGCGTTCCGCCTGACGACGCGGCGTAGACAGCCAGCCGCTTGACGGCGATTGCCTTGGCGACGACGGCACCGTCACGCACCTTGTAGACGTCCGCGTTCACCAGGCCGGAGACCAGAGCCTCGCCGAGGCCGAAGCTGGCCTCGATGGAGCTGACGTTCCGGTTCGACGTGACGGGGTCGGCCGTGAAGAGGACACCGGCGGCCTTCGGGATGACCATCTGCTGGATGACCACTGCCATGTGGGTCTTCCGGTGGCCGAAACCATTTCGCAGCCGGTAGGTCACGGCCCGTTCGGTGAACAGCGAGGCCCAGCACAGGCTGACGTGCTTGAGGATCGCGGCCGACCCCGCGACGTTGAGGTAGGTGTCCTGCTGACCAGCGAACGACGCGGCCGGCATGTCTTCCGCAGTCGCGCTGGATCGGACGGCATAAGCGGCTTGAGCACCAAGCCGGGCGACCGAGCTGACGATCGCAGCCGCGAGGTCGTCGGGAACCGCGATCACTTCGATCGAGCGGCGGATCTCGGCGCTGAGCGCGCCTATCGCCTGACGATCCTGCTGGCGCAGACGCGACAGCCGATCGAGCTGATCGTCGATCGAAGGGGCTGATGCCATGATCCGCCGGAAGGCCTCCGTTGTTACGCAAAAGCCAGCCGGCACGTGAACGCCTTCGATCCGCGAAAGCTGTCCCAGGTGCGCGCCCTTCCCGCCAACGAGCGCGACCTGCGTCTCGTCGACCTCGTCGAGACCTAACACGTAGTGCTGGATCACCGCATTACCTCCAGAGTGGCGGGGCTCGACCGCTCGACCTCAGCGCTGGGTCTGACAATCGCGCCGAACGTACTGGCGTCGCGGTACGTCAGGCCGGAAAGGCTTGCTGGAGCCGCACGACGATCAGCTTTTCCACTAGCGGGACTGGGAGCGGCAGATCGATGTCGAATCGCAGCGCGCCGGACGAGAACACGTAACCTTTGAGCTCATCCTGAAGCTGAGGAAAGACGGAGCCGCTGTGCGGCAGGTAGCTTAGATGATTCTTGAACGCGGCGAACCCGGCGATGGTCTTGCCGCGGACTTTGAAGGCCGGGACACCGTAGGAGATGCCCTGCTCAGCCTCGGGGAGAATGTCGAGGATCGTCTGCCGCAGCCGGGACAGCGTGGTGCGCTTGAGCTCCTCCAGAGCATCGAGGTACAGGTCGATTTCCTCAGCGGCCACAGCCCCTATTGTGCTGATCGGTCAGCCGCCCGCGAAGCTTGAGGAGAGGAACCCAGCAGCCGCCGGGCCCGCTCGGGCCCGACCTGGCGGTCACGCGCATCCTGGTGGTCAGCTGACAGCGGCCGGGTCACGGCGTCCGTGGTGACGCGGCGAACTCCGCGAGTCGGGCGCGCTGCTCGTCGTTGAACGGGACCGCGGCGTGCGCATCCTGGTCCCACCGCACTGTGACCACGCGTGCCTCCGCTGCCTCCCTGCCGCCCGCCGTGCGAAGAATCTCGCGGGTCGTCAGGCTGGTCGCTCCCACCCGTTCGACGGCGATCTCGACACGCACGGTCCGGTCGGCGTGGCGGACCTCGGCCCGGAAGTCGATCTCGAGCCGTACCACCACGTAGATCGGATCTCCCAGCACGCGAAGGTAGAACGCATCCCTGGCCTCCTCGAGGTACGTGAGGTAGACCGCGTTGTTGACGTGGCCAAGCGCATCGGTGTCCCGCCAGCGCACGCTGACCTGGTGCTCGAAGACGGGCGCCACGCACTGCTCCTTATCCGTCGGAGATCGAGCAGCTCGCCGTTCCCCAGCTAACAAATACGAGCAGGAAAAAGGACGACGCCTGCCTGTCTTGCCGTCGCCTCGTTCTACTCTCTGCGACAGAATCGAGCAAGTGCGCACCGCCGACCTGGAAGGGTATCGACCATCGGGTTCGCACCTGTTGTAACCCGTTGCAATCCAGCTCCCATGCGATCAGCGTTCACGTGGTCGGGCTGGGAGAGTTCCCAAGCCGCCGCGGCTGTCGCGCTTAACGCCGCGATCTAGCATCTGGGTCTGGCACGTAGCCGACAGGAGCGTATATGGGGTTCTTGTCACGTGATTCGCGTCCGCGGGGGCGCCGTCGCTCGCGTCCTGCTGCTGCCAGCCGGCCGGCAACGCGAGGCGGCGCTACCAAGCGCGCCGGAGGCGTCCGCAGTCGCACGAGCTGTTTGCGCTCAGCACTGGATCGCATAGCCCACTCCCTGACCAGATATAACCGCAGCATCGATGGGAAGAAGCTCGTCGCCGTCTATCACCACGGAACGTGCACTGTGAACCATAGGTCGAGAAAAGCGGCGTCCAGGTGCCGAAGAACCTCCTAATCAGGCCGCCGATGCAGCGCGGCAGCGCCGGGCGCAAGCCGGCCGGGCGCTAGCTAACTGGGCAAGAAGTCGAGCAGCAGCGCATTCAGCTGTTCTGGTGCCTCGAGCTGCAGCCAGTGACCGGGACCGTCGAGACGCTCGTACCGCCAGGGGCCGAGCATGTTCTGCGCGGAGTCGGTCATCTGGATCTCGGTCAGTGCGATATCGCCCGTGCTCCAGATGCCCATCGTCGGTGCCTGGACCGGCGGGAGCTGAAGGGGCGGTCCTACCCAGGCCTCGGGCGG
>JASHOE010000359.1 GCA_030041275.1 Streptosporangiaceae bacterium
CAGCTCGTCGCTGCAGGCGCACCCGGCACCGTACTGACACCCGAGACGATCCTGCATGCCTATGGCGCCGACGTCCTGGTCATCGACCACCCCGACACCGGTACGCCGCACCTGATCCCCCGCCGCATCCAGCCCACCAGCCAGAGTCGCTCCGCCGACGGCACGCCCCGTGTTCCGGCTCAGCGGCCCGAGACAGCAACGTAAACCGAGAGGAACCCGATGCCCCCCACCAGCAAATACCCATTCCGGCGTGCCTGGACCGCGCTGGCACTGCCTGCCGCGCTGCTAGCCGGTGCCAGCTTGCTCGCCGCCTGCGGCAGCAGCCCTGCGGGGTCAGCGGGAGCGCCAAGCCCTGGGTATCCCGTCACCGTGAGCAGCTGCGGCACCTCCGAGACCTTTAACAGTGCCCCTACCCGAGCGGTATCCAACGACATCAACACGACCGAGGACATGCTCGCGCTCGGCCTGGAGTCGCACATGGTCGGGACCTTTGGCGTGACCGGCGACGGCCCTGTCGGCCAGCCGGTGCCGCCTGGCTATCTGGCCGGCTTCCATAAGGTGCGCGACGTCTCGTCCAACTACTTCACCCTGGAACAGCTCGTCGGGCTGCACCCCGACTTCCTGTTCGCGGGCTGGAATTACGGGCTCGAGACCGGAACCAACCTCTCGCCGCAGGGCCTGGCGAAATACGGCATCAAGACCCTCGTGCTGACCGAGTCCTGCGCCCACGTCGAGCCTGGCAAGACTTCCGTCAGCATCGACGACACCTATCAGGACCTGCGGAACCTCGGCACCATCTTCAGTGTGAAGGCCCGTGCCCAGCGTCTCATCGCCAGCATGCAAGCGCAGGTCTCGGCGGCCAAGGCCAAGATCGCCGGGCTGAAGCCGGTCACGGTGTTCGACTACGACAGCGGCCAGTCCGCGCCGTTCACGGGGCCAGGGCTAGCCATGATCAACGCCCTGATCAGCCTAGGCGGCGGGACCAACATCTTCGGCTCACTGAAGCAGAGCTGGACTTCGGTCTCGTGGGAGCAGGTCGTGGCGGCCCAGCCGCAGTGCATCATCATCAATGACTACGGCACGCCGACAGCGGCGCAGAAGGAGAAGTTCCTGGAGACCTTCAGCGCGACGAAGAACCTCCCCGCTGTCAGGAACCACTGCTTCCTGGCCCTCAGCTATGACGAGGTGACACCCAGCCCGCGCAACGCCCTTGCGGTGCAGCAGATAGCCAAGTGGCTGCATCCGTCAGCATTCGGCCTGCCCGCCGACGGTTCATGAGCATGCGCTCCTCGATGTTCTGACGACGCGCTGCCAGCTGTAACGTCAGCCACAAGCAGAAGGAGTGCGGTTCCCCGGTGACGATGGGTTCGGTGCTGGTAGCGGGCACGACGTCCGACGCGGGCAAGTCAGTGCTGACCGCCGGAATCTGCCGGTGGCTGGCGCGCGAGGGCGTGCGGGTGGCGCCTTTCAAGGCGCAGAACATGTCCAATAACTCGGTGGTGGCGCCTGACGGCGCGGAGATCGGCCGGGCGCAGGCCATGCAGGCGGCCGCGTGCGGCGTGCCCGCTGAGGCCGCGATGAACCCGGTGCTGCTGAAGCCGGGCAGCGATCTGACCAGCCAGGTCGTGCTGCTTGGCCGGGCCGTCGGCGACACGACCGCGGACGGGTACTGGGGTGCGGAGGCCGGCCGGGAGCGGCTGCTGGCGACGGTGCTTGAGGCGTATGACGACCTTCGGTCGCGGTTCGACGTGGTGGTTTGCGAGGGCGCGGGCTCGCCCGCGGAGATCAACCTGCGGCGCGGCGACTTAGCCAATATGGGCCTGGCCCGCGCTCGCGGGTTGCCGGTGATCGTGGTGGGTGACATCGACCGCGGCGGCGTTTTCGCCGCTCTGTACGGGACGGTCGCGCTGCTAGAGCCGGCCGACCAGGCGCTGATCAGCGGCTTCGTGATCAACAAATTCCGCGGTGACCAGTCTCTCCTCACGCCGGGCCTGCTGGATCTCACGGCGCGGACCGGCCGGCAGGTGCTGGGTGTCCTTCCGTACCTGACCCGGACGTGGCTCGACGCCGAGGACGCCGTGGCGACGGAGAGCCAGTACGGACCAGCGGACACGGCAGGCAGCGACCGGTCGATAGACGTCGCGGTGATCCGACTTCCCCACATCTCCAACTTCACCGACGTGGACGGCCTAGCGCTCGAGCCAGGCGTGTGCGTCCGGTTCGTAGGCTCGCCGACGGCGCTGGAGGGCGCTGACCTGGTGATCCTGCCCGGCACGAAGGCGACCGTCGCCGACCTGGCCTGGCTCCGCGCCCGCGGGATCGACCGCACCCTGCAGCGACGGGCCGCGGACGGCCGCCCGGTCCTCGGCATCTGCGGGGGCTATCAGATGCTCGGTTCCGTCATCCATGACGAGGTCGAGAGCAGGATGGGCACCGTCGCCGGGCTGGGCCTGCTGCCGGTCGAGACCCGCTTCGCGGCGGTCAAGACGCTGCGGCTCCCGTCCGGCTATGCGGGCCAGCTGCCGGTAGCGGGGTATGAGATTCACCACGGCAGCGTGGAGGTTCGCGATAGCCAGCCATGGTTCACGAGCCGGCCCAGCGGCGAGGGAACGGCGCTGGACGGCTGCCGGGCCGGCGCCGTCTCCGGCACGCTCTGGCACGGGATCTTCGAGAACGACGCGTTCCGCCGGTCCTACCTCGCCGAGACCGCCAGGATCGCCGGCCGCGACTTCGTCCCGGTGGCCGGCACCTGCTTCGCCGCCGCCCGGCAGGCCCAGTTCGACACGCTCGCCGACGCCATCGACAGCAGCCTCGACACCGCCGCGCTGCTGCGCCTGATCGAGCACGGGCCAGCTCCCGGCCTGTCCGTCCTGGGGTCTGGCCGATGAGACGGCCGTATCCGCTGGCCCCGAATCAAGGCGTGCAGCGCAGCCGCAGGATATCGCGCGACTGGCCGCTGGCAGGCGGCCTCATCGGCGGAGTGTTCGCAGACGCCATCGCGGGTGATCCGGCAAGCGGCCATCCCGTCGCGGGGTTCGGCCGCATCATGACCGCGATCGAGCAGCGGGTCTATGCCGACCGTCCGGGCCCGGGACTCGTCTACGCAGCCGCAGGCGTCACCCTGAGCACGGTGCCATTGCTGGGCATGGCCCGGGTTACGCGCGCCAGCCCCGCCGGACGAGCGACCATCACGGCGGCGGCAACCTGGGCCGTCATCGCATCCCGGTCCCTCGTCCAGGTGGCGCACCAGATCGCCGCAGCGCTGACAGACGGTGACCTCGCACAGGCACGCGACACACTCCCGTCACTGTGCGGCCGAGACCCGCAGGACCTCGACCACGCGCAAATAACGCGGGCCGTCGTTGAATCCGTAGCCGAGAACACCAGCGACGCCATCGTCGCCCCGCTGATCTGGGGAGCCCTGGCCGGCCCCGCTGGCCTGTCCGGATACCGCGCCATCAACACGCTCGACGCGATGGTCGGCCACCACTCGCCGCGGTACGAGCAATTCGGCCGCGCCTCGGCCCGCCTTGATGACGTCGCCAACTGGATCCCCGCGCGCGTCACCGCGCTTCTGGCAGCGGTCTGCTCGCCCCTAGTCCGCGGCTTGCCCCGAACCACCTGGCAGACCGCCCGGGACTACGGCCCGGACCACCCCAGTCCCAACGCCGGGTGGTGCGAGGCAGCATTCGCCGGAGCACTCGGCGTCCGCCTCGGCGGTGTCCTCACCTACTCAGGCCGCACCGAGCACAGACCCGAGATCGGCACCGGACGCCCTCCCCAGCCCGCAGACATCGCCAGGGCAATCCGCCTCAGCCGCGCAATCACAGCGAGCGCGACCTGCCTCGCCGCAGCAATAGCAGTCGCTGGATCCGGGGAGCATCCATGATGCGCGATGCTGCGGCTGGCGTGGACCCACCGGAGACTGAACGCACGGTCGACAGTGCCTAGCGGAGCGGACAGAAGCGGTGTGACCCAGGCAGACCTACCGGATCGTGGGCCGGACATACTCAATGACCTCGCGACCCTCGGGCCGTTCTTCACCGTCCACGCGCACTTGCCGGGCGAGCGCCCTGAGTTGCCCTGGCTGACAGTTGACGACCTGGCCAGCAGGTCTGAGCCGCTGCGGCACCGGATCGCGTCGGTCCGGCGCGCGCTCGCAGTCAGGGCGGGAATTCAAGCTGATCAGATCGAGGCACGGGTTGCTGCCTCACTCGCGCACTTTGGAGTGGTCGCGCGACTGGTTTCGCCCACTCTGGCAGCGATGAGCCTCGGCTACCGATTCATGACAGAGCCCGCGGAGCTCTGGTGGCAGGACATACTCGGCGGGCCGCATCCGTTGTCGATCGCGATATCGCCGCATGGTCTCGAGCGCGGACAGTCAGCAGGGACGGCCTGCGGGGAGTTCGTGTCCGCAGTGATCGAGCCAGTGACAGTAAAGGTCGCCGAGCTCGTTCTTATGTCACCGCGCGTACTGTGGGGCAACGTCGCCTCCGCAGTCAACACCGCCGTCCTGGAGATCTCCGCGAATCGACCAGCGGCGGCGGATGCCGCACAGCGCCTGGCCGGGGCAATCTTCAGCACTCCGCAGCTGCAATCCGAGCGACACCGGCCCGGTCCGGGATTCCGCCGCGACAGCTGCTGCCTCTACCACCGGCTCGAAACCGGACAGGCCAGGGATATATGCGGTGACTGCGTGCTCATCAGCCGACGCCAGCCACCGCCGCAGGGTCCTTCCAGAACGGTCGACGGCGACCTGGACGACGGTTAGACGGTTAGTAGTCTGAGGTTCCGTGCGGGTCGTGTCTCTGCTGCCGTCGGCGACCGAGATTGTGTACGCCCTCGGCCTGGAAGACCAGCTAGTTGGCGTGACATTCGAGTGCGACGAGCCCGCCGCCGCGCGCCGCGATAAGACCGTGGTGGTCGGCGGGCGGGACACCTCGGGCATGAGTCCCGCCGCAATCGACGCCTATGTACGCGATAAGGTCGCGTCGGGTCAGGATCTGTACACGCTGGACGCCGGTGCTCTCGCCGTACTGGCCCCGGACCTGATCCTCACACAGGACCTCTGCCGGGTCTGCGCGCTTCCTTCCGGCCACGTCGCGGAAGCCCTGGAGCACCTGGGCTGCACAGCCAGCGTCCTCACCCTGGATCCGCACAGTCTGGACGATGTTCTGGACACAATCCTTGCCGTCGGACAGCGCACCGGCACCCAGCAGCAAGCCGAGTATCTGGTGAGCGGTCTACGACAGAGGCTCGAGGACGTATCGGATCGTGTCCAGGGGTGCCCTCGCCCCGCCGTAGCCGTCGTGGAGTGGGTCGACCCGCCCTTCACCGCCGGCCACTGGGTCCCCGACCTCGTCACAGCCGCCGGCGGCCAGCCGGTCGCCGCAGGCCCATCCGGGCGCTCGTCGCAGACCAGCTGGGACGAGATCGCAGCGCAACGACCCGACGTAGTCGTTGTCGCCCCTTGTGGCTTCAGTCTCAGGGACGCGGCTGAGCAAGCCGAGACGGTTACCCGTCACTTGCCCGGCACTCCGATCTGGGCAATCGATGCCAACGGCGTCGTCGTACGACCAGGGCCCCGCCTCGTCGACGGTGTCGAAGCCCTGGCGAGCATTCTGCACCCCGACCGCACCGCCTCCGTCCCGGCCGGGCGCGTCCGCCGCATCGCATGATCCCGGCCACTTGGGCCATTCGGCTACGCGGCCAGAACAAATCAACTTGTCGTGGTATCGGGCGCGGCCTGGAGCCGGGCTGACCATCTCTCCTCGATGTGGGCATAGCGCCAGATCAGGATGGCAGCGGCCCAGGTGACGATGAACATGCCCACGATGACGAAGCCGGCGGTGTTGATGTTGAAGTTGTACATGAAGCCCCAGAACCCGCTGGTCTGGCTGACGCCGTGGACCTCCAGCGGGATCAGGCTGAGGGTCTCGATGCCGCCGATGAAGATGCAGATCGCCACCGACAGGCCGGTGATGGCCAGGTTGTAGTAGACCTTGCGGACCGGGTTGAAGAACGCCCAGCCGTAGGCCACGTTCATGAACAGGCCGTCGCTGGTGTCCATCAGCGACATGCCGGCGGTGAACAGGATCGGCAGGGCGAGGATGGCTTGCCAGGGGATGTGCTCGGAGGCCAGCAGCGCGGTGGTGGTGAGCAGGGCGACCTCGGTCGCGGTGTCGAAGCCCATGCCGAACACGACGCCCACGGGGTACATCTGCCATTCCTTGTCGATGGCGTTCATCCACCGGCCGAAGAACCGGTAGAAGAAACCGCGCTTTTCGAGCTGTGCCTCGAGCTGAGCCTCGTCGTACTCGCCGCGACGCATCGACCGCCACACGCGGACGATGCCCGCCAGGATGATGAGGTTGAGCAGCGCGATCAGGAACAGGAACCCGGCTGAGACGATGGTGCCGAAGGTGCCGCCGAACGACTCCAGCGAGGAGTTCGAGTGCGTGACCGCGGGCAGCACGGTCTTCTC
>JASHOE010000055.1 GCA_030041275.1 Streptosporangiaceae bacterium
CGATGGGGCTACGGACCGCCTTCATCACGTCGTCTGCGGTCAGGCCAACCTTTGCGTCGGACCTGTTGAGCACAACCGATCGGATATCGGCCGGATAAGACAACATGTCGAAGGTATCCAGCGTGACTCGCAGGTTCTTCAGGGCCGGGACGTCGGGGGTTGTCAGCAGCACGTGATGGGCGCTGGCGTCCATAGCGATCAGCACGTGCTCGCTGAACTGCGCGGGCGTGTCGACGACCACGTACTCGTACATCCCCTGGAGCACGGCCAGCAGTTCGCGGATCAATTGCGGTGGTATTTTCTCGGCGTCACCCGGAGTCACCGGTGCGAGCAGCAGGTCAAGACCCGGCCGATACCGGGTCAGCAGTGAGGCTGCACCGGTGGTGTCCACGTGGCCAGCCATCGGCAGCGCGTCGATGATCGTGCGCGCTGGTTTTACCTGCACGCTGATGGCGACATCGCCGAATGCCAGGTCGAGGTCAACGAGGCACACGCGCCGCCGATCTTTCGCGAGCGCCACCGCCAGGTTGATGGCTAGTGTCGTCTTCCCGCAACCGCCTTTGGCAGCGAACACGGTGACGATCCGGCCTGTTGCTTCCGACTGGGCAGGAGCTTCCGGCACGGATCCGAGCAGACCCTGCGAAGTCTCCAGCGACCGGCGGCACGCCTCGGCTAGCGCCGCCTGGTCCCCGGACGGCACCACGTCGCGCACGCCGACGCGCAGAGCCTCGGTGAGCATTACCACATCGACGCGGGCGCGCACGAGAACGACCCCGGCGGCCGGGCGAACCGGCCGCAGCGCCTCGGCGAAGCGAAGCGCCTCAGCGGTAGGGACGTTCGGGCCGATCACGACGAGCAGCTCGGACGGCTCCGCGGACAGCAGCCGGGCCGCCTCCCAGACATTGTCGACGCGTCGCACGTCACCGTCAGGAAGAACGTGCAAGTCCGCAGCGGCAGCGTCAGGTTCACACAGAATCGTCATCGGATCGCCTTAGGGCTGGAACGCGCTGTTGGTTACGGTGCCCGAGACGGGTGTCAGCAAGGCCAGGTACGGCGAACCGCTCTCGCCCAGCTCGATCAGCGTCTCGGCCTGGCGCTGTGTCACCGCAAACGTGAGGTAGAGCCCGGACGACCCGGACGACGCGGTCGACCCCGAACTAGTGGCTGGGCCATCTGCCGTTGCGGATACACCCGACGGAGCCGTCGCGGTGCCCTCGCTGACCGCAAGCACCAACACGTTGGTCAGCACGAGCTGGGCGTGCGGCTGCGCTCCGGCTGCGCTGACACCGGAGCATGCACCGGTGACGAGGTTGCCGTTGATGAAAGTGCTGAAGATGGCGACTCGTGAGCCGGGGGCCACGTAGTTGGCGACCTCTGACTGGGGACAGAACTGCAGGGTGACCGCCACCATGCCCGCCGGTATCGGCAGCGCCGATGTCGACTGGGTCGACGCACCGAGCATCGGGCTGAGCAGCAGTTGCCCAGCGGCCAGGGCACTGGTCAGCACCAGACCGGACTCGCTGGATGTAATCGAGGCGACGGCGTCGGCCGGTACAGAAGACGCGGGGAACTGCTGACTCTGAAGCAATCCGTCCTGAAGCGCCTCTCTAGCCGACGTGCCCGCGGGGATCTGCTTGGTGGCCACGTAGGCGCTGACTGTGCGCATGCCGTTCAGCGCCCGCTGGTTCGCCTGATGCGCGTAGTCCAGCACGCCTACGGCGCCGGCAGCTGCCAGCAGCAGCGCTACGGCGATGGTGACGATGCGGCGAGTCATCAAATCCTCGTTTCAGGTCTCAGCCGGTGAGCTTGATGGTGAAGGGGTTGGGGGTGCTTCTGGCCGACGGACCCCACTCGGCCTGCGCACACGCCTTGACGGTGGTTCCGTCATATGTCGAGCCGCCCATCAAGGTCTCGGCGAATACCGGGGGTAGCAACGTCGAGCCGTTCGGCAGTCTCGTCTCTGTCTGCACGTCCACGAAATCGGCTCCGTTGGTCGGGTTCGGGGGGCAGTTCGTCAGACCGGTGCCGATATAGGCCGAGCAATTGCCGAGCCCTGCTGAACCGCAGATACCGCTAACCCCTGCGGTGCCCTGGGTCAACGCCGAGGCGTTCGCGTCCGCGTAGCCGAGCGCGGTGTCGAGTGCCGTCGCCGGTGCGCAGGTGCCCTCCGCGCACTGCCGCGCCACGCCGAGCGCGGCGGCGTCGGCGCCGTTCTGCAGTTCGGCCCGGTTCTGGTAGATCTGGCCCACGTCGACCACCATTGCGGCCATGCCAAGCAGCACCCCCGCACCGATCAGCACGGCGACCATCACGCCGATCGCACCACGGTCGTCGCGGCCAAGCAGCCGCGACACCGCACTCGCTAGGTTTCGCACGGGATGACTCCCTCGGCCGTCAGCGTCTTCGTGGGGCCGAAGAGCGAGCCGATCGGGGTGTCGAACGTGAAGGTGTACGTGACCTGGACCACCGCGTCGTCGCCGTTCTGCTCCGAACCAGCCGGGCAGCCTGTCACTCCTTGTGAATCCGGTAGATCCGTGACGGTGACACCGCTGAGCCCGATGGCGGCCTGCTGGGCTCGGGTCTGGTAGTCGGCCTGGCCAAGTGACAGCGCCCGCGCGCCCTCGCGGGCCGCCTGGGTCAGGGTGATCTGCGCGTTGATCGCGCGGCCAAAGTCGACGATGCCAAACACGATCAGCAGCAGCAGCGGCAGCAGCAGCGCGAACTCGACCGCGGCCGCACCGCGGTCAGAGGTCGCGCCGCTGCGCCGCGCTGGTTTTGTCATCGGGTTACCTCAGGACTTGCCCGCTAGCTGGATCGGGCGCAAGGTGCTGCCGGCGACGGTCCATCTGAGAACAGGGCGGCCGGCCTCGCGGGCGTGGACCTCAAGGGACGGCGGCGCAGGTGGCGCAGGCGGCCTTGCCACCTGGCAGGTTGCTGGTGACCGAGTTAAAAGCGTTCGAGACCTGGTGGCCGACGACGATCACGATCGTGATGATCACGGCGGCGATCAGGGCCACGAGCAGCCCGTACTCGACGGCCGTCGCTCCGCGCTCCGACCGGAGCGGCGCGGCCAGGAAGTTCTGGGCCGACACGAACAGCTTGAGCATGGAACTCTCCAAATCGCATGGGACGCACGGTGTGCTTCGATCCACACTGTGCACTTCGATCCGCAATAGCCCAGATCGCGGCAGTGTTACACGCGCCCAACGCCCGCTGCTGCGGCTGAAAGAGGATCAGCCGGTCGGCCGGCAGTTTCGCCAGGCCGACCGGCATGTCCTCAGATCGGCTGACACGCAGCATGGATCAGGCGCGTGGCCGTGCCCCCTCGACGAGCACTGCACCGCGCCGGGGCCCCGACCGGGGCACGCTGTGCTTGACCACCAGCTCACATGTTGCTGCTGACGGAGTTGAAAGCGTTGGACACCTGGTGGCCGACCACGATCACGATAGTGATGATCACGGCGGCGATGAGGGCCACGAGCAGGCCGTACTCGACGGCGGTGGCGCCGCGGTCGGAGTGCAGTCGCCGGGCGAGCGAGTTCTGCACTGAAATAAAGCGCTTGAGCACCATAAGGACCTCTCTCTACGCGGGACGGGCCCAATGTGTAGCAAGATCCGGCTTGGCCCGACGGTCGGCAGTGTGACACGAGCGACACCCCGATCAGGGCGACGTAGGCCGAGTATCAGCCGGTCGGCGCTGAGTCCTGCCAAGTCGGACGACATGTCCTCCGTTCGGCTGACACGGGGCGTATCCGCCCGGCACGACCGGTGCCACCTGCGTAGGGTAAGTCCGATTTCCGAGTCGGAGTTTGGCAGATGAACCTTGGCTGGACCATCGCAGGTGCCGTATCAGGCCTGCTGGCTGGCGCGCTACTGCGAGGTGTGGTGGTTCGACTGTCGGTGCCTGCCGGGCAACCGATGCGTAACACGTGCCCACAGTGCGCGGCCCCGCTGCCTCGACTCGCCGCGCCTCGGTGCGCCAGCTGCCGTACGCCGCTCGGCTCGTTCCCGCTACTCGAACTGACCTCCGGAGCGGTGGTGGCCGCGCTCGCGTGGCGATTTGCCGGAACGCCAGAGGTCGTAGCCTTCTGCGCCGTCGCTGCGCTGGGCGTGGCACTCGCTGCGATCGACCTGCAGGTACAGCGGCTCCCCGACCGGCTCACGCTGCCGGCTTACCCGGTCCTGCTGGCCCTCCTCGTGGCTGCCGCTCTGTTCGGGCATCAGGCCTGGCCGCTCGTTCGCGCGGTACTCGCAGCGCTGGCCCTGGCCGGCGCCTACCTGCTGCTTGGCCTGATCCGGCCGGGCGGCATCGGCGGCGGCGACATCAAGCTGGCGGGCCTGGCGGGGCTCGCACTCGGGTGGCTCGGCTGGCCCGCGGTGGTGGGCGGGGCGGCCCTCGGTTTTGTGCTCGCCGCAGTGGCATCGCTGGGACTGCTCGCGGCGCGACGGATCACCATGCGGAGCCACATCAGCTTCGGGCCATTTCTGATCGGTGGCGCCCTGCTCGTCATGCTGGCAACCGGACCGGGGCCAGGCACGTGACCACGACCACCGACCAGCAAGCAGTCGAGGCCAGCGGTCATAGCCTGAGGTCGCCGGGCAGCCGCCGCGCCTGGATACTCGCCTGGCTCGCGTTCCTGCCTCTGGTGATCTTCCGCGCTGGGATCCTTACCGAAGGCGACACGTTCTGGCAGATTCGTATCGGCTTGCTGACGATCGCCCACCACGCGATCCCCGCCACCGACACCTTCAGCTGGACCATGTACGGCAAGCCGTACTTCCAGAACTCCTGGGCCTTCGACGTGCTGCTCGGCGTCGCCTACCGGCTGGGCGGGCTGCCGGGTGTGGCTGTGCTGTGCGCACTCCTCACCTTGGCCCTTATTGGGCTGGCGCTGGCGCTGGCGCGCGCCGTCGGCGGGTCGGCGGCCGTGTCTGCCGTCGCCTTCTTCCTGGCGTTGCCCCTGCTGACCGGCTGGCTGACGGCGCGGCCGCAGCTCGTGGACTACGCGGCGGTGCCCGCCCTAATCCTGCTGTTGCGCAGGATCGAACAAGGCCTTGGCCGGTGGGGTGCCGTCGCGCTCGCCGGGCTCCTCACGCTCATCTGGATCAACCTGCACGCCGCGGCACTGCTCGCGGTCGCCATTGCCGGCGCCAGCGCCGCGCTGCTATTCGTGCTCGCCCGCCGAGACTCGCGCTGGCGCTACGTGGCGGCCGCCACCCTTGCAGCGGCCGCGGGCTGCCTGGTGAACCCCTACGGGCTCGGCGTGCTGACCCAGGCCAGCCAGGTCCACGCCGAGTCGTCGGGGTCCATCGTCGAGTGGGCGCCGTTCAACCCGGCCAACGCCATTCAGGACCTGACCATGGCGGCCGGCCTCGTCGCGCTGACCATCGCCTGGCGCCGCCGCGAGGCGGTCCTGCTGGCCAGCCTGGCCGTCTGCATCGCCGGCTCGATCGAAGCGGTCCGGTTTCTGCCATTCGTCGTGATACTCGCGACGCCTGTGCTGGCAGCGTTCTTGTCGGATCCCCCGGCCGCGATACAGCGGTATCTGACAAGCCGACGGGTGATGTTCCAGCGGTGCGGTGCCCTGGCTATGGCCTCGCTTGTTGTGCTAGCCGTTCCGAGCCTGACCCACATCGGGCGCCCGGAACCAAGTACATATCCCGCGGCTCTGGTGGCCGACATCCCACACGGCTGCCACATTTTCACAACTGATCTCCTCGGCAGCTACGTGATCCTCGAGCGGCCCGACGTACTCGTCTCGCTGGACACGCGCAACAACCTCTATGGGGCGATGCTGCCCGCCGAGGAGCGCGTGCTGCACGGCAGCGGCAACCTGACCCGCGTGCTGGCGGGCGCAGGCTGTGTCCTCGTGCCCCGTAGCTATGGGTTGGCGAGCCGACTGCAACACGACAGCGAGTGGAAACTTCGTGCGGCCGACAAGGTCGCCGTTCTGTACGTCAGACGTCCTGGACCTGGCACTTGACCACGACGGCCAGCCGATGGGCTGCCGACGCCGACGCGACTGCCCGGCGACGCTCTGCTGGTCACCGAGCCTGGCTGCTCGCGTGGCTCGCGTTCGTGCCACTCGCGGTTTTCCGGGCCGGCGTGCTTGCGGAGTCCGACACCTTCTGGGAGATCCGCGTCGGTCTGCTGATCATCGCGCACCACGCGATCCCGGCCACCGACACGTTCAGCTGGACCATGTACGGCAAGCCGTATTTCCAGAACTCCTGGGGCTTCGACGTGGTGATGGCCATCGCCTACCGGCTGGGTGGGCTGCCTGGCGCCGCCGCGCTGTGTGCGGTGATCACGCTCGGCATCGCAGCGCTGGCCCTGGCCCTGGCCCGCGCGCTCGGCGCATCCCCGGCCGCGTCCGCAGCCATGCTCTTCCTCGCGGCTGCACCGCTGACGATCTGGCTCTCAGCCCGCCCGCAACTCGTGGACTACACCGCCGTACTCATGCTCGCCATGCTGCTGCGTGGTATCGAGCACGGCCGCGCACGGTGGCGAGCGGTCGCGCTGGTCGGTGTGCTCACTGTGGCGTGGATCAACCTGCACGCCGCCGCGCTCCTCGGCGTGGCGATCGCCGCGGCAGGTGCGGTGCTGCTCCTACTCACCCACCAGAGTGCGCGGTGGCGGTACGCCGCGGCCGCCACAGCAGCGGCGGCGGTTGGCTGCCTCGCGAATCCTTATGGCATCGGCGTGCTGCACCAGGCCGTCCAGGTGCGCGATGACGCGGTGGGGTCCATCGCCGAGTGGATGCCACTCGACTGGGCCAGCCCGGTGCAGGACCTCGCACTGGCCGCGGGGATCGCGTCACTCGTCGTGGCCTGGCGGCGGCGAGAGGCCGTGCTGACCGGAGCGCTCGCGGTCTGCATCGTCGCGTCCCTTGCGGCGTGGCGGTTCCTGCCGTTCGTGGTGATCCTGTCCGTGCCTGTGCTGGCGGCGTTCGCCTCCGACCCGCCGGACCGAATCCGCCGGTACCTGACCAGCAGGCGTGTGATGTTCCAGCGATGCGGTGCCCTCGGCCTCGCCGGTCTCGTCGCGATCGCTGTGCCTAGCCTGACGCATATAGGACGCCCGGACCCGTCCACCTACCCGGTGAGGCTGGTCAGCGAGATTCCGCACGGGTGCCGGCTCTTTACCAATGACCTCATCGGCAGCTACGTCATCCTGGAGCGGCCCGACGTGCTGGTATCTCTGGACTCGCGCAACAACCTGTACGGGACCACGCTCCCCCTGGTCGAGCAGCGAGTGATGGCCGGCTACGGAAGCGTGTCCCGCGGACTGGCTGGTGCCGGCTGCGTGCTGATTCCGCGCAGCTACGGGCTTGTCCGGCGACTCCGCGACGACCCCGAGTGGCGGGTCCGCGCGACCGACCAGACCGCCATTCTGTATGTCCGCCGCTGACTGGAGCCAACCGTTGCCAGCTATTCCATACCGCCAAGCCAGAACGGTCGTCGGCACGCTCGGCGGCCGCGGCCGCCGCCAGCTGACGTGGTGGCTAGCGACCGCTGTCGTGATGGCAGCCTCCACCGGTTGGGCGATATGGAGAGTGGTTAGCGTCGTCGGGACCCCGATCCGAGGTGCGATGGGTCTGGAGTTCGCTGGAATGGACTTCGCCAGCACCACATGGCATGCGG
>JASHOE010000360.1 GCA_030041275.1 Streptosporangiaceae bacterium
GACCTCGCCGCACCGCGTCGGGCTGACCTGGGTCGTCTGCTCACCGCGAACGTCTCTGAGCAGGGGAACAAAAAACTTGCAACTCTGCTTGTAGCGACGTAATCACGTAAGCCGAATGCTGAAGCTCCGAGGAAGTGACCTCTGTTATGCCAGAGACCCTCTCCCTACCGGTCCTGCCCCTGGACGACACCGTCGTGCTGCCGACCATGGTCGTGCCGCTTGGCCTGTCGGCCGCCGAGCCAAGGGCCGCGATCGAGGCCGCAGCAGCGGCCGCCGACCGCGACGCCGAAGCGCAGGTGCTGCTCGTGCCGCGGCCGAATGGCCGCTACTCCCCCGTTGGCACCCTCGCCACGATCGAGCAGGTCGGGCGGCTGCCGAGCGGTGAGCGGGCAGCCGTCGTGCGCGGCACCGCCAGGGTGGCTATCGGCAGCGGGACCGTGGGCGCCGGCCAGGCGCTGTGGGTACAGGGCACAGTCATCGACGAGCCCGAGCCCACCCCTGAGGCCGCTGAGCTGGCCCGCGAGTACCGCGGCCTGGCGGTCGCCATCCTGCAGAAGCGTGGCGCCTGGCAGTTCGTCGACGGGTTGCAGCGGCTGACCGACCCATCGGCTCTCGCCGACAGCGCCGGTTACGCCGGATATATCACCACCGAGCAGAAGCAGCAGCTGCTCGAGACGGCTGACCCGAAGGAGCGCCTGGCGGCCCTCGTCGGGTGGGCCAGGGACCACCTGGCCGAGCTTGACGTCGCCGAGACGATCAGCAACGACGTCAAGGAGGGCATGGAAAAGCAGCAGCGTGAATTCCTGCTGCGCCAGCAGCTCGCCGCCATCCGCAAGGAACTGGCAGAGCTGGACGGCAAGCCCGCCTCCGAGGAGGAAGACTACCGCGCCCGGATCGAGGCTGCCGACCTGCCGGAGAAGGTGCGCGAGGCGGCCCTCAAGGAGGCGGCCAAGCTCGAGCGCGGCTCGGACCAGTCCCCCGAGGCCGGCTGGATCCGGACCTGGCTGGACACCGTCCTCGAGGTGCCGTGGAGCACCCGTACCGAGGACGAGTACGACATCACCGGCGCGCGGGCCGTGCTGGACGCCGACCACGCTGGCCTGGACGACGTCAAGGACCGGATCATCGAGTACCTGGCCGTCCGTAAGCGGCGCAGCGACCGCGGCCTGCAGCTCGTCGGCGGCCGCCGCAGCGGTGCGGTGCTGGCCCTCGCCGGCCCGCCGGGAGTCGGCAAGACCAGCCTCGGCGAGTCAGTCGCGCGAGCGATGGGCCGCAAGTTCGCGCGCGTCGCTCTCGGCGGCGTGCGTGACGAGGCGGAGATCCGTGGCCACCGGCGCACCTACGTGGGTGCCCTACCCGGCCGCATCGTCCGCGCCATCACCGAGGCCGGCTCGATGAACCCCGTCGTGCTGCTGGACGAAGTCGACAAGCTCGGCGCCGACTACCGGGGCGACCCGACGGCCGCGCTGCTTGAGGTGCTCGACCCAGCGCAGAACCACACCTTCCGCGACCACTACCTCGAGGTCGAACTCGACTTGTCCGACGTGCTGTTCATCGCCACCGCGAACGTGGCCGACGCCATCCCGGCGCCGCTGCTGGACCGGATGGAGCTGCTCACGCTGGACGGCTACACCGAGGACGAGAAGGTCACGATCGCACGCGGCCATCTGCTGCCCCGCCAGCTTGACCGGGCCGGGCTCGACGGCGCCGAGGTGACCCTGACCGACGCGGCGCTGCACAGGCTGGCTAGCGAGTACACCCGCGAGGCCGGCGTGCGGAACCTGGAGCGGATCATCGCCCGGGTGCTGCGCAAGGTCGCGGCGCAGGTGGAGTCCGGCACGGCGACGCTGCCGGTCACTGTGGACGACCCCGACCTGCACGACTACCTCGGTCACCCGCGGCACACACCGGAGTCCGCCGAGCGCACTGCCGTGCCCGGCGTGGCGACCGGCCTCGCGGTCACCGGCACCGGCGGCGACGTTCTGTTCATCGAGGCGTCGCTGGCAGACCCGGAGACCGGGTCGACCGGCGTGACGCTGACCGGTCAGCTCGGTGACGTCATGAAGGAGTCGGCGCAGATTGCGCTGTCCTACCTCCGCTCGCATGGCGCCGAGCTGGAGCTGCCGGTCGGCGACCTGAAGGATCGGGGCGTTCATGTGCACGTCCCTGCGGGCGCGGTGCCCAAGGACGGGCCGAGTGCGGGCGTCACAATGACCACGGCGCTGGCATCGCTGCTGTCCGGCCGGCTAGTCCGCTCGGACGTGGCCATGACGGGCGAGGTCTCGCTGACCGGCCGGGTGCTGCCGATCGGCGGGGTCAAGCAGAAGTTGCTGGCCGCGCACCGGGCCGGGATCACCACCGTGCTGATCCCGAAGCGGAACGAGCCGGACCTCGAGGACGTCCCGGAGAACGTTCGCGGCGCCCTGGAGATCCACCCGGTCAGCGACGTCCGCGAGGTGCTCAGCCTGGCGCTGGAGCCGGCTAACACGCGCGCGGCGGTTGCCGCCTAACTGCACAACCAGCGGGGAACGGGGTGCGCTCGGCCAAGAGCCGTGCGCACCCTCCCCGTTTTTCTGGCTATCAGGACCGAAGGTTTCCGCCGGCCGATCGCGCGCCGCGGGCCTGCCAACGCGGGCGATGAACTCGTATCGGCTACGCACGCCACGTTTGCCGAACACGTGCGCCAGGTGCCCCGGCCAGCTGTTACCGAGCGCGGCGGCGCAGCGAGAAGGGCATCATTGCGGACTCGAGCTGAACCTTCAGGCTCATCTTGCTCTCGCCCTCGCGCCGGTCGGCGAAGTGGATCGGCAGCTCCACGATCTTCAGGCCGTGCTGCACACTGCGATAGTTCATCTCGACCTGGAAGCTGTACCCGTTGCTGCGGACGCTCGCCACGTCAATGGTGTCCAGCGCGGATGCGCGCCACATCTTAAAGCCGGCCGTGACGTCGCGGACGCCCAGCCGCAGCAGCGCACGCACGTACAAGTTCGCGAAGCCTGACAGCGCCTTACGGTGCCAGGCCCACTCGCTGGCCAGGCTTGCACCGCACACGTAGCGCGAGCCGATGACGACGTCTGCCTGCGTCGCGAGCAGGGTGCCGAGCATTTGCGGCAGGTATTCAGGCGAGTGGGACAGATCGCTGTCCATCTGGACGACGAAGTCCGCGCCGGCCGCGACGGCGCGGGTCATGCCGTCAACGTATGCGCGGCCGAGGCCCTGCTTTCCTGGCCGGTGCACGACCGTGATCTTGTCAGCCCCGTACTTCTCAGCGAGCTCGTCGGCGACTGTGCCGGTGCCGTCCGGTGAGTTGTCGTCGGCGACCAGGACGCGCAGGCCGGTCAGCGGCAGGCTCAGGAGTTCCGCGACGATGACGGGCAGGTTGGCGGCCTCGTTATAGGTCGGCAGCACGACGGTGACGACGGCCGAGCGCCACGGCTCAGGTAGCTCCACCACCTCGCCGCTCAGCGCCTGCCCCCGAAGTGCCATTCCACATCCCTGCCCAACGTCCATGGCCACCCCGGCCGTCCTTGTAGTCCTTCCCCGACCGGGGTGCTCCAGACCGGGCAGCCTAGCGGCGGCCAGCGCTACCCGGACAATCGATGCGATCTTACCGATGACGGGAGCTATCCGTGCTAGCCGGGGCCGCCCATCCCAAGCTGGGGCGTCTCATTTCCGCCGTGGCGAGGACCGCCGGTCCCGTGCTCGTCGTGGCCGTGGCTGCCGACCTGGCGGCCGCCGCGCACGTGGCAATGACCGTCGTGCTCGCTGTCCGGGGGACCGCCCATCATCCTCAACATGGGCCATCCGCCGGTCCGCACGAAGCGGACCAGCAGGACGCCCGCGGTCAGCAACCCCACAACGTTCAGCCACGTCGTGTAGTTCCACGAGACGGCCTCAACAGTCACCCTGGCGGCGCTGCGCGACGGGACCAGCCCGAGTCCGCTGAACACAAGCTCCGCTGCGTAGCCCGCCACCACCATCGCCGCGTAGAACGTGGCCAGGATGACGGCGGTCATCTTGATCCCGTAGTACTTCCGGTAGATGTTCAGGATCGGCAGGATGATCAGGTCCGCGAAGATAAACGAGGTCGCGCCCCCGAAACTCATGCCGGCCTTCCACAAGACCGCGGCAAGTGGCACGTTTCCGACCGAGCAAACGAAGGTCAGCATCGCTACGACCGGGCCGACCAGCGGCCCCCAGAACTGTGCCGCGAGCGGGTGACCCGACAGGAAAAAACCGCGCCAGAAACTGTCCGGTACCCAGGCGCCGATGCAGCCGGCGATCAGGAGGCCGACGGCGATGTCCCGGATGATCGCGGCCCATTCCATGACGAAGACGTGCGACACCGAGGTCAGGCCGTCGGCAGACAGCAGCCGGCGACGGAGCGGTTCACCTGCGGCCACTGACATCTCCATCGCGGCATGGCCTTCCATTGACCCGGCCACCGCGCGGTCGGCCTGCGCCCGTGCTTCCGTCAGCCGCCGCTGAGTGGCGAGCCGACGCAGCAGAAGTGCCACGATCGCGATCATGACCGGGCCGCCGCCAAATTCAGCGGCGGTGAACTGCCAGCCCATGAGCAGCGCGAGCAGCACGCCGAGCTCTATCACCAGGTTGGTCGAGGCGATCTCGAACGCCATCGCGGCGGCGAAGCTTGCGCCCTTGCGGAATAGCGAGCGCGCCAGGGCGACGGCGGCGTAGGAGCACGATGACGAAGCCGCCCCGAGACCGGTAGCGATGGCTAGGGTGCGCGGCCGGTCGTCACCAAGCAATCTGGCGATCGCGGCCTTAGAGACCAGCGCCTGCACGACGGCGGAAAGCACGAAGCCGAGGATCAGCGCCCAGGCGATCTGCCAGGCCATGGACCCTGCCACGGCCAGTGCGTGGCCGATGGCGTCAACTGCCCGCACGCTACCTCCGCGCTGTCCTGACCCCAGTCTCGTGCCGGGTCGCCAGCCGACCCGTCCAGGCTATACCCCCGTAGGGTATCAGCCGAGGTCCGCTTGCCCCCGGCCTTGTCAGCGTGACGGCCGATCACCGCGGGCGTTTTCCGGCCGACGCGCCCGGCTTGAGCTCGCTGCGGCATTTCGCCGATCATGTGCGCGATCATGTGCGCATGTCTGCTCCTGCCCAGCCCAGTCACCCTGCGCAAACTCCGCCGCAAGCCGGACCCCTGGCCACGATTCAGCACGTCGTGCACGTCATGCTCGAGAACCGGTCTTTCGATCACATGCTCGGCTTCCTCTACCCCAACAAGTCAGGTCCGGGCGGCCAGGCCTTCGAGGGACTCACGGGCAGCGAATCGAACAACGACAGCACCGGCAAGCCGGTCACGGTGTTCCAGATCGACGCCTCCGGCGCTGGCGCCTATTTCATGCCGGGCGCCGACCCGGGCGAGGGCTACGCCAATACCAATGTCCAGCTATTCGGCACTGGCAGCGAGCCGAACCCGCCAACGCCGACGATGACCGGGTTCGTCACCAGCTTCGCGGCGGCCATCCCGTTCGATCAGCGTTCCGGTCGAAGCGTCGAGTCTGGTACGACGCCGGCCAGCATTATGGGCGTCTTCCCGCCGACGGCGCTGCCCGTGCTGTCAGGGCTCGCGCGCGGCTTCGCCGTCTGCGACCACTGGTACAGCTCCGTTCCGACCGAGACGTTCCCGAACCGGGCTTTCGCCTGCGCCTCCACCAGCCAGGGCCACATGAACGACGCGACGTCGTCATTCACCGTGCCTAGCATCTTCGGCCTGATGACCACGCACGGGGTGAGCTGGAAGATCTACGGCTACGACGCAGAACCGCTCACCAGGGCGAACTTCCCGGACACCATGGACGCCCCCGAGGCCAACTTCGGCAAGTTCGCAGACTTCCAGACGGACGCGGCGGCCGGGCAGCTGCCGGCGTACTCGTTCCTCGAGCCCAGCTGGGGCTCGACCGGCAACAGCCAGCACCCCAACTACGATGTCGCGCTCGGCGAGAGCTTCATCCTGGAGGTCTACCAGGCGGTCCGCAACGGGCCTGGCTGGGCGAGCACGCTGCTCATCATCACGTATGACGAACACGGGGGCTGCTACGACCACGTCCCCCCGCCAGGGGGCGCGACGCCGCCCGACAGCACGATCGGCGAGTTCGGCTTCGACTTCACCCGGTTTGGCGTCCGCGTACCCGCGGTGCTTGTCTCGCCGCTGATCTCCGCTGGCACGATCCACCGGGTGCCGCTGGGCAGTACGCCGCTCGACCACACATCTGTGCTCAAGACGATCGAAACCCGCTGGGGTCTGCCTGCGCTGACCGCGCGCGACGCCGCGGCCCCCGACCTCGGCGGAGTGCTGACCCTGACCACGCCGCGCACCGACGATCCGCTGGCAGGCGTGTCCGCACCCACGTCCACCGGCCCGAACCCGGCGGCTGGCGAGGTCTCGCATCTGCTCAGCGCCCAGGCGCAGCTGGTTTCCGACCTCCAGGTGCCGCTCAACAGGCTGACCAGCGCGCCGCTGCTACCCAATCAGAGCACGCCCGCCGACTACGCGAACTACATCGCCGCGCGAACCGACACCTGGAAGACGGCTCGAGCGGAAGGAGACGCACCAATCGGCGCAGGGCCTAACCCGACGTCGTAGCGGCGCTGCCAACGCCGCCCGCGGATGGCCCCGCTGTCCTACAGTGGCCACCATGGCGGCACGCTCCCTGACCGAGCTCGTCGCCCCGGACTGGGCCGAGGCGCTGCGGCCGGTCGAGTCAAAGATCACCGAGCTCGGCGGGTTCCTGCGGACAGAGATCAGCGAAGGGCGCAGTTACCTGCCCGCCGGCAACAACATCCTGCGCGCATTCCGCCGGCCGATGGCGGACGTGCGAGTGCTCATCGTCGGCCAGGACCCGTATCCCACGCCCGGCAACCCGGTCGGCCTGAGCTTCTCCGTCGCGCCTGACGTGCGGCGGCTGCCTGGCAGTCTGGTCAACATCTTCGTCGAATACGCCGCCGACCTTGGCTACCCTCGGCCGTCGACCGGTGACCTGTCACCCTGGTCCGAGCGCGGCGTCATGCTGCTGAACAGGGTGCTTACTGTCCAGCCTGGCAAGCCAGGATCGCACCGCGGCAAGGGCTGGGAGCAGGTCACCGAGCAGGCGATCCGTTCGCTAGCCGCGCGCGGCGGGCCGCTCGTCGCGATTCTGTGGGGCAACGACGCGCGCAACCTCGCACCGCTGCTCGGCGCGACGCCCACGATTCAGTCCGCCCACCCGAGCCCGATGTCCGCCGACCGAGGCTTCTTCGGCTCCCGTCCCTTCAGCCGCGCCGATGAGCTCCTGCAGCGCCAGGGCGGCGAGCCGCTGGACTGGAAACTGCCCTAGCGGTATCCGGCCGCAGCCTCGATGATCGCGCCCGTGGCGAGCAGCAGCTCCTCTCCACCCGGCGGCCCGATCAGCTGCAGGCTCGCCGGCAGCGAATGCTCGCTCGGGACCGGCAGCGCCAGCGCCGGGAAGCCCGCCAGGTTGACTGCGTTCGTAAACGCGGTGAAGTGCAGCGTCGGCGGCGCCGTCAGCGGTGGCGGGTAGAACGGCACCGTGGGCAGCGCGAGCAGGCCGCCCGCAGCGGCCAGCGCGTCGGTCATCGCCTGCCGCCAGTCGGGCTGATCGGCCTGGGCGCGGCTCACCTGTCCAGGCGTCACCTGCTCGGCTGCGATAAGCCGCGCCAGGACGTTGGCACCGATCAGCGCGCGTCGCACGGGATCGTCGAGCAGGACCCGGTTCGACTCGGCCGCCTCCGCGTCGAGGATCACGCCGCAGGTTTCCCGCGCCGCCAGCCAGCCGGGCAGCTCGATGTCCGCCACGTCGAGCCCGCTGCGGGCAAGCGCGGCGTCGACTGCTGCGTCGATCCGCGGATCTACCTGGAATCCAGCGGGCCGGATCCGCCCGATCCGGCCCGCCGCTGACGCGGCTACCCGAAAGCCCGGCTCCAGCAGAGTCATGCCTGCCACGACGCCCGCGACGTCCCGCGCCATCGGCCCCACCGTGTCGAGGCTCGGCGCGAGCGGCCACACGCGGTCCAGCGAGATCCGGCCGTGGGTTGTCTTCAGCCCGGTCACGCCGCAGAACGCGGACGGTATCCGGACCGAGCCCCCGGTATCCGATCCATAGGCGACGTCGGCGTCTCCGACGGCTACGGCGACCGCCGACCCGCTCGACGAGCCGCCCGGCAGCAGGGCCGGATCCAGCGGGTTGACGGGCGTGCCGAACCAGTCGTTGAGACCCGCTCCCCCGTAGGCGAGCTCGTGCAGATTCGCCTTGCCGACGATGACAGCGCCGACGGCGCGGGCTCCTGCCAGGCACGCAGCGTCACGGTCGGCGGGCTGGGCCGTCTTCGCGACGGCGCGGCTCCCGGCGGTGGTGGGCACGCCCTCAACGTCGATCAGGTCCTTGACGGCCAGCCGGATCCCCGTGGCGTCGTGCGCGTGCGTCAGTCGGGTGATGAACGTCGACATCGGGACACTGTATCGGCGCGGGCTAGGGTGAACCATGGCCGAAAGCGACAACGAGTCGCTTGCCGACGACTGTGTGCCCACGGTGCCTGCCTCGGCTGGCGCGCTCATCTTCGATCAGCGAAGCCGGCTGCTGATCCTCCGGCCGACGTACAAGTCGGGCTGGACCATCCCTGGTGGCGTCATGGAGGCAGGCGGTGAAACGCCCTGGCAGGCCTGTCAGCGCGAGGTGTCTGAGGAATGCGGCATCGAGGTCTCCAGCGCTCGCCTCGCCTGCGTCGACTTCCGCGCGCCGCGTTCTGGCCGGGCAGGAGGCATCCGATTTCTGTTCGACTGCGGCGAACTGGATGACAGTGTCTTGTCGGCCATCACACTCCAGGCTGCAGAACTGACCGAGCACCGGCTAGTTCCGGTGCACGACGCGCTGCCGCTGCTGCGCAAACCAATCCGCCGCCGCGTTCGCGCGGTGCGCACGCCGGACGGCGCGAAACCGCTTCCGCACTGCGTTTATCTCGAGAACGGCCGCCCGATCAGCGCCGTGCACCCGTCGTAGGGGCGGCACGCAAGGCCCTTGCCTGTGCAGGCCTACGCCGCGAACGAGCTAACAATGGGCGTAAGTCTGGCGAGATCGTCTGGTTCGGCAAGATCGGGGAGCGACACGAAGACTGTGCTGACGCCTCGCTCGGCCAGCAGCCGGTAGCGGCCCACGTGGTCGGCCGCCACCCCGGCGTGGTGGCGCCGGGCGAACGCGGCGGCGCTGATTCGGCCTCGCATTGACTCGACGAGCGTCGCCGTGTGCTCCCGGTCGCGGCCGATGACCGGGACGTCCAGGACAGTGACCGCGACTTCGGCCGGGTCTCGGCCGGCTCGCGCGCAGTGGCCGCGCAGGACAGCCAGCCGGGCATCAAAGGTCTCGAGGTCCGACGGCAAGTTACACCCGTCGGCGAGCCGGGCAGCGACGTCGAGCGTCCGGTCCCCGCTGCCGCCGACGATGACGGGAAGCTGGCCGGCCGGCCGTGGGTAGCACGTCGTCTCCGGGAGGGAGACTCGGTCGCTCCGGTACGGCCTCGTGCCCGTGTGCCAGAGCGCCCGCAGCATCTCGATCTCGATTTCCAGCAGGCGCAACCGCTTTGCGGGCGGCGGGAACGGCAGCCCGAATGCCGCGTGCTCGCGATCCCACCAGCCGGCCCCGAGGCCGCAGAACGCGCGGCCGCCGCTGAGCGCGTCGAGAGTGGCCGCGGTCTTCGCCAGCACGCCAGGAGCGCGGAACGTCACCGGGCTGACCAGCGTGCCGAGCCGCAGGTTCGTGTCGAGGCCGGCTAGCAGGCCGAGCGTGACCCAGGGCTCGGGTATGGGCTCCCAGGCGCGCCCGACCTGCGGGATCTGGATGAGATGGTCCATGAGCGCGATGCCTGTGAACCCGGCCTGGGTGGCGGCGAGAGCGATCGACTTTAGCCAGGCCGCTGGATCTTCGCCCCAGCCGAACCGCGAGACCTGCAGGACGAATCCGAGCCCGGTGGGCCGGTCGCGCTGGAGCAGGGCAGCGCTCCGGCTGCCAGGTGAGTGCGCCGGCTCCAGTGCCTGCCCGGCTGCCGCGCGCACGACCGCATCCCAGCCCTCGCTCGCGAGCTGGTCCGCGGCCTCCTGCACCCGGTGCAGCTGCTCGTCAAGCACGGCCGCCGGAACCGAGCGCTGGCGGGACCGGTTGCGCTGACGGCAGACGGCCGGGTCGGTGTGGAACAACACGGCGACCGCAGGTATACGGGCCCGGCGGGCGAGGGCGAGATAGCCAAGTCGGCGGCTGGCGCTGAGCCCGAGGGTGTCCACGACCGTCGTGAGCCGACGGCCTGTCCGGGCGGCGACGATCTGGTCGAGCAGTGAGAATGCATCGTCCGACGCATCGAGGTCGTGCTCGCCACTGCCGACCACGGCTCGCAGCTGATCGGACGAGACGATCTCTCGCGGGAGGTAATGCTGCGCCGCCCAGGTCGACTTCCCTGACCCTGAGGCGCCGACCAGTATGACGAGCGCGGGATCCGGGATGGCAGCCGTCGGCTCGTGGTCGAGGTTCGCGTCCACGCTCATCAGCGTCGCAGATCGGAGCCTGATGACCAGGGAGCGACCGGCCCGCGCTAGGGCCGCAGTGCCAGGCCGGCCTGGATGACCATCTGCGTGAATGCCGTGGTGTCCCGGCCCCGCGCCGTCGGGTCCCTGTTGTAGGAGGACGCGGCGTGCGGCCGCTCGCGCGCCCGCAGCGCCTCGGCGACGATCGGCTGCCATTGCGAGCCGAAGGTAGCCAGGGCGTAGCGGCCCGCGCCGCTCTTGGAAGTCAGTGCGCCGGTGGCGAGCAGGTGGTGCAGTCGGCTGACACCGAGCACGCACCACGCCGCGGCCTCCGGCGTGGCCGCCGTGGCCGGCTGCGCGCGCAGCCGCTCGGCGAGCGGGGTCCAGTACGCCGTCAGGTTGGCGTGGCTGTAGGCGCGCAGCGCCGTGTCGTCGGTCCACACGTCGGCTTGCGTCAGCCGCCGCCCCCGGATGACGATGCCGTGCCGAGTCAGCTCGTGCCAGCTGACCGGGTTGACGTCCATCCGCTCGGCGGGTCGGAACGTCCCGTCGAACATGACCGGCAGGTCGGGACAATGATCAGGCGGACCGGCCAGGTCCGCGATCAGCAGGTGGAACCCGTCGAAGTGCGGCCGCGGATGCGCGTCGTGCACCACCGCGTGCGCGGCCGCGAGTGCACCCAGCCGAGCATCGTCTGGCCGGTCGGCCAGGACCGCGGTGAAGTCGACGTCGCTCGCACCGGCGAAGTACTCGCCGAAACCGAGCGAACCACGCAGATACAGGCCGGTCACCAGGCCCGGTGCGCTGGCGTCGATCAGCTCCAGGAACCGGCCGGTGATCGCGGCGACCTCGGCTGGCAGCGACACCGCAGTGGCTACCGGTAGCGCAGCGTGCCCCGGTCGATGACGACGGTGCCGTCCTCCTTGGCTGTCTGGAACTGAGCTGTGTTATCCGCGCCCGCCCAGATGGAGATGACCAGGGAATCGCCGGGCAGGACCGGCCGGCTAAACCGGCCAGACATGAACGCAAACCGTGCCGGATCGGAGCCGCAAACTTCATGCAGCAGCACCCGGCCGGTGAACCCGTACGTGCACAGGCCATGCAGGATCGGCCGGCTGAACCCGCCCCTGGCGGCGAACGCAGGATCTGCGTGCAATGGGTTGCGGTCCCCGCACAGCCGGTACAGCAGCGCCTGCTCTGGCCTGGTCTGCACGGTGACCTTGTGATCGGGGGCGCGGTCGGCCAGCTGCCAGGCTGGCGCGGTGCCACGGTCACCGCCGAACCCGCCCTCACCGCGGATGAACGTACTGCTCGTCGTCGTCACGGCCGGCTCGCCGGTCGCAGCGTTGACCGCCCGGTTTTCGGTCTCGATGAGGGCACCTGAGCCCTTGTCGTAGATGCCCGTCACCGTCGCCGAGGTGCGCAGCGTGCCCTCCACCGGTAGCGGCTGGTGCAGCTCGATCGACTGCTCGGCGTGCACGAGCATCGCCCGGTCGAAGTCGCCGAGCTTGCCGGACGCCCGGGCCTGGGCCAGCAGCACGCCGAAGGTCGGGAGCACCTGCTGCTGCACACCGGCGGTGTTCTCGGTGGTGAACTGCAGCTCTTGCAGCGGGTCGCCAAGGCCCGCTCCCACCCCGATCGCGTACAGCAGCGCGTCTGTCGACGTCCAGGACCGCTCGACCGGCTCTCCCGGCACCCCGACGAGACTGTGGTTAAGTGACATCGTTACCTCCGCAGCGGCCGGCCAACCGCATTGACACGGTCGGTCCGAGTCGGTCCAATGGCCTAGTAGAACACGCTTCTAGTATTTCGCTCCACTGCGAGCTTGTCCTGACGGAGGTCAGATTATGGGTCTGCTGGACGGCCGCGTGGCCATCGTCACCGGGGCGAGCCGGGGCATCGGCGCCGAGATCGCCCGGCGGTTCGGCGCAGAGGGCGCGGCGGTAGCCGTCAGCGCCCGGACCGCCGAGCCGGGCGTGTCGCCGTTCGAGGGCACCATCACGGAGACCGCCGATCAGATCGCGGCCAGTGGCGGCACGGCAGTCGCGATCGCGGCGGACATGGCCAGGGCGGCGGACCGGGAGCGCCTGTTCGCCGAGACCGTCACCCAGCTCGGCCAGCCCGACATCCTGGTGAACAACGCAGCCGTCACGTACTTCACCAGGGTCGAGGACTTCACAGCGAAACGCTATGAACTTATGTTCGCGGTCCAGGTCGAGGCCGCGTTCCAGCTAGCCCAGCTCGTGCTGCCCGGCATGCGGGAGCGCGGCGGTGGGTGGATCCTCAACATCTCGTCAGGCGCCGCGCGGCACCCGACGTTGCCGCCTGGCCCCTTTGCCGGCCGCGGCGGCACCGTTTATGGCATGTGCAAGGCCGCGATCGAGCGCTTCTCCACCGGCCTCGCGGCCGAGTTGTACGCAGACAACATCGCCGTGAACGCGCTGTCGCCGACGAAGGTGGTGCCGACTCCGGGCACGGTATTCCACCACCTGACCACCGAGGGCGATCCGAACTCCGAGCCGACGTCGGTCATGGCGGAGGCCGCACTCATGCTCTGCCACCGGGACCCGCAGAGCCTGACCGGGAGGGTCACGTACTCGCAGCAACTGCTCGCCGAGCTCGGCGTGCCCATTCCGCAGGCCTGATGACCAGGGATGGGGTCGGGGTCGTCCACCAGCGGCGCAGCAGCCTGATTCGAGTCGACTGCCACCTGCACACTGCGCTGTCAGGCGACGCCGTCACGAGCATCGACGAGCTCGCCGAGCGGGTCGAGCAGGAGCAGCTCGACGTCGTCTGCATCACCGACCACAACGTTACGGCGGCCGCGGTCGCTGCAGCCGAGCGCGACATCGGCGCGCGGGTGATCGTCGGTGAGGAGATCCGCACCACCAAGGGCGACGTCATCGGCCTGTTCCTGAGCGAGCGCGTCCCCTACGTGCTTCCGCTCCCCGAAGCTGTCGGGCTCATTAAGGCGCAGGGGGGCCTGGTCTATCTGCCGCATCCCTTCGACCCTGGCCGGTCCACGTTGGATACCGCGAGCTCTGCCGAGCTTTGCGCCGATGGCCTCGCCGATGTGATCGAGGTGTTCAACGCCAAGATCGAAGACCAGGAGTTCAACCGCCGGGCGGCGGAGCTGGCGGCGCGCTACGACCTGCCCGGCGGCGCCGGATCTGACGCGCACGACCCCGAAGGGATCGGTGCAGCGTACCTGGAGATGCCCGACTTTGACGGCCCGGCCGAGTTCCTCACCGCGCTGCAGCGGGCGACGATCAAAGGCGAGTACCGGCCGCACGCCATTCGCTACGCGCGCCGCCAGCGCTAGATTCCGCCGGCCATAGCCTTGCTGGCAGGACGCCGTACTCACGATCGCGCCCGACGGGACCGTTCTGACTGGTAGACCTGTCAGAACTTGCGATGTATCGTGATGCCGTGGATCAGGCTACCCGGGATGACATCACTGCTGCCGCCGCGGCACATCGAGAACTTGGCCGGGACTATGACAGCGCTGTCGCGGAGGGCTTGGTCGATCGGATCGGCGCGGAGATCGACAAGCGGATCGACTCTCGCCTCGGCTCTCCTCGATCAGACTCGCGCTCACCAGTGAAGCCCTCATTGCCGGCCAGAACCCAGGGGTTGTGGATTGGCGCGGGGGTCGGCGCTGGGATTACTGGCCTTGTAGCCGTGCTCGCTAACAGCGCCAACATTGGTACTAACAAAGGCGCTGTCGTTGTAGCGGTGGTCTGGGTCTGGGTCGTTCTGGCAATCGCTGCTCTTGGCACGGCTGTCGTGCGCAAGTACCGCCGTCCGTAGCGCGACGCTCCACTCGCTGCCTACTGTGCATCGCGCCACCACTCAGCCTTGCTCCTGCAGGGCCTGGGCCGTCGACAGACAGAACGGGTGGCCGACCGGATCGGCGTAGACGCGGCAGTGGTCGTTGGGCTGAAGCTCGTATCTCGTGGCCCCGGCGGCTAGCACCAGGGCCTCAGTTGCGTCCAGGTCATCGACGTCGAAGTCCAGGTGCATCTGCATGGACGAGGCTGGATCGGGCCAGCTGGGGGGTTCGTAGGCGGGGGCCGCCTGGAAGCAGATGTCGCGGCCGTCAGGGCAGGTCATCATGGCCCACTCATCCCCAGGGATCGTGACCTGACCGCCGGTTATTGCGGCGTAGAACGTGGCTAGCTCCCCGGCATTCGGGCAGTCGAGCGTGACCCCGCCGAACTTGATTGAGTCAGACACGACATCTCCTCGGTGAGACGTGGCAAGGACGTGGGCCTGGATTTCATCGGTGCATTGCCCGGCGGCCGGTCGCGCGGCTCAGTGGTGAGTGACCACCACGAGTACCAGCATGATCACCACTGCTGCGAGGACCACGCTCATGATGATCAGCCCGCCGCTGCTCAGGCCTGCCAGGTGCAGCCGCTCTGCTCGCGCGTCGGCACGCATTTCCTGTTCGCGCTCTGCCTTACCCGGCCCCGACCGCCTAGGGCCCGGTGGCGGTGGCACACGCGGCCCGCGCATCCACCGTCCGCTGAACGGTCGAAACTGCGGTTGCCGGCCCCAGTTCCAGGACAAGTTTTCTTTGCTATACGGGTCGTTCGGGTCGTCCATCGGCAGCCCTCCGGGGTGAATGCCTGCTCAGCCCGATTATGACTGAGGATCCCATACGACGACGCAACGGCGGCCGGGCACGAGGACTAGGTCGAGGTCAGCAGTCGAGCAGACACCGATCGCCGCCCGCTGTCACGCAGGCAAAACAGCCCTGCGCGTGTCGCGGCCGGGCGGAACAACGTGGCCGTTACTGTTGCCCGGTGACCGAGCCGTCCCTGCCAGACATCCGCACCAACGGTGCGGATGCGCACCGACGCGACGGCGGGCGCACTCGCGCCCGCTACCTGCCCTCTGCTCAGGTTCTCGCAGAGCTGGCCCCGCTTGGTCCGGATCTGCGCCGGCTGGCGGAAGACCTCAGGGACAGGCTCACGGGGCCGAGCGACGACCGAAACGATCTCGCGTCCAACTGCGCCTGCCCTGAGGACCGCAAGCGTGTGAACTGCAGGTAACCGCTGCGGCGACCCGTTCGTCAGCCACTGAGTGCCGTCGATCGGCTAACGATTTCCGCCACGCCGTCCGCGCTATCTTCGCGGTCGCATTGACACCTTTGTGTCACCCGGATACGTCTCCTCCGTCGAGGGTATTGGAGGCGCAGATGCGGGCAGCAGACGACGCTGACTTCGCTGCGTTCGTGGCCGCGTCTTCCCGCCGCCTGCTCCGCACCGCCTACCTCATCACTGGCGACCTGGCTGACGCCGAGGACTTACTGCAGACTGCGCTCGAGCGTGCGTACCGGCGCTGGCCGACGATCCGGCGCGCAGACGTGCCCGAGGCTTATGTCCGCAGGATCGTTGTGACGTCAGCCGTCAACGCGAGCCGACGCCGCCGGGTCCGCAGTTCGGCGCTCGAGGAGACGGAGCCGCCAGGCGCACCGGACCGGGAGGTCGAGGGAACGGCCGGCCGGCTCACGTTGCTGGCGCTGGTGCGGCAGCTTCCAGCCGGGCAACGGGCCGTGCTGGTACTGCGGTACTTCGACGACCTGACCGAGGCCGAGACCGCGCGCGCCCTTGGCTGCACAGTCGGGACCGTCAAATCACAGCACGCCAGGGCGATGGACCGGCTGCGCGAGCTTGTGGCCGACCAGCCGGACGGGAGCCGGACATGAGCAGCGGTCTCGACCAGGACCTGCGGACAGCTTTCGCTGCAGCCAGCGAGTTCATCGAGGCGCCCGGCACGCTCGCCGACCGGGTGAGGCGAGGCACGCAGCGCCGGCGGCGCCGCGCGCTCGCCACGGCCGCTGCATGCGCTGCGCTGCTACTGGCTGCGGGACTGACCTACGCGGTTGCAGGCCACAGTCGGAGCCCGGCCGCAGCGCATCGAACAAACGGTGCCCGGTTTCGGCTGCCCTACGGCTACCAGGTCAGTGACGTGGCGGTCGGCGGGCCCTACTTGTATGTGATGTTCGGTCAGGTCGAGGTGCTTGCCGCCTACGACCGGGCCACCGGCAAGCTGATCCGTCGGGTCACGCTGCCCGACATGCCGTCCGATCTGGCGGTGGGGCCGGGTGGCCTGGTCTGGGTAGTCTTCTACGGCAACCAGGACGGTGCCCCGTCCGGAGACTGGTTGCTGAGCCCTGATCTGCGCAGGCACTCGGCTATGGATGACGGCCCGATTGGCAGCATCACGCCCATCAGCAGGACTGCAGCCTGGGTGCCCCGCCAGTACGGCTTGTACCGCTTGAGCATGCCAGCACCCGGAACGACGGGACGGGAAACCGCTGTGCTGGAGCCCGGCACAAGCATCGGGCCACCGCTGAACACCGCGCCAGGGCCAGCCGCCCTGCTGGACGGCCGCGTGGTAGTCGGCGTCACGGACGGCGCCGGCCTGCACCCCCGCCTCGTCATCTCGGGCCAGCCGAGTATCACGTATGGCGGCGGCCCGTTCACCAGCACCGGCAGGGCGGTCTGGGTGGTGACGGGCGGCGTGACAACCGGTGGGTACGCCGGGCCGCTAGTCCGGCTCAATGGCGAGCTGCAGCCAACCACGCCGGCCGTCGTCCGGCACAGCGCGCTACTCAGCCAGGCCGCGGACGTCTGGTCGCATGGCGACACGATCTGGGTCTCGCTCGGCCCGCAGTCCTGGGCGGCCGGGCCATCGCTCGCGTGCTTCACGGCCGGGTCCCGACTTGGCCGCATCATGACGCTGCCGGTGCGCGGCTCGGTACTCGCGCTCGCTGCGACGCGCGACACCGTCTACATCAGCACGGTGCCTGCGGGTCAGTACGGGGCGCTGAGCTCCGGAGTTATCGGCTACCGGGTTCCAGCGGCCTGTCGCTAGAGGCGTTACGGGCGGCCCGCTCACCGGTGGTCGCGCTCTGCGGGGACCAGCGCGAAGACTCTAGACCGCAGTGTTCGGACGGGCCTATGATGCTAATGTGCATAGCACCAAGGGCATAGTGGAGATTGACCCTGCGAGCTCGGTTCCGTTGCACGAGCAGGTCGCCGCCGCGGTCCGACGCGCGATTGCCGATGGTGAGGTGCAGTCGGGCGAGCGGCTGCCGCCTGCCAGAGACCTGGCAGCCGTCCTACGCGTCAACGCCAACACCGTGTTCCGGGCGCTGCGCACGCTGCGGGATGAGGGCATTGTCGAGTTCCGGCGCGGACGGGGCGTGACGGTGAGCGGCATCGGTCCCGGGCGCGGTGCCGTGGTGGCAAAGGCGCGCGAGCTGGTCGTGCTCGCCCGGCGCCTCGGATACCGGCCAGAAGAGCTGGCAGAGATCATCGCACGGGTGTCGTAGGAGCGGGCCATGAAGAGCACAGCCCTGGCGCCGGTGCCGAGTCCCGGCGTCGATGCGCTCATCAAGGAGGCGCGTCGGCGCCAGCGCAGACGCCGCGCCGCCATTGGTGTGGCGCTGGCAGCCGTGCTCGTCGCGGCGGCAGGTGCGTTCGCCGGGCTGCACGGATCTGGCAGGCCACGACAGGGCGGACCGCGAGCGGCCGCACCCTCCGCCCGGCGGCAGGTTCCGGCCGCCATCCCGGCCAGCGTCGACGCGACAGTACTGATGTGGCCGACGGGCCTCGGCCAGGATGGCACGATCAGCCTGGACAACCTGGTCAGCGGAAAGCTCAGGCATGCCGCGCCTGTCGTCGACCCCGGCGCCTACCAGCCGATCATGCTGGTGGCCGGCTCGATCGTCTACGTGGGTGACACCGGCGTCGTCGCCGCTGACGCGCTCACAGGCACGACCCCCATCCCTGCGGTCAGCCCCTCGACACCGACGAGCAGAATGTGGCGCATCCAGGTGCTTGGGAGTGCGCTGGCGTTTGCGCCGTCCGCCACCCCGGGCGACGTCTGGCTCGAGTACGGCTCCTACCAGCCCACCGCGGACGCGGTCACGATTCGGTCCGCAGCGGTGTCCGGCGGCCAGCAAGGACCGCCGATCACCCTGCCCGCCGGAATGCAGCTGGTCGGCGGGACGGACGCTGGCCTGCTGCTCGAGCCGCGCTTCGGCGAGGTGGGCGGTCCGTTCTGGCTGTGGACTCCGGGTGCCGTGCCGGAAGAGCTGCCGGATTCCGCGTCCGCTGAGGGCTTCGATGTCAGCCCGCGGCTGGTTGCGTACGGCAGCAGCTGCGCTAATCCGTCGACGGCGCAGTCTTTGAGTTACGGCGGGAACTTCGGCTACTACGCCTGCAGAACAATGCACGTGCTGGACGTCGTTAGCGGCAGGCTCCAGTCATTCGCTGCGCCGCCGGGCACTACTGGGTGGGTGCCAACGCACGGCGGTAACTGGGCCTGGTCAGTCAGCGAGATAGCACCGTCAGGTCAGCTGATGGCCGCCGCGGCCGTAGTGCCGCCCGATAACCGGGGCATCGCGCGGCAGTACATCCTCCACCTGACGGGCGCCGACAGGCAGGCGACCGCAGTCCCGTCATCGGCCGCCTTCCTCCTTGCGGTGGCCGCATGGTCGCCGGACAGCTCCTGGCTGTTCTACCAGGGGCCGGGCCAGCGCCTGTGGGCCTACCACGTGCCCACCGGCCAGGTGCGATCATCCGCGACGACGTGCTGCCAGTTCGCGGTCATGGCAACCATCGCCAGCCCGCCCGGCTGATGCAACGAAACCGGCTGAGCGCGGCGAGGATCGCGAACACCGGTGAGCAGCCTGCTAGTCGCTCTTAGAGGCCGATGCGGGTGGCCAGGTGCTCGCGGTGGTATGTCGCGTCGCCGAGGAAGAGCTCGCTGGCCTTGGCGCGCTTGAAGTACAAGTGCGCGTCGTGTTCCCAGGTGAAGCCGATACCGCCGTGGATCTGGATGTTCTCCGCGGCCACGTGGAAGTACACGTCCGAGGCGTACGCCTTGACCAGCGACGCGACGACGGGGATCTCGTCCGAGTCCTCCGCCACCGCGGCGGCCGCGTACTGCACGGCGCTGCGGAGCGACTCAACCTCGAGCAGCAGATCGGCGCAGCGGTGCTTGATCGCCTGGAAGCTGCCGATCGGCCTGCCGAACTGGTGCCGCACCTTCGCGTATCCGACCGCCATGTCGAGCGCACGCTGCGCGCCGCCCAGCTGCTCCGCGGCTTGCGCGATCGCCGCGACGTCGAGCGTCCTGGCCAGCACCGCAGTGCCGGCGCCTGGCGCGCCGATGTGCAGAGCCGGCACGGACTCGAAGTCCAGCCTGGCCAGCTTGCGAGTCTGATCCAGAGTCGGCAGCGGCGTGCGGGTCAGCCCCGCGGCGTCGGCGGCGACCGCGAACAGGCTCAGCTCGTCACCGGCCCGCGCGACGACGACGATCAGCTCCGCGGTATGGCCGTCGAGCACGAAGCTCTTCCGGCCATCCAGCCGCCAGCCGTCCGACGTGCTGGTCGCGCTGAGCCTGATCGCCTCCGGGTCCCACGATCCGTCCTCTTCGGTAAAGGCCAGCGTGGCGATCAGCTCACCGGAGGCGATGCCGGGTAGGTAGGCCTTTTTCGCTGCCTCGTCCCCGCTGGCCAGCAGGGCCGTCGATGCCAGCACCGCGCTGGAGAGGTAAGGGCCGCCGTACAGCGCCGCGCCGAGCTCCTCCAGTACGATCGCCTGCTCGGCGAAGCTGAACCCAGCCCCGCCGTACTCCTCCGGAATCGCGATGCCCTGCAGGCCAAGCTGTTCGCCCGCCTGCTGCCAGACGTCGCGGTCCAGCCCGTCGGTCGTCTCCATCAGCGAGCGCACCGCGCTGATCGGCGCCCGGTCCGCCAGGAACCGCCGGACCGACGCGCGCAGCTCTTCCTGCTCCGCACTAACACCGAGGATCATCTGTCCGGTCTCCCTTATCTCGCGATCTCGACATGCTTGCTGTCCTGGCCGACCACGACCAGGACGTCCAGCGCTTCGATCTGGTCTCCGCGCACCCACAGCGGGTTGACCTCGAGTGCCTGCAATCCGCTGACCGAACTCGCGAGGTCGCCGATCGCGGCGATTACCTCCGCGAGCGCATCCAGGTCTGCCGTCGCGCCGCCGCGCCCGCCCTGCAGCAGCGGCAGGCCGCGCAGCTCGGTCAGCATGCGCCGCACCCCGGCCGCATCGACCGGCAGCAGCCGCAAGCTGGTGTCCCGCAAGGCCTCCACCCAGATGCCGCCGAGGCCGACCGCGAGCACCGGACCGAAGCTGGCGTCCATCGTGACGCCAGCCAGGACCTCAACGCCGTCCGTCCGCATCGAGGTCACCAGGACCTCGCTACCGCCACCGTGCGTCGCCGTCGACTCGACCACGCGCCCGTAGGCGTTGCGAACGGCCGCGTCGCCTGACAGGTTCAGGGCGACGCCGCCGACGTCGGACTTGTGTGCGACGTCTGCGGAGCTGATCTTGAGCGCGACCGGAGTGCCGAGGGAGCGCGCGACTTCAGCGGCCTCATCCGCCGATCGGGCCAGCCCGCCGGGCACCACCGGGATGCCCGCCGCGGCGAGCAGATCACGCGCCCGCGCCTCTGTCCACGCGACAGCGGGCGAACCGTCTTCCGCCACGCGGCCTGAGATCGGCCGCACCGTGCCGCGGCCCTCCTGCCAGCGCAGCGCGTTCCCGAGCGCCTGTACGCCAAGTTCCATCCCCGGCAGCACGTGGATGCCGTGTGAGCCGAGCAGCTCACGTGCGTATCCGGTGACGTCGGTGCAGGTCATGCCTAGCGGGATGACGGGAATGGGCGCGGCAGCCATCCGGGCCGAGACCCAGGCCATTCGGTCTTCCAGTAGCTTGGCCGCCGGCTCGGGCGGCCTGGCCTCCGGAATGGCGAAGCCGGCGGACACCACAAAGTCCAGCCCCTGGTCGTCCACGGCAGCATCGAGCGCCTGATCGATCGCGGTCAGCGCGGAGGTGCGGACGTTCGCCAGTACATAGCCCGTGCAGTCGAGGGGGTTGCGGGCTGCGGCAAACGACGGAAGCGCGGCCGCGATCGCCGCGGTGGTCTGCGCAGCGAACGGCGGAATCTCGATGCCTTCCGCACTGGCCTGGTCGGCGATGATGTCGCACGCTCCGCCCGACGACGTGAGCACGCCCATCCGGCGGCCAGTCGGCCACCGCTGGTAGCCGAAGACCGCCGCGGTGGTGAGCAGACTCTCGATGCTGCTCACTCGGATGATGTTGAGCTGGCGCAGCGCAGCGTCGGCGACCGCATCATCGCCTGCGACCGCCCCGGTGTGCGCGAGCGCCGCCTGCTGGCCCGCCTGGCTGGCGCCCACCTTCAGGGCGATGATGGGCTTGCCTGCCGCGTCAGCCCGCTGCGCAGCCGCACTGAACGTCGCCGGGTCGCCGATCTCCTCGAGGAACAGGCAGATGACCTTCGTCTGATCGTCAGCCACCAGGTAGTCGAGCATGTCGGCGGTGGTAATCATCGCTTCGTTGCCGAGGCTGGCGAGCGTGCTGACGCCGATGGCCTGTGACCGTGCGAAGGCGAGCAGCGCGCTGGACAGCGCACCGCTCTGCAGCGCGATCCCGACCGGACCGGCCGTCAGCGGCAGCGGCACGGTCAGTCCGAACGGCGCGACCTTCGCGGCGGTGTTGAGGAAGCCGAGCGTGTTGGGCCCGAGGAGCAGGATGCCGTGGCGAGCGGCCGCGCTGACGAGCTCGTCCTCGAGTTGCTTCCCGGCACGGCCGGCTTCCCGGTACCCCGAGGCGAGCACGATGGCGTTCCGCACGCCGGCCGCCGCCGCATCCTCGACGACAGTCGGCACCGCCTCGGTCGGCGCGAGGATGAACGCCAGGTCAGCTGGCTCGGCCAGGTCGCGCAAGCTGGGCACCGCAGGCCGGCCGAAGACCGTCGAGTGCCGCGGGTGCACCGGCAACAGCGGGCCGGTGTAGCCGACCGCGGCACTGGCCGCGACGATGAACCTCGCCCACCCGGACGTCTCCGACGCGCCGACCATCGCGACGCTGCGAGGCGCGAAGAACTCCGCCAGCCGCTCGGGGGTGACGAGTTCGCGTGCGGCCGCGCGCCCGGAAGGCACTGCCCAACCCGGCGACCCCGTTCCGTCCGCCTCGGTCGCCGACGCGACAGAACTGATGGCGGTCACGCCGACACCCGCGGCTCCTTGGGGAGCCCCAGCGCGCGCTCGGCGATGATGTTCCGCTGAATCTCGTTCGTGCCCGAGTAGATCGAACCGGCCCGGCTGGCCAGGAACACGTTCTGCCACCCGGTCGTCGGGTAGCCATCACCATCCGGCCGGATCAGGCCGTCGGTGCCCTCGATGTCCATCGCGACCTCGCCGAGCCGCTTGTGGTACTCGCTCCAGAACAGCTTGTTGATCGACGCCTCCGGGCCGGGCCGCCGACCCTGGGCGAGCCCGGCAAGCGCCCGCAGCCCGGCGAACCGCATGAGCTCGACCTGCGTGTAGGCCCAGGCCAGCTGCTGCCGCGTCCGCGGGTCGTCGGCGACGCCCCGCTTGCTCGCGGTCTCGGTCAGCGCCCAGAACTCCCGCTCGTAAGCGAGGTGCTGCACCGACGCGCTGCCGCCGCGCTCATATCCGAGCGTCGTCATCGCGACCCGCCAGCCGTTGTTGAGGCCGCCGATGACGTTGAACAGCGGTGCCCGCACGCCGTCGAGGAAGTCCTCGCAGAACTCGGCCGCACCGGTCATCTGCCGCACCGGCCGGTAACTGACCCGCGGGTCTTTGAAGTCGATCAGCACGAACGAGATGCCCGCGTGCTTCTCCGCCGCCGGGTCCGTGCGGCACAGCACGAACATCTTGTTGGCCCGCGCGGCGCCTGACGTCCACAGCTTCTGGCCGGTGATGACGACCTCGTCGCCGTCGATCTCGCCCTTGGTCTGCAGCCCGGCCAGGTCAGAACCGGTACCGGGTTCGGAGAAGCCCTGGCAGTAGGCGTCCTCGCCGGTGATGATCCGCGGCAGGAAGGCCGCCTGCTGCTCCGGCGTGCCGTGCACGATGACCGACGGACCGACCAGGCTCTCGCCCATGCCGCGGACGACTCTCGGCACGCCCGCCCGGTGCAGCTCCTCGTTGAAGACCGACACCCGGACCGCGTCCAGGCCCTTGCCGCCGAAGTCTTCCGGCCACTGCGGGCAGATCAGCCGGGCTTCGGCGAGTTCGTGCTCCCACTCGGCGTACACCGGGTCACGCATCGCCTCGGCCCGCCGCTCGCTGCCATAGCCGCCGGTCGTGACGACGTTGTTCCAGTCCGTAAGGTCGGCCAGCCCGGCCGGCGCGTGGCCGCCGATCCAGTCCCGGATCTCCGCGCGATACTGCGCGATCTCCGGCCCAAGGTCAAGTTCCATCGAGCCTCCTGGCACGCCGCCGATCAGCCCGGGAGCGTCGCCCGCCGCCCCGGGCGGGGCAATCTTAGAATCTCGTTCTAGAGGGAATGAAATCCTGGCTGCGCCGCCCTGTCAAGCCGAAGCTAGCTGTCAAGTCGCACGATGGTTGGCCCTTGGAGGCTCGTCCAGGCCGCCAGGGTCCTGGCTTGCGGCCCCACGCGAGGAAGGACAGGTGCGGCATAACGAGAGTCTTGGGATCGTCGAGGTGGCGACGGACCGCCCTGTCGAGCGCATCGAGCTCGCCCTGATCGGCCAGGCCCAGGGTGACGATCGTTTGTGCAGGCTGCGTGCCAGGTCTGGGCCGATCGTCCGGCGGGAGTCGCCGGGCTGGCACACTCGGGCCCGTGCCTCGATGCCGACGTTGTGCAGCCCGGCCTGACGGTACATCTCGGCCAGGCGGCGGCCGATAGGGAACGCCGGAATGCGTTCGCGCTACCTTGCCAGTAGCAGTCGGGTCCCCTCTGCCGGCTCCGTCCGCTTTCCCGACGGGCGGCGGTGATAGCGTCGCCGGTGTCGCCGATGGCGCTGCCGCGGCATTCAGGCGTAGGTCATTCTGAAGAGGAAAATGCCAGATGAAGACGCCGCCGATTGTCTCGCTGGAAGAGTGGAACGCCGCACGTGAGAGGCTGCTGGCCAGGGAGAAGGAGGTCACCCGCGCGCGCGACGCGCTTGCCGCCGAGCGCAGACGGATGCCGTGGATGGCGGTCCAGAAGGAGTACTCGTTCGAAGGCCCCAACGGACCGGCGAGCCTAGCCGACCTGTTCGAGGACCGCCGTCAGCTGATCGTCTACCGGGCCTTCTTCGAACCGACAGTCACCACGTATGCCGAGGGCGGCTCATATCCGGAGCGTGCCTGCGTGGGCTGCTCCTTTGGCGCCGACCAAGTCGCGAACCCAGCCCACCTGAACGCGCGGGACACGACGCTCGCCTACGCCTCGCGCGCCCCTCAGGCCGAGATCCGGCGGCTGAAGGAACGCCACGGTTGGACGCGCATCCCCTGGTACACGATCACGGACGATTTCGATAAGGACTTCGGCGTCGATGAGTGGCACGGGCACAACGCTTTCATCCGCGAAGATGGCCAGATCTTTCGCACCTACTTCATCAACAGCCGCGGCGCCGAGAACATGGGCACCACGTGGAGTTACCTCGACATGACGGCGCTCGGTCGCCAGGAGGAGTGGGAGGATTCGCCTGAGGGATACCCGCAGACGCCTCCGTACCAATGGTGGAACTACAACGACGCGTACGGCAGTTGACCCGACCCGACATGACCTCGGGAGTCAGGACGTGCTGGCGGCCCCGCGAACGCCGGCGATCGATACCCCACTGAGCGCCGCGAGCGCGATGGCGCAGACCAGAACGGACCTGAAGTCGCCGACATAGTCGGAGGCGATGCCGACGCCGATCACCGGGATCGTGAGCCCGACGTAGGCGAACACGAAGTACGTGGACACGACGCGGCCGCGTATCTCCGGCGGCGCCAGTCGGTTGGCCGTTGAGAGGCTGCCGATGAAGACAGCGCCGACCGCCAGGCCGCCGGTGATCGTGCCGGCCAGAAACAGGCCCATGGACGCCTGCGACAGGCCCGCCACGATCAGCGCCAGGGCCACAACGAACAGCGCGAGGCCGAAGGTGACCACCCGCCGACTAGGGAAGCGGCCGAGGAACAGCTGGCTGGCGGCGCCGGTGCCGAAGATGGCGAACACGATGGCTCCGCTGACGGCGTGGTTGTGCTGGTGCAGCACACTGGACAGGAAGGTCGGCGCTAGCGCGGTGAACAGCCCGAGCAGGGAGAACGCGGCGAACCCGGCCACGCCGGCGGCCACGAACTCCCTCCGGCCGACTGCCGGTATGCCGAGGCCGGAAAACCGCAGGCTCAGCCGCTGCCGCTGGGCAACGGTCTCGGGTACGACGGCGAGGGCGAAGGCGGCTAGGGCCAGTAGGCCGAGGTAGACCTCGAATACGAGCACGGTCGGGTCTGGCGCGTACTGCGCGAACAGGCCGGCGACCAGCGGCCCCAGGCCCAGGCCGCCCATGTTGGCCGCGGTGGCCACCATCGAGGCACGCCGGGATGTGCCACCCGGTCCCGTGGAATCCCGGTCCCGGCCGGCCCTGCTCGCGTACTCAGTGAGCGCGGCCGTGGCAGTGCCCGTCACCAGCCCGGCAGACAGCCCCGACAACACCCGGCCGACGAAAAGCCAGCCAACTCCGGACGCCAGGATGAAAACCACGGTGCTGACCGCGCTGAAGCCCAGAGCGGCGGCGAGCACGGGCCTGCGGCCCACCTGGTCGGAGGACCGCCCGGCCAGCAGCAGCGCGGCGAGCACGCCCACGGCGTAGGTGGCGTAGATGAGCGTGGTGAGCCCGGCGGAGAAGTGCCACTGGCTCTCATAGATCACATACAGCGGAGTGGGCAGTGTGGTGCCCAGCATGGTGGCACCGAACAAGTAGGCCACCAGCCAGAAGGCCACCTGCCCACGTCGCTCGGCCCGCACTCGCAGCTACCTGCCGCAGCGCACGGTCCGGCAAACCTGCGCTCGCCTAGCGGTGAGTCCGGGCTGGCCCCTCTGCCATCAGCCGGCGCGCGTACTCGATGACCGCGTCGATGATCTCGTCCGCCTGCGCCCTGGTTCTGGCGGCCGCGACCTCACGCGCGCCCTCGCCAATCACAGAGGTCAGCACGGCCGCGTACAGCCGGTCCAGCGACGTGTCCGCGAGGCGCAGCAAGGCGTCGTTCTGCCGGATCCAGCCGTGACCGCGGTGCCGTTTCATCAGCTCGAACCCAGGCGGACCGTCACCAGCGGAGAACAGCATCGCCAGGTCCCGGCGCTGCCAGGCGCCGTCGAGGTACGCCCGTGCGCCCGCAGCAAACAACTCGGCCGGGTCGCTGACGCCGGCTCGCTTCGCGGCCGCGACGGCCGCACTCGCCGCCTCCTCGTATGCGGCCTGGTGCTCCTGCCACAGCGCGATGAAGAGCTCGCTCTTCCCGCCGAAGTGATGATAGAGGCTTCCCACACTCGACTGCGCGCGCTCCACTACGTCGGCGATGCTCGCGTCGGCGAAACCCTGCCGGGTAAATACCTCGCGGGCGGCGTCCAGCAGTGCCCGCTGGGTCTGCGCCGTGCGTCCCCACTGCCAGGAACCGACGGCCGGCTTGCGCGCCTGCGCCTCCGTCATCGTGCTCACCGTCCCGGTCGGATCCTGCCACTTTGCCGCATCGTGGCAAGTTCGCGCCACTTTCGCGGGCACGCGGATTGCCGGCGGCGGCGCGCGACGGGGCTCGGCAACCGCCTCGCATCAGTACGATCGCCATTGGTCGCATGGGCGCCAGCGACCGTAACAATAACGGCAGATGAGACGAGCACGAATGAGCGCAGAACACGCAACCTTCGACACTTCGGTGGCGCACCAGGCGCGCATCGCAGATTACCTGCTCGGGGGTCGGGACAACTTCGCCGCCGATCGCAAGGCCGCCGAGGCAATGATCGAGGCCTACCCGACAATGGTCGAGCTCATGCGGGCTAACCGGGCCTTCCTGGGGCGCGTGGCCCGGTTCCTGGTCGGTGAGGCGGGCATCAGGCAGTTCCTCGACATCGGCACTGGCATTCCGACGGCTGGCAACACCCACGAGGTGGCACAGGAGATAGCGCCCGACTGCCGGGTCGTCTACGTCGACTACGATCCCGTCGTCCTGGCCCACGCCCGTGCCCTGCTCACGAGCACTTCGGAGGGTGCAACGGAATACGTGGACTCAGACCTTCGGGACGTGACGAAGGTTCTGGCCAGTGCCGCCGAAACGCTGGATTTCAGCAAGCCGGTAGCTGTCACCGTGACGATGACCCTGCACGCCATCCCCGACGAGGACGACCCGCACGCGATCGTCGCCCAGTTCATGAACGCCATGCCCGCTGGCAGCTACCTGTCCATCTCGCACCCGGCGTCAGACATCGAGCCGGAAAAGGCGGCCAATCTCGTCGACCGCCTGAAGCCGCTCAGCTATCAGCAGTACGCCCCCCGCACCCGCGCCCAGGTGCTTCGGTTCTTCGACGGCCTTGACCTGGTCGACCCTGGACTCGTCCAGATCCAGCAGTGGCGCCCGCCCATCGAGGTGGACGAGACTTTCTCGGTCTGGGCTGGGGTGGCGCGCAAGTAGCTGATGGCGGTTGCGAACCCAGAGGCCACATACCTCGAGCCGCCGCGCTCTATCACGGCTTGCGCGCGACTCCCGCCCACACGCTCGTGCTGCTCGCGGCGAGCGGCTGCGTCGTTGGTCGCCAGTCCTCAACCTGGACCAGTCCCGGCTCGACCAGGTCCAGACCGTCGAAGAACCGCATGACGTCGTTCCTCGACCGGAGCGTCGCCTGCTCGGCGGCGCGGTCGTTGAAGCGCCGCGCGGCCTCGGAAGCGCCGGCCGCCACGTCCGAGCCCGGATGCGACAGCGCGAGGAAGCTGCCCGACGGCAGCGCGTCCAGCAGAGATGCCACGGTCTCGTACGGGTGGTCGGCGTCCGGGACGAAGTGCAGGATTGCTACCAGCATCAGCGCGATGGGCCGGGAGAAGTCCAGCACGGTCGCGGCGTGATCCAAAATGGCCTGCGGCTCGCTGATGTCCGCCTCGATGTAGTCGGTGACGCCCTCGGGCTCGCTCGTCAGCAGCGCGCGAGCGTGAATCAGCACCACCGGATCCCGGTCTACGTAGACGACCCGGCAGTCAGGCGCGATCGACTGGGCGACCTCGTGGGTGTTGTTCGCCGTCGGTATGCCGGTGCCGATATCCAGGAACTGGCGGATCCCCTCGTCGGCGGCGAGGTAGCGCACGCTTCTCGCCAGGAACTGCCGGTTGGATCGCATGGCGTTGGCGATGTCCGGATAGGCCGACAGCATCGCCCTGCCGGCAGCGCGGTCGGCCTCGAAGTTGTCCTTGCCGCCCAGCAGGTAGTCGTAGACCCGCGCGATATGGGCGACGCTGGTGTCGAGTGCGTCCGTCGTGCGCTCGCTAGAAGCCATTGGTGCAGTTCCTCCGGCTGCCGATGCCAGCCATTATCCGACCGTTCAGATTCCAGTATTGCAAACCTTACCTAAGCCGCTCAGATCGGATACAGCGCGCCGGTGCGGGACCCGGCACGGTTGCCCGCGGATCCTGCGGCCGCCAGCGCGGCGCCCACGCCGGTGCTCGCGATCGAAAGGACGCGACGTCACCTTCGCGGCTGCAGCGGCCAGCCGCAGCGACTGTTCCGCAACGGCTTCGGCCCGGCCGAACAGGGCCGCTCGCGTGCGCGGACTAGGTTGCGGCGGCGTCGAGGGTCGCCCAGACGATGACGTTGCTGAGGTAGTGGCCGGTGGTCGAGTCGAAGGTCCCGCCGCAGGTGATGAGCCGCAGCTGCGGATCCGGCACCGGGCCGTACACCGCGATCGTGGGAAACTGCGTCTTCAGGTACGTCTGCACCGCGGTGATCTGGAATACGGCAAGGCTGCTGTCGGCCCGGCGCACGTAAACCAGTTCGCCGGGCCGCAGCAGCCGGAGCCTGAAGAAAACGGCAGGGCCGGCCTTCGAGTCCACGTGCCCGGCGATCACCGCCGCGCCGGTCTGCCCTGGTCGCGGGCTGGCGGTGTACCAGCCCGCAACCGCGGTGCTTGAGGGAACCTGCAGCGCCCCTGTCGTCGTGAGCCCGAGCTGAATCAGGCGGGTGTTCACGCCGATAGCGGGAATCGTGAGACTCACCGGCGCGGCGACGGGCGCGGTCGTGGTCTGCGGAACAGCGGACCAGTGCCCGCGCGGCACCGGCACCAGCGGCGTCTTGCCCACCGCCGCAGCGGGTCGCCCGGTCTGGCTGGCCCAGGCGAGCCCGGCGGCAGCGCCGCAGAGCACGATGACACCCGTCACCAGCGCCGCGGCAGCCCACGGCCGCCGCACGAGGCGTCTGGACGACGCGTGCCGGCCTCTTTTACCGCGCATGGAGAGCCGGGCGACGCCGTCGGCTGACGAACACCGCCCCGCCGACGGCAAGCAGCAGGCCGCCTAGACCGACCGCGACCCATGGCAGCAGTGGTGCACCCGGCCGCGCCGCGGTGCCGCCCAGCCCCGTCTGCACCCCAGCCGCGGGAGCCACGGCGCTGCCGGCCGCATCGAGCAGGTCGTCGATGGCGAGCTTGCCGGGATCGTCGAGGACAACGAGCGTGTGGACGGTTCCCGCGGCGAGGGTCACCTGCTGCGAGGCGGTCTCACTCGGGCCCGCTGCCTGCACCGTCCAGGTTCCGGCCGGGACGCTGATGAAGTTCGTCGCGTTCCCGAACTGCAAGTTCGATGTGAGCGTCTGGCCGCCTGCCGTAACCGAGACGGTGTCCTGCTGCAGCGACGCCTGGATGACCTGAACGAGGGCCGCCCCGCTGGGTGTCGTCAGCGGATCGTCGAAGACCACCAGGCGCAGCCCGGACGCCGGGCCCATTCCGGCCACGGTGTAGGCGTCGCCAGCGGTGACGTTCAGCGTCGTCGACAGCACAGGCTTGGTGCTCGGCGCCGCTCCGGCCGCCCGCATCGCGACGGTGTACTCGCCGGCGGCGAGCTGCTCGAACGGCGACACCGTGCCGTAGCTCACGTGGTGCAGGACGAGCTGCGCCGTGGAGTCCCCGAACGAGTAGAGATACACATCGACAGCCGGCGTGTTCGGCGACAGGTGCGCGAGCCGGACGAAGCCGTCGCCCGTGCTCTGCGCCGCTGATGCGGCGGGCGCCACCAGCGCCAGGATGGCCAGCGTTCCGGTCAGTCCAGCTCCCAGCACCCGGATCAGCCGTCTTGGCTTCGTTACCAGATTCATATGCCCTCCCGGTGCGCCGGCGCCTCGGGTCTCCCCCGCGCCGGCCGTTGTCTGTCCCTTACTTCGGTGTCTGCGCCGACAGCAGCCCTAGCGGGCCTGGCGCGGGGAATACGACCTGCAGCACGGTCGCGGCACCAGTGCCGGAGACCGTCGTGGTGGCGAGGAACGGCGCGCGCTGCGCTCGCAGGAACGCCAGCACCTCAGCCAGGTAGCCCGCATCATGCGGAAGCGGCGCGGCACCGAGCGTCATCGAGCGCAGCGGAGTACCTGCGGTGGCGCCAGGCCCCGCGTCGCCGAACTGCTGGATGTAGACCGGGACGCTGTGCGCGAGCGCTGCGAGCGTGATGAGAATCCGGGCGTCGACGTGGCCCGCCGCGAGCTCCGCCTGCGCTGCTGGCCACAGGTGCACGTTTGCGTTGTGCAGGAGCTGGTTGCCGTCCTGCTGGCGGGCAAGCAAGTCCGCGCGCGCCGCCGACAGGTAAGCGGCTGCTCCGTCCGGCGCCGTCACTCGCACGGCGACTGCGCTCTGGCCGGTGCCAAAGCTCGCCAGCACCACCGGCGCATACACCGTTACCAGCCGGGGCCCGAACTCACTGCGCAGCACGGCAGTCGAGACGACGACGCCCGACCCCAGCGGATCACCCGACCCGGAGCCAAGCGACTCGAGGTCGGCGGCGGGAAGTCCGGCGTGCTGCAGGACGGCACACATGAGCGGGTCGCAGGCCACGATAACGCCGCGGCTGACCTGTGCCGTGATCCACATCGCCGCCAGCTCACGATTTTCGGCGGCAGCGGCCAGCGCGGCGGCGCCGAGCGGCGCGGTCGCTGTCTGCTGACTGCGTGCCGTGGACGCGCGGCCGGTGACAGTGGCCGCGGTCGTGGCGAGCGCAGCAATGATGAGGACGCCCAGCCCAGCGACCAGCGCGCGGCGGCGAGCTAACCGCCGGGCATCGGGCCCGTCGGAAACCCGCAGCACACTGCGCTGCAGCCACAACCGGAGCGTCGTGCCGATGACCCTCGGCCACGATGGCGCCGGCTGTGCCTGGAAGCTGCTAGGCACGGCGACCACCCCCCACGCCGCGCCGAGTCCACCGGCGCGGACCCCACCTGCCCAGTTCACCACAACAAAGTGACGCTTTCACTGCAAGTTGCGATTACCGGATGACATCGCGTAATCCGATCGACTCGGCGCAACGCGGCTGTGAGCGCGGTCTCGGTGACAATTCCAGAAGAACGTTCTAGGATTCCGGCATCTGGTGATCATGAAAGGTCGGGTGTACGGCATGGGCAGCCTGGATGGACGGGTCGCGATCGTGACCGGTGCTGGACGCGGGATCGGCAGGTCGGTGGCCATGCTGCTCGCCGGGGAGGGTGCAGCCGTCGTCGTCAATGACCTGGGCGCGGCGGTGGACGGCTCCGGCCACGACGCCGGGCCGGCGCAGCTGGTGGTCGATGAGATCACCGGTGCTGGCGGCAAGGCGGTCGCCAACGGTGCCGACATTTCCGACCACGCCGCCGCGGAAGGGCTGATCAAGGCGGCGATCGGCGAGTTCGGCCGGCTGGACGTGCTGGTGAACGTGGCCGGCATCCTGCGGGATCGGATGATCTTCAACATGTCCGAGCAGGAGTGGGACGACGTGATCCGGGTGCATCTGAAGGGCACCTTCAACACCTCGAAGTTCGCGGCGGCGCACTGGCGGTCGCTGCGGGAGGAGAGCGCGCAGAACCGGATCATCAACTTCACCTCGGTGTCGGGGCTGCACGGTGCCCCCGGCCAGCCCAACTACGCGGCCGCCAAGATGGGGATCGTGGGCCTGACCTGGTCGTCCGCCAACGCGCTGGCCAAGTACGGCGTGACGGTGAACGC
>JASHOE010000361.1 GCA_030041275.1 Streptosporangiaceae bacterium
AGTCACCACCCTGCTCTAGCCCGCGCACTCGGAGGCCGGGCCCGGCAATGGGCCCGGCCTCCGTGTCGATCTCGCCTCCTCGACCGCCTCTGCACGTGCGCCGCCGATGGAGCGCCGACCCGCGAGTTACCGCGCAGTGCAAGACCGACGAGAGCGTCGTGGAGGCCGCGCGTGATGCGGACGCCCATCATCGCCCAAATCGTTCCATGACGGCAAGGACCGGACCGAGGGGCATCCGGCGACGACGGCCTGCGACGCGCTGCACCAGACTTACAAAGGCCGACGTGGTTGGCCTTGCCACGGCCGTTTCACCGATCCGGCCCGGCTGAGATGGACCAGGAACGAAAATTCCGTGGGCGCAACTGGGTTCGAACCAGTGACCCCTCGCTTGTAAGGCGAGTGCTCTACCGCTGAGCTATGCGCCCGTAGACCTCGGCTCACGAGGTCGCTAAGAGGGTACAAGACGATACCGGCACCGCCCGATCTGCTGCGCCGGCCCGCACCGGCGACTAGCGCCTTTCGTCGGCTGTCCCACTAGCTGCGGCGTCCTCTCGTCCGCGCTGACGCCCTGCGAGGCTCTCCAGCAGCAGCGCGAGCAGCTGGGCTAGATCGGCTTGGCGATCGGGCGCGAGGACGTCGACCAAGCCCTGCTCGTGGCTCAGCAGGAGGCCGACGGCCCGCTCCACTTCGCGGTGCCCAGCGTGAGTCAGCTCCACCAGCACCGTCCTTGACCCGCGAACCGGTGCCAGCCGCCGTACCAGCCCCGACCCCTGGGCCCGGTCGACACGCTGGGTCACCGCCCCGGCTGTGACCAGGCAGCGAGCTGCGAGCTCGCGGGTCGATAGCTGGTACGGCGCGCCGGCCCGCCGCAGGGTGCTGAGCAGGTCAAGCGTGGCGGCGTCCAGCCCGATTGCCGCCAGCGTGCGTCGTCGCTCGTCGGACAGCAGCTTGGCCGCCTGCCAGATCCGGGTGACGATCCCGATCGATCCCACGGGCACGCCAGGCTGCTCCCGCGCCCACGCGAGGGCGATCTCATCGGCTCGATCGGTCATGTTGCTATGCTACGTTTAGCGCTAAACGAAAGGCACGCGGATGCGTCAGATAGTGGTCACCGGCGGAGGCACCGGAATAGGCCGGGCGATAGCCAGCGCCTTCGCCCGGGAGGGGAACGGGGTCGTCATCACCGGCCGACGCACCGATCCGCTCGCGGCCGCTGCCGCTGCGATTGACGGTGACGTCACAGCTATTGCCTTCGACGCTGCCGACCCTGCGCAGATCGAGCAGGCGCTCCCCCAGCTACCCGCCAATGTCGATGTGCTGGTCAACACGGCAGGTGGCAACACCGACATCGGCACGCCCGAGCCTGCGACGCTGGCCGAGCTGGCGGCGGCTTGGCGTGCGAACGTGGACTCCAACGTACTGTCCGCGGTGCTCATGACGACCGCGCTTCGACCGCGGCTCACCCAGGGCGGCGCGGTGATCAGCTTCAGCTCGATCGCGGCGCACCGCGCGGGAGCCGGCTCCTACGCTGCGGCCAAGGCAGCCATCGAGGCCTGGAACCTGAGCCTCGCGGGCGAGCTTGGCACCGATCAAATCACCGCCAACGTCATCGCGCCTGGCTTCATCGACGGCACCGAGTTCTTCCGCGGCCGCATGACCGACGAGCGTCGCGAGACTCTCATCGGTCAGACAGCCACTGGGCGGGGCGGCACGCCGGATGACGTCGCAGCGACTGTGGTATTCCTGGCGTCGCCGGGGGCGCGGCACATCACCGGCCAGGTGGTGCACGTCAACGGCGGCGCCCTCAGCCGCTGAGGCGCGCCCTGGCGAGGGCCGCGACCTCGGCTGCGACTGCAAGCCTGTTCCGCAGCCTGGCCAGCCTGGCGGCCATAGCCGGCCCGGCGACGTGGCCCGCGAGCGCAAGGTCGAAGTGCACTGAGCCAACGACCGCGGCCGAAAACGCGACCGCGGCCGGCAGCAGATCGAGTTCGGCGGCTGACAGCGTCCGGACGGCGGCGTACCCGTCGGCGAGCGCCGCGATCCGGTCCGCCGACGGAGTAATGAGCCATCGAGAAGGTTCGCCGTCGGGCAGCGCGGCGTCGAGGTGACACTCGAGCAGCGCAGTCCCGAGGTCGATCACAGCGAGTCCGCGACCGCCGGTCTCCCAGTCGACAAGGGTGACGCCGGATGGCGATGACTGCACGGCGTTCCTGGCCCACACGTCGCCGTGTACGATCGTCTCCGGCACCGCGGCTGCGGCGGCGGCCACGTCTGAGAGCGCCGCCCGGAACTGCGCGTCCATAGCTCGCCAGCTATCGGGAAGCGCGGCCTTGACCCCATCCAGCCGCGCCAAGCTCGCTGGCACCGCGATCGCGGGATGAAGGGACGCCAGGCCCGGCGGGCCGTCTCCGATCCGGTCGCCGCCGGGCAGCATGGCGACTGCGTGCAGGTGGCCGAGCGCCGTACCGACGTGCCGGAGCTGGGCCAGCGTCGGCTCGATCGGCCCGCCGGGAGCGAAGGTGGTCGCCCAGCTCAGCCACGGGCCCGCGACGCCAATGAGCTCACCTGTCCTGGTCCGCACGGGCCGCGGCGCCGGGTAGGCGGCGTCTGCCAGCATCGCGAGCGTGCACGCTCGGCCGGTCAGCCAGTCGGCCACAGTCTGATCAGCCGCGGACCGGCCATGCACAGGGACCGGCTCGTCGGCCCGAAACGCCCGAAGGACGTGCGCGGCGCCAGCTGGCAGCGTCACGAGGTAGGTCACGCGCGCCTGGTGCTCGGACCCGGTAAGCACGCGAATCCGCGACGGCGCCACCCAGCGTTCGTGGTACTCGTCGAGCAGTCGGCCGACGACGGCGGCGTCCGTCACAGCACCAGCCGTTACGACATGGCGTAGGGCGGCCGCTGCCTGCTCGGCCCGAGTACCTTAGCCAGCGCCCGCTCGACCTCCTCGGCCAGATCAGCCGCGCCACGCTCGGTCCAGACCGCATCGTCGAGACTCGCCGGTGCAACTTGCCCGACAGCGCCACAGTCGCGGCACTCGACCTCGCCCAGTCGCCGGACCAGATGCACGCTGGCGCAGACCTGGCAGCGGTCAAGCGCGCTCATCCAGTCCCCAGCGATCTGACAGTCCGGGCAGATCAGCACCTGCCGGTTCGCTCGTACGCCCCGGCGCCAGGGACTCTCGCCCCGGTCCGGGTCCACCTGCCGTGTACCGCACCGATAGCAGGGCATCCAGCCTGTTCCGATTCTGCCGGCCAGCCAGGAAACGCGGCACCGCTCGCGAGCGGTGAGCTAGTTCAGCTCGGCCAGCGCCTTCTGGTAGTCGGCGATCTCACGCGCCTGCGGGATGGGGTTAACGACCTTCCACCGCACGACGCCGTCCTTATCGATGATGAACGTTCCCCGCACAGCGACGCCCATCTTGTCATCAAACACACCGTAGGCCTTGGCTACTTCGCCGTGCGGCCAGAAGTCGGCGAGCATGCTGAAATTGAAATGATCGCGCTCTGCCCACGTCTTCAGCACGAAGAACGAGTCCACGGAGACGGCAAGCAATTCGACGTCGTCCCTGGTGACCTCCGGGAACTGGTCCCGGATTGCGCACATCTCGCCGGTGCACACGCCGCTGAACGCAAGCGGGTAGAACACGAGCACCACGTTTTTGCGGCCACGGAAGCTCGAGAGCTTCACGGGCGTGCCGTGCTGGTCTTTCAGCTCGAAGTCGGGGGCCACATCGCCGACGTCCACCGCCATGGGACTTCCTCTCAGCGCGGGTTCCGCGAAACGCGGGTTCTGGGAAAGACGAACTCAGTCTGCCATCGAGGTGGTGGCCGACCGGACCCGGATCCCGCTTCTTTCCGCGGGCCGCTGGCGGCCGCCAGCGCTCAGGGTCAGCGGCGGGCTTTCGGCGCCACCAGCCGGCTTGCAGACCAGTTGCGCCCGGCACTAACCGTCGAGGTCTGAGATAGCCCGGCCGTCGGCGCGGCTTCCCCGATCTCGCTGGGCTCCACGTGTCCCTCTCGCCCGGTCTTCGGGGTGAGCAGCAGGATGTAGCCGCCGTCGGCGAGCGTCGTCAGCGCATCCATGAGCGCATCGACAAGGTCGCCGTCCCCGTCGCGCCACCAGAGCAGGACGCCATCTACGACGTCCTCGTACTCTTCGTCGACGAGTTCAGCGCCTTCCAGCGCCACGACGGAGTCGCGCAGCGCTTCGTCCACGTCGTCGTCGTAGCCGATCTCCTGCACCACGTGGCCTGGCTTGATGCCAAGCCGCTCAGCCAGGTCGCGCTGGTCCTGCGCCTGGCCCGCGGTCGCGCTCACTGAAGTCCTCCTGGTCCTTTCCGCTGCGGCTGCATTCGGAGAACCCTTGAACTTGGCACATGCCCAGCCTCGGGTGGTCTACACGGCCGCGCGCGTCGTCGCTCTTCCTGATCGCACAGTTCACACTGGGTCGGCGCGGTACGCAAGTCACAATTAGGCTGCATGGCAGCGCTCAGCCGCGCCACAGCCGGGTCAGCCGCCAGCCGAGCCAGGCTGGGCCCTCGCCGCCGGCGCTGAGCAGCCGACCCGATATGGGAAAATAGCAGGCAGAAGCCACCTCGGCCGGGCCGCCTGGTTACCGTCGGGTACTCCGATGAGGTACCAGGGTAAAGATGCGGCTGCCGCCAGCCCGTACGAGGATTGGAGCTAACAACAGACATCGACGCGGCCAGACAGCCGCCGATTGCGAGGACGACACCCGTGGCCTCCGGAAGCCAGCGCTTTTCCATCATCAGCGACGGACTGCCGACCCAGCTCCCGGACATCGATCCGGACGAGACCAGGGAATGGCTCGAGTCCTTTGACGACATCGTCCGGACCCACGGGCGCTCCAGGGCGCGGTATGTCATGCTGCGGCTGCTGGAGCGGGCCAGGGAAAAGCAGGTCGGGGTGCCGGGCCTGCGCAGCACCGACTACATCAACACCATCCCGCCCGAGCGCGAGCCCTGGTTCCCTGGCGATGAGTACGTTGAGCGCCGGATCCGCGCCTACATCCGCTGGAACGCGGCCGTCATGGTCAGCCGCGCCAACCGCAAGGGCCTCGGCGTTGGCGGCCATATCGCCACGTACGCCTCCGCGGCGAGCCTGTACGAGGTCGGCTTCAACCACTTCTTCCGCGGCAAGGACCATGGCGAGTCGGGCGACCAGGTCTTCTTCCAGGGGCACGCCTCCCCCGGCATCTACGCCCGCGCGTACCTCGAGGGACGGCTGACCGAGCAGCAGCTCAACGGCTTTCGCCAGGAGCTGTCCCACCCGGGCGGCGGCCTGCCGTCATATCCGCACCCGCGACTGATGCCCGACTTCTGGGAATTTCCCACTGTCTCCATGGGCCTGTCCGCCATCGACGCCGTGCACCAGGCTCGGTTCAACCGCTATCTGCTCGCCCGGCAGATCAGGGACACGAGCCGGTCGCACGTCTGGTGTTTCCTGGGCGACGGTGAGATGGACGAGCCCGAGGCCCGCGGCGCGATCAGCATCGCGGCCAGGGAGGAGCTGGACAACCTCACGTTCGTCATCAACTGCAATCTGCAGCGGCTGGACGGGCCGGTCCGCGGCAACGGCAAGATCATCCAGGAGCTCGAGGCCACGTTCCGCGGCGCGGGCTGGAACGTGATCAAGGTGATCTGGGGCCGGGACTGGGACCCGCTGCTGGCCAAGGACACCGACGGCGTCCTGGTGAACAAGATGAACACCACGCCCGACGGCCAGTTCCAGACCTATGCCGTCGAGACCGGCGCCTATACCAGGGAGAACTTCTTCGGCGGCGACCCGCGGCTGCGAACGCTGGTCGAGCACATGTCTGACGACGAGATCCGCAACCTGTCCCGCGGCGGGCACGACTATCGCAAGGTGTACGCGGCCTTCAAGGCAGCCACCGAGCACGTTGGCCAGCCGACCGTCATCCTCGCGCACACCATCAAGGGCTGGACGCTCGGCCCGGACTTCGAAGCCCGCAACGCCACTCATCAGATGAAGAAGCTGACGGTGGCCGAGCTCAAGGAGTTCCGCGACCGGCTGTACCTCGAAATCCCGGACCGGGCGCTCGAGGCGGAGTTGCCGCCTTACTACCACCCGGGCGAGCAGTCCGACGAGATCCAGTACATGAAGGAACGCCGGGCCGCGCTGGGCGGCTACCTGCCGAAGCGGGTCGTCCGAGCCAGGCCGCTTGAGCTGCCGGCCGACTCAGTCTATGACGAGCTGCGGCGCGGGTCTGGCAAGCAGCCGGTCGCCACCACGATGGCGTTCGTCCGGCTGCTCAAGGACCTCATGAAGGACACCGGGATCGGTGCCAGGTTCGTGCCGATCATCCCTGATGAGGCCCGCACGTTCGGCATGGACTCGCTGTTCCCGACCGCGAAGATCTATGACCCGCACGGGCAGACCTACGAGGCCGTCGACCGCAACCTGCTGCTGTCATACAAGGAATCCGCGCGCGGACAGATCCTGCACGAGGGCATCAGCGAGGCCGGTGCGATGGCCTCCACGATCGCGGCCGGCACGGCCTACGCCACGCACGGCGCGCACATGATCCCGATCTACATCTTCTACTCGATGTTCGGCTTCCAGCGCACCGGCGACCAGATGTGGGCGATGGGCGACCAGATGGGCCGGGGCTTCCTGCTCGGCGCGACGGCTGGCCGCACGACGCTCACTGGCGAGGGGCTGCAGCACAACGACGGCCACTCGATGCTGCTTGCCTCGACCAACCCGGCCTGCGCGAGCTACGACGCCGCCTGGGCCTACGAGCTCGCCGTGATCGTCAAGGAGGCGCTGCGCCGGATGTATGGTGCGTCGCCCGATCACCCAGACGGCGAGGACGTGTTCTACTACCTGACCGTCTACAACGAGCCGTACATGCAGCCTGCCGAGCCCGCGGACTACGAGGGCGGGCGGGCCGCGCTGGAGCGCGCCATCGTGCGGGGTCTGTACCGGTACGCTGAGCCGCCGCAGCTGGCCGAGACGGCGCCCACGTTCACCGCGACTGGGGAGCATCCCCAGGCGCAAATCCTCGCCTCCGGGGTGGGGCTGCGCTGGGCGCTGGAGGCCCAGCGGCTGCTCGCGGATGAGTGGGGGGTTCAGGCGGCGGCGTGGTCGGCGACCAGCTGGACGGAGCTGCGCCGCGAGGCCCTGCAGACCGACGAGTGGAACATGCTCCGGCCAGAAGCCGAGCACCGGGTGCCTTACGTCACCCGGTCCCTCGAAGGTCACCCTGGCCCGGTGGTCGCGGTGAGCGACTGGATCAGGGCAGTACCCGACCAGATTGCCCGCTGGGTGCCTGCGCCGTTCACCTCGCTCGGCACGGACGGCTGGGGGTTCTCCGACACCCGCCCGGCCGCCCGCCGCTTTTTCCACGTCGACGCGCAGTCCATCACGGTCGCCGTGCTCGCGCAGCTCGCCCGAGCTGGCGAGGTCAAGCCGGAAGTCGTGAGCCAGGCCATCGCCAGGTACGGGCTTGACCTCGACGTCAGCGACGCCTTGTAGGGGCCGGGTTGGGTCGCCGGCTGCGGATGACCGCCGAGCTCGGCGGCTGGCTCACCGAGCTCGAGGAGTCGGGGCCGCCCGCTGCTGCTGAAGTCGGCGCCGCGCTCGTCGCCATCCTTGAGTCCGCCGAGCCGTCGGGCCTTGCCATCGTCGGCGAACCCGGACGCACGGCCCGGCCGGATGAGGATGACCCGCGGGCGATCGCGGACTACGCGTATCAGGAGCGCCTGGAGGAGCTCTCGCGGTGGCGGCGACGCGTCGCCGACGCGGCCACCGCACGCCGCGGGGCGGAAATACGGCTGAGCGAACAACAGGCTTCAGGGGCCAGCGGGGCAGTCATTGACGACTTGTCGGAACAGCTCGTGACCGCGCAGCAGCGCGAGGCCGCCCTCTCCGAGAACAGCCAGCGCCTGCAGGCTGAGGTCGACGCGTTCCGGACGACCAAGGAGACCGCGAAAGCCCGCTATACCGCGGCGGAAGCCAGCCTGCGGGTTGCCGAGGCGGTCGAGGCACTCGGCGGCGAGCCCGACCCTGACCTCGCCCAGCGGCGCGCGGAGTTTCTGGCGGCAGAGGAACGACTCCGGGCATTGCACCCGCCACGAGAGTGGGTGGGCGTCACCCGCGCGGGGTCCGACGGCGTCGAGCACGTTGAGTCGGCTAGAGCCCAGGGTCCGAAGCCGCCGCCCGCACCGCCGGACGCGGCCGAGCCGGTGTCCGGCCTGCTGGAGCTGCGTGCCGACCCGCTCGGATCCGACATCAGGATCCTGTTCGCAGCCGAGCCGCCGGATACCGTGACGCTGCTGGCCGTGCTAGAAGGACCGGACGCGATCAGCGAGCACGGCCCGCGCGCGATGGCGCTCGCGAGCGACCTGCTGACCGAGATCCGCGACCGGGGCTGGCCGGCCGACATCGACGAGGTCGCGGTTGCCGACTCGACGGAATTCGTCGCCAGGTTCTTCCCCGCTGACGACGGCAGCATTGCCGCCCGGGCCGGGGTGCTGGCCGCTATGACGTTGCTAGCCAGGCTGCGCGCCGACCTGCAGATGACCATCGACGAGGTCGCCGCGCGCTCGGGCCTCACCGCCCGCCGGATCGAGGCCATCGAGCGCGACGGCCTGCGGACGGCCCGGGTGCACGAAGCCGTCGCGCTGGCCCGCGCTCTCGGCGCACGGCTTGAGCTGGCGGCTGGCTCGGGCCCGGTCGCAGGCTAGGAAGCCGACGAGGTGGTTGCCGAGGGCTCGCACTGCCTGGTGGTGGGCGTCACCGGCGGAGCGGCGGTGGTCCTAGAACGCTCGGGCGCCGGGCTGACGCTAATTGCGGAGAATGCCGATAGGTAGATCGCATCGGCGAGCCTCATGTTGCGTGCGTGACGGGCCAGCACCGCCCGGCGGGTCCCCGAAGCCAGGTTGACGGGTGATGTTCCGGCGTAGTTCCTGCGAGAGTTGGCAGTGAGGTAGCGCGGTCCGGCACGTGTGCCGCTTTCAGCACCTCGATGGCGTCGCCGCTGGTCAGGTCGTCGAACGCCGCCAGCGCGGCGGGGTAGAACTCACGCAGCGCGGGCCGGTGATCGTGCCGGTCAGTGCGGCCAGGTCCGGTAGCACCTTCGCATCACCCGGATCAGACTTCGGCAGGGGCACGATCTAGCCCCAGAACTCCACAACCTTCGGGTGCAGCACAGTACTCACCTGCCAGCGGGTTCAGTGATCATCCTCGCCGCACCAGGCGACCGAAGACCATCGATCCCTATTAGGGTGAGGCAGTGACCAGCGCCGAGCCGATTCGCAGGGCATCATGACCCTGCAGGCCGGGACCGCGCTTGCGCCACTGCGCCATCGCAACTTCGCCATCTTGTGGACCGCGAGCCTGATCTCCAACGTCGGCACGTGGATGCAGACAGTGGCGATCGGCGCGCTGGTGGTGGCGAGGACCGGTCAGGCGAGCTGGGCAGTGCTGGTCGCGGCGGGCGCGTTCCTGCCGATCGGCCTCCTGTCACCGCTCGGCGGTGCGCTCGCCGACCGGCTGCAGCGTCGGCCGGTGATCGCGGCAGGCAACCTCGCGGAAGCGCTCGTGGCCGCCGCGCTCGCCGCGCTGATCTCGGCCGGCCATGACGCCCCGCTCGTCCTGCTGGGCCTGGTGACCCTGCAAGGCTGCGCTTCTGCCCTGATCGCGCCGTTCACCCAGGCGATCCTGCCCGACCTGGTGCCACGCTCGGAGTTCCTGGCGGCGAGCTCGCTGAACTCGGCCCAGTGGAACGCCGGCCGGATAGTCGGGCCAGCCCTAGCGGGGGCGACCATCGCGGCGTTCGGCTTCGGCGCGAGCTTCGCGGCGAACGCCATCTCGTTCCTGGCGGTCGTGATAGCGGTGCTCTTCGTGCGGCTGTCCGCACCGCCCGGTCGCCAGGGATCCGTCATCTCGGCGCTGCGGGACGGCTACACCGCCACCAAAGCCCAGCCGACCTGCCGGGCTGCCATCATCTCGATCGGCGTGGTGGCCCTCGTGGGCGCGCCATTCATCGCACTCGTCCCGGCCATGGCGCTGCGGCTCAGTCATGGCGGAGCCAGCGCTGTTGCGGCGGCGACCTCACAGCTCACGACCGCGCAGGGAGTCGGTGCCGTGGCGGGGGCACTCCTGCTGGCGCCGCTGGCGGCCCGCATGGGTCGCGGCCGCCTGCTCGGCTGGAGCCTGGCGCTGCTGCCCGTCGCCCTGCTCTGGTACGCGGCGGCGCCGTCTCGCTGGTGGGGCGTCATCGCCCTCTTCGGCGTCGGCCTGGTTTACCTCGGCGTGCTGTCTGGCCTGTCGACCTCGGTCCAGCTGGCAGCCCCGACGGCTTACCGGGGTCGGGTCATCAGCTTCTTCCAGGTGGCGCTCGGCGTCAGTTATCCCATCGGCGCACTGCTACAGGGCCCGCTCGCCGACAGCGTCGGCGTCGGCTGGACCACGGCAGGCTCGGCGCTACTGCTGGCGCTGATCTGCCTCATCGCGCGGTGGCGCTATCCGGGCTTCGTCAGAGCCCTCGTCGACCCCGGGCGGACAGGCCAGGGCTATACGGCGGTCCTCGCCACCCAGCCGGACATGGCACGCTGAGGGCATGGCTGCACGGGCTCACGGCGCACCCCCGACCCAGCACGGCCGGGTGCGGCCCGAGACGATCGCCCGGCTCGACGCGTCGATGGGCGCACTCGGCACCGCGGCCATGCAGGCCATGGACCGTCGGCTGCGCTGGTTCAGGGCCATGTCCGCTGAACATCGGTCGTGGCTCGGCCTGCTCGCGCAGGCAGCCATTGCCGCCTTCGTGGACTGGGTCAAGCATCCCGAGCGGACGCGACCTGCTGTCGCGGGCGAGGTATTCGGTACCGCGCCGCGGGAACTCGCGAGGGCGGTGACGCTGCAGCAGGCCGTCGAGATGGTCCGGGTCATCGTCGACGTGGTGGAGTCGCAGGTCGACGAGCTGGCTGCGCCCGGCGGCGAGGCAGAACTGCGCGAGGCAGTGCTGCGCTACACAAGGGAGATCGCGTTCGGAACGGCCCAGGTGTACGCCCGCACAGCCGAGGCCCGCGGCGCCTGGGATGCCCGACTCGAGGCGCTCGTAGTGGAGTCGCTCGTGCGCGGCGAGGTCGACGAAGGCCTGCAGTCCTGGGCGTCGGCGCTGAACTGGTCATTCAGCCCGGTGACCGTCATCGTGGGCACTACAGGGGATCGCGGCACCGAGGCCGAGGGCCTCATCGACGAGTTCCGGATCGTCGCCCGCAGAGCCCGGCTCGACCTGCTGGCGGGCGTGCACGGGAACCGGGTTGTCCTGGTCGTGGGCGGTAGCCCCGACCCGCTCGCGGCGGCCGAGCACTTCGCCGGCCACTTCGGGCCGGGCCCGGTCGTGGTCGGTCCACCGGCGGCCGACCTGCAGTCGGCGGTCGGCTCGGCGGGCTCGGCGCTCGCCGGGCTACGCGCCGCTGATGGCTGGCCCGAGGCGCCGCGCCCCGTCCTCGCCAGCGAGCTGCTGCCCGAGCGCGCGCTGGACGGTGACGAGTCGGCCCGAATCGCGCTGATCGACGAGGTCTACGAGCCGCTGCTGCGCGGCGGCTCGGCGCTACTCGACACGGTGATGACGTACCTGGAGCAGGGGGACTCGCTGGAGGCCACCGCCCGGCTGCTGTTCGTACACCCGAATACGGTGCGCTACCGGCTGCGACGGGTGACCGAGCTGACCGGCATCGCCGCAGGTGATGGCCGGGGCGGGTTCACGCTCTGGACCGCCGTCATTCTCGGCCGCCTCGCGCACAAGGGCACATGACTTGTAGGGTTCCTACACGCCACGACGATGAAAGTTCGTCTGCTTCGGCATAGGTATGGCGGACTCCTACAGTGCAGGCTATGACAATGCTCTTTGTTGCAGCTCCTGGCCAGGGCGCCCAGACGCCAGGGTTCCTGTCCCCGTGGCTCGAGCTGCCAGGCTTCGCCGACCGGCTCGGGACCTGGAGCGAACTGGCCGGCTGCGACCTCATCCGGAGCGGCACGGTCGGCGACGCGGACGAGATCAGGGACACCGCCGTCGCCCAGCCGCTGCTGGTGGCGGCCGCCATAGCAGCGGCGCTCGACCTGGTGGTTACAGGGGCGCACCCGGTCAGCCGCCAGGCGGTGGGCGTCGCTGGCCACAGCGTCGGCGAGCTGGCTGCCGGCGCGCTGGCCGACGTGATTAGCGCGGCGGACGCGATGCGGCTGGTCGGCGTCCGGGCGCGGGGCATGGCGGCTGCGGCGGCTGCCGAGCAGACCAGCATGACCGCCGTACTCGGGGGCGACGAGTCCGCCGTGCTGGCCTCGATCGAGGCGCACGGGCTCACGCCGGCGAACGTGAACGGTGCCGGGCAGATCGTGGCCGCCGGCACGATGAGCCAGCTGGCGGCTTTCGCCGCCAGCCCGCCTGCCGGAGCGCGGCTGCGGCCGCTGTCCGTCGCGGGCGCATTCCACACCCACCACATGGCGCCGGCCGTCGACGCGCTCGCCGCCGCGGCGGCAGACGTCGAAGCGCGGGACCCCGTCCGCCCGTTGCTGTCCAACCGCGATGGCGCCGTGGTCAAGTCCGGCCCGGACTGGCTCGACCGCATTATCAACCAGGTCAGTGCCCCGGTGCGATGGGACCTGTGCATGCAGACCATGGACTCGCTCGGCGTGACCGGGTTCATCGAGCTGCCCCCGGCCGGCACGCTCACCGGGCTCGCCAAGCGGGCGCTGCGGGGTGTGCAGCTGGTCGCGCTCAAGACGCCAGACGACCTCGACGCGGCTCGCGCGCTGCTCGAGTAGCCCAACCACACATCCGCGACAGCGAACGGCGAAAGGGACCACGATGCGACTCACCGAGGGTCAAGCGGGCGCTCGCGTGCTCGCCTTCGGCGGCTACCAGCCCGCGAGGGTGGTAACCAACGACGAGCTCGCGCAGACCGTGGAGACCAACGACGAATGGATCCGTGCGAGAGTCGGCATCGCCAGCCGGCGGATCGCCGGGCCGGATGAGACGGTCGCCGACATGGCCGTGCAAGCGGGCGGCAAGGCACTCGCCGGCAGCGGACTATCCTCAGCCGACATCGACCTCGTGATCGTCGCCACCTGCACGCCAGAGGTGCAGATCCCGAACACGGCGGCGACCGTGGCGAGGCGACTCGGCATCATGGCGCCCGGCGCCTACGACATGAACGCGGCGTGCGCGGGATTTTGCTACGCCCTCGCCAACGCCGCAGACGCGGTCCGAACCGGCACCGCGCGCAACGTGCTGGTGATCGGCGCCGAGAAGCTGTCCCAGTGGGTGGACTGGACCGACCGCTCGACGTGCATCATCTTCGCCGATGGCGCAGGGGCCGCGGTGGTGGGCCCGGTCGCCGATCCGGCGGATGCACCCGGCATCGGTCCGGTGCTGTGGGGCAGCGACGGCGACCTGGCGGACAAGATCTACATCAAGGACCGGAACTCGTTCATCTTCCAGGAGGGCCAGGCGGTATTCCGCTGGGCCACCACCGCGCTCGCCCCGCTGGCCCTGCGGGCCTGCGAGAAAGCGGGCGTCGCGCCGAGCGAGCTGGCCGCCTTCGTCCCGCACCAGGCGAACCTGCGTATCATCGAGGCGATCGCGCGCAAGCTTGGTGCGCCGCAAGCGATCGTGGCGAACGACATCATCAACGCTGGCAACACCTCCTCTGCCTCGATTCCGCTGGCACTGTCCCGGATGATCGAGCGTGGCGAGGTCGGCTCCGGTGCGCACGCACTGCTGGTCGGCTTCGGCGCGGGCATGTGTTACGCAGCCCAGGTGATCACGGTACCCTGACCCCGCTCCCGGTCCGGGAGCGTTCACTACGCACGCGGTAAACAGAAGGAGAGCGCGACAGATGGCTATGACAGAGCAGGAGATCCTGGCGGGTCTGGGCGAGATCATCGACGAGGTCGCCGGCGTACCCGCCGACCAGGTGACGCCGGACAAGACGTTCGTCGATGACCTCGACATCGACTCGCTGTCGATGGTGGAGATCGCGGTCGCGGCGCAGGACAAGTTCGGCGTCGAGATTCCCGACGAGCAGCTGAAGGACCTCAAGACAGTGCAGGACGTCATCGACTACGTCCGGCGCGCTGAGGTGTCCGCCTGAAGCAGTCGTCGCCAACCGGGCGAGGAGCAAAACAACAGTGGGTAGCGAGAGGACGCGTGTCGTCGTCACCGGGCTGGGCGCCATAACCCCGGTAGGCACCGATGTCGCCAGCACCTGGGAGTCGCTGCTGGCCGGGCGCAGCGGAGTAGTCAAGCTCACCAACGAATGGGCGGCCGACCTGCCGACCCGTATCGCTGCGTGGGCGGCTGCCGACCCGGCCACCCTGATCGACCGGGTGCAGGCCCGCCGCCTGGATCGGTGCGAGCAGTTCGCCCTCGTGGCGGCGCGGGAGGCCTGGGCACACGCCGGCTCGCCGGCCGTCGACCCGGAGCGGCTCGGCGTGGTGGTGTCCAGCGGTATCGGCGGCGTCGCCTCGACCCTGTCGGCCTATGACACGCTCAAGGAGAAGGGCTGGTCGAGGCTGTCCCCGTTCACCGTGCCCATGCTGATGCCGAATGGGGCGGCCGGCTGGATCGCGATCGAGCTGGGCGCCCGGGCTGGGGTGCACACGACTGTGAGCGCCTGCGCGTCCGGGGCCGAGGCGATCGGCTACGGCATGGAGATGATCCGGTCGGGCCGAGCCGACGTCGTGCTGGCCGGCGGAACGGAAGCGGCGATCATCCAGCTGAACATCGCCGCGTTCGCCGCGATGCGCGCGCTGTCGACGCGTAACGACGAGCCGCAACGGGCGTCCAGGCCGTTCGATAAGGGCCGCGACGGCTTCGTGCTCGGTGAAGGCGCCGGCATGGTGGTGCTGGAATCAGAGCAGCACGCCGCCGCCCGCGGGGCGAGCGTGCACGCCGTCGCCGCAGGCGTGGGCTACTCCTCCGACGCGCATCACATCGCCCAGCCCGAGCCGGAGGGCACCGGCCTCAAACTGGTCCTTCGCCGGGTGCTCGCCGACGCTGGGATCGACCCCGAGCAGGTGGTGCACGTCAACGCGCATGCGACCTCCACACCTGCCGGGGACGTGGTCGAGGCACAGGCGATCGCCGCGGCGCTCGGCGCCGCCGCGTCGGGAGTCGTGGTCTCGGCTACCAAGTCGATGACCGGTCATCTGCTCGGTGGTGCCGGCGCGGTCGAGTCGGTCGCCGCTATTCTCGCGCTGCGCGAGCGGGTGGCACCGCCCACCCTGAACCTCGAGGACCCAGACGATGACGCCGGGCTGACCATCTCGACGTCGGCGCAGGAGCTCAAGCCGCGTAGCGGCCGGCCGATGGCAGTGCTGAACAACTCCTTCGGCTTCGGTGGCGCGAACGCGGCGCTGGCCTTCACGCAAGCGTGACGCGCGCAGCCGGTGCCGCCTTTGCGCAGCGGAGAATGACGTGACAATGCTGCGAGTTTCGTCCGGTGCGAGGGTGCTATGAAGGACCCGCTGCCGAATCTCTCGTCATACCGAGCGCAGCGCCGCTGGCTGCCGCCACCGCCGGGTGGGTTCCGGCGGCGCAAGCCGAAGCGAAGCAAGAAGCAGCGCCGTCGGGCGGCCGCTCGGCGACGGGCAGGGCTCCGTCTTACCCGCGCGGCCGTGATCGTGATAGCGATCGCGCTCCTCGCCGTTCTCGTCCTCGCCGGCCTCGCCGCGGGATCGAGGCTCTAGCGATCAGATGCCCGCCTGGGCCGCGCGGTCCTCGTCGATGACCAGCAGCAGCTTGCCGCGGGTATGGCCGCTCTCAACCTCACGATGAGCCGCTGCTGCGTCGGTCCAGAAGAACCGGCGCGCGATGTGCACTTGAAGCGAGCCGTCGTCGAACCACGGCGCCATCCTGATCAGGTTGCTGCCACTTGGCTGTCCGGCGTATTGCCGCCAGGTGAGTCGGTCAGCATCGGGATAGCCGTCGTCTGCGGCGGGTACCGGGGCGGCGATGACAGCCCCATCGCGCGCTGCCCGCGCCGCCCCGGATACCGTCGGCGCTGCGCATATTTGGACGCGATCAACACCGCCATCAGTCAGCGCGCGAACCTGGTCCGGCCAGTCGTCCTTCGTGTGGTCGACGACCTCGGCAGCGCCGAGTTCGTGCAGAAAATCGTGATTGCGCGGACTCGCGGTCGCGATGACGTTCGCGCCGAGCACCCGAGCGATCTGCACCGCAAGATGACCCATACCACCGGCGCCAGCGGTGATGAGCACGTCGTCGCCTGCCGCGATGCCGAGCACGTCGGTCAGCCCCTGGAGCGCGGTCAGCGCATCGATCGGAACGGCCGCGGCGTCGGTCCCCTCCAGGCCAGCGGGGATCGGCGCCAGCTGTTCTGCCGGGCACGTCAGGTATTCCGCGTAGCAGCCGGTCAGACCGGGCGTGCCGTACACCGGCTCGCCGTCCTCGAACGCAGCCTCTGCGCCGGTGTCGCCGACCACCGTCCCGGCGAAGTCACCACCGGGGGTGAACGGAATCTGGACACCAAAGCTGCCGTTGCGCAGGTAGGTGTCCCACGGCCCGACGCCGGCGGATACCACCCGCACCAGGACCTGGCCCGGGCCCGGTTCTGGCATCTCCACGGTCTCGACCTGCAGCACCTCTGGGCCGCCTGTCTTGCTGACCACAATCGCCTGCATGATCCTCCCGTCACTCCTCGACGGCTACAGCCTGCCCAGCCAGAGCTCACAACACACCAGCCCGCGGGGCGCCTGCCTCGCCAGGGAGCACGCGCGCATTCCTGCGGCACGGGCGATCACGGTAACGTGCGGTTGTGGATCACATCAGACTTGGCCGAACCGGCCTCCAGGTGTCCAGGCTGTGCCTGGGCACCATGACCTTCGGACTGCAGTGCGACGAGCCGACCTCCTTTTCCATTCTTGACCGAGCCGCCGACGGCGGCATCGACTTCCTCGACAGCTCGGATGCCTACCCTCTCGGCGGAGACCTCAGCATCAGGGGGCGGACGGAAGAAATCATCGGGCGCTGGCTGCGCGGCAAGCGCGACCGGTGGATCGTCGCGACCAAGTGCTTCGCCCCGACCGGCCCGGCGCCGTTCGACGCCGGAAATAGCCGCAAGCACATCATGTCCGCGGTGGAGGCGTCGCTGCGCCGACTGCAGACCGATTACATCGACCTCTACCAGCTGCACGGCTACGACCGGAATACTCCCATCGACGAAAGCCTGGGCGCTCTCGACGATCTCGTCCACTCGGGGAAGGTGCGGTACGTCGGCTGCTCGAACTTCCTCACCTACCAGCTCGCGCGCGCGGTCGGCCGGACCGAGACGCTGGGGCTCGTGCGGCTTGACTCCGCGCAGCCCCGCTACAACCTGTTGTTCCGGGAGATCGAGCGGGACCTGCTGCCGTACTGCGCGGAGGAAGGCATCGGCGTCATCCCCTACAACCCGATTGCGGGCGGCCTGCTTTCTGGCAAGCACGTGCGCACCAGTCCGCCGCCGGAGGGCACCCGCTTCACTCTGGGCTGGGCCGGTCCTGCCTACCAAGACCGCTACTGGCACGACCGCCAGTTCGACACCGTCGAGGAACTCCACAACCTCGCCGAGGATGCGGGCGTCAGCTTGGTCACGCTGTCGGTTGCGTGGGTGCTGGCCAACCCGGCCATCACCGCGCCGATCGTCGGGGCGAGCAGCCCGCACCAGCTGGAAGCCAGCCTGGCCGCCACCGATTACGTGCTCGATGAGGGCCTCAAGGCCAAGCTTGACGAGGTCACGTACAGCTACCGGCTGGGTGATTCGGCCCGCTAGCGGCGTCGGTCAAGAGGGGCGCCGGCTCCTGGCGGCCAGAATGATCTGCGTGGCCAGGTGGCGGCTTACGCCGAGCCTTGCGGCAATCTCGTCCGGCCGCAGGCCCTGCTCGTTGTAGAGCAGCGCGAGCCGCTCCTGCGATGGCGTCCACGGACGGCGCTCCGCGGCCGGCGGGCGTCTCGCACCGCGGCGCGGGGCAGGCCGGTCTCCGGCCTGCGCTGGCGTACCACGCTGCCCGGGGTCTGCCGCGCGCTCGGTGGCCGCA
>JASHOE010000362.1 GCA_030041275.1 Streptosporangiaceae bacterium
GGTGGGTTTCGAGTCAGCCGACGGCTGCTGACTGGTTCGCTGCAAGCTCCTGATTGCGGATCCAGTCCATGACGTCGCCGCGGCGGTAGTACACGCGCCGGCCAGCTCTGTGCGCCGCTGGTCCTTCGCCGCGGGCGCGGAGCCACCGCATGGTGTCGATTGACCGGCGGCAGATCTGAGCCACCTCGGGCATCAGCAGCAGGTCGTCAGGACTAGTGGTGTGATCCATCTGTCTCAGCCTCCGGTTCTAGTGACTTCTGTTGTGGCTTGCGACAGCATATATCGATACACCACAGAGTACTGGCAGTCAACAACTGTTGGTTGTAGTGTGTCGGCGTGGCGGACGACGACACCGACAGTGACGGCGTGCCCGAGGGCACCGAACTGACCGAACAGAGGTTCGCGGCGAACCTCCGGGTGATGCGCGAAGCTGCCGGACTCTCGCAGGTAGCCCTAGCGCAGGAGATGGAATCCCTCGGCTGGCCCTGGCACCAGCAGACCGTCACTCGGATCGAAAGCGGGCGGCGCCTGGTGCGGCTCGGCGAGGCAAAGAGCGTGGCCGACATCCTTGAGACCTCACTCGACCAGCTGACTGAGCCCACCGTGGCGATGCAGCGGACAGAGTTGCTGGCGGCATCTGTACGCCGGGCCAGGACGGCATGGCGCCAGATTCGTGACGCGACGGTCGAGCTGCTGCGTGCCCGCAGTGGCCTGCTGCCGGAGCCACCGATCACCGACACGCCGACGCCGAGGCTCAGCGTGGTCCTCGATGAGGCGCGCGAGGCTGCGGCGCTTTTCCCTGACGGTGCGGTGACAGCGGGCTATGAGATCGTCTCCCGGGAGCGCGAGTTTCTTGCCGACAGGCAGGGCATGCCGGGCACAGTCGAACTCGATCCGGCCACGTACGAAGAGGCGGCGCAGATGGTGGTCGATGCGCTCCGCAACGGCGAGGTGGTCGAGTTGCACCTTGGCCATCTGCCGCCCGGTGATTACCGCCGCATGGGCGAGTTCGCCGCCGGCGCGGTCCGCACTCGCGGCGGCAAGATCAGCCCGTTGGGGCCCGCTGGCTACGTGCTTCGGCCGGCTCACGATGGTGACAAGGAGTCGCCCAGGTGACCGGCCACATCCAGGACCTGTGGTTCTCGCCGGGTCGGGACGGGCAAGACCGGCCTACGAGCCGCCACGGTAAGGGCAAGCGGTGGAAGGCCCGCTACCTCGACACTGACGGCCGGGAGCGCAGCAAGTCGTTCGCGAGGAAGGCGCTGGCCGAGAAGTTCCTGACCAAAGTCACCGCGGAGGTCCTGGCCGGCACCTAACTGGACCCTGACGCCGGGCGCATAACGCTCCGGAGGTACGTGACGGAGTTCTGGCTGCCGTCACGGGCGTGGGACGCCAGGACCCGCGAGGAAATGGAACGACGCCTGAACCGGCACGTGCTGCCGAAGCTGGGCGACAAGCGCCTGGACCAGCTCGCTCGCTCGCCGACGATCGTCTCCGGCTGGCTTGCGGGCCTGCCAGTCGGTGCCCGCTACGCCGACGAGATCCTGCACACCCTTTCCACTGTGCTGTCGGCCGCGCGTGATGACGGCCGCATGGCCTCGAATCCCTGCCAGGCCGGCTCGGTACGCGCACCGAAGCCGGTGCGGAGGAAGCTGGTCCCGTGGACCGCTGCGCAGGTGGCAACGGCCCGCGCAAGCATGCCAGAGCAGTTCCAGGCGATGGCTGACTGCGCTGCCGGGCTGGGACTGCGCCAGGGAGAGATCATCGGGCTGCCACTCGATTGCGTCGACTTCCTCCGGCGCACGGTTCATGTCCGGGTACAGGTCCGGCGCGTCCGCGGGCAACGGGTCTTCGCGCCGCCTAAAAGCCGCAGGGAACGCGACGTGCCTCTGCCCGGGAATGTCAGCGTGGCTCTTGCCGAGCACGTGCGCCGGTTCCCGCCAGTCAAAGTGACACTTCCCTGGCTCGAGCCCGGCGGCAAGCCACACGCTGAGACGCTCATCTTCACAGGCAGCAGGCGCAGCGCCCTCAGCGCGACCTACTGGGACAAGTCCGTCTGGCGGCCGGCGGCCAGAGCGGCGGGCATGGCACCGTCGCGCGAGAACGGGCTGCACGCGCTGCGGCACCACTACGCCAGCACGCTCCTGCGCAACGGCATCGACGTGAAGCGTGTCTCCGCATGGCTCGGGCACACATCGGCCGCGTTCACCCTGGCCACATACATTCACTTGCTCGGCGATGACGACGGGCGCGATGTCCGCGACGTAGAGCTCGCGCTAACCGGAAGCTCGCAGGCCGTAAAGGCCATTGCGATCCCAAACGAGTCGTGAGACACTCTAGGTATGCCGGACGGCAAGCGGATCCTAAGCGACGAGGTGCGGCGGACATGGCGCGAGACACTCAACGAGGTCGAGCACCGCGGCACCCACGTAACCGTCCTCCGGTACCAGACACCGGCCGCCGTGATAGTGCCTGTCGCCTGGTACGAGGCAGCCGTAGCAGCGGTGGAGGCGTCAGCGTGACGGCCCACACACGGCTCACGACGATCGCCCGGGCCGATAACGCAGGTCGAAGGCCATTCCGCCTAACATGGCGAGTATGAGCGACGTCAATGGCAGGCAGACCACACAGGATTACTCGTCGGCTGGCCAGGACTCTCCTAGCACGGCTGGCCGGGGCGGGTCGGCCGGGTCGGGCGGGCCGCCGGGGCGCAAGCGGCTAGAGCGCAAGGTCGCGGGCAGGTGGGTGGCCGGCGTCTGTGCCGGGCTGGGCGACTACACCGGCATCGATGCCACCGTCATCCGGGTCATCTTCGCCGTGCTTACGTTCTTCGGCGGGCTCGGTCCGATCGCCTACGTGCTGGGCTGGGCTCTCATCCCGGAGGAGGGCGATTCGGCCTCGATAGCCGAGCGGTTCATCAACAAACCAGGGACCTGAGGCCGCTTTGCCGCTACCGGCGTTCGTCCCCTATGCTGGGGCGGTCCCCGACGGCGGGCGCCACGGGCAAGGCGGCGATGTCCGTCGAGCCCCCATCGTCTAGCGGCCTAGGACACCGCCCTTTCAAGGCGGCGGCACGGGTTCGAATCCCGTTGGGGGCACGCCGGGGTCCGTACCTGGCAGAAATACATGGTCCTGTAGAGCAGCTCGGAGTGCTCGCCACCCTGTCAAGGTGGAGGTCGCGGGTTCAAATCCCGTCAGGACCGCCCGGCTCGGCATCCGGCTCCCGGCGATCCAGCCGGAGATCCCGAAGCCACCTTGGTCAGGTAGCTCAGTTGGTACGAGCGTCCGCCTGAAAAGCGGAAGGTCGGCGGTTCGACCCCGCCCCTGACCACCAACCAACCAATGAACTGCTGAAAGTTGCAGGCAAAGATCATTAGCTGAGTGCAGCGGCGCATTCCCACGAAGCGGGCGGTCAAGTTTGGCCACTGTTTTGCTGCCGCTGCTATTCATGCGATCTTGAGCTGCTCGTACCCGAAGTCGGCGATCAGCTTGAGCGTTCCACCGAGGGCGGCGACGAACCGGTTCAGAACGTCCTGCGTAGAGACGTCACCGCTCTCGATTTGCGAGACCCGTGCAACCGACACGCCCATCCGGGCAGCGACCTGCTCCTGCGTCATCCCGCGTCGCTTGCGCATCTCGGCCAGCCGCCAGCCGCGTGCATCGTCCAGCATCGCATTGACAGCCGCATCAAAGGCCGGCTGCCCTCCGGCGGTTTCAACAGCGCGCTCAAGGTGCCCGGAATCCCGCCAGCGGGACACGCTACTCATGGCCCCTCTCCTTCCTGCGCTCGGCTAGGTAGTCGTCGTACAGATGCTCGGCTCTGGGAATCGCCGTCCGGTACCACTTGTTCCACTGCCCGCACTTGTCTCCAGCCACCGGTAAGATCACGGACCGCCACGGGTCGAATGCCGTGATCGTGTCCACTAAAGGCCGACCCTCTGCTGGCCGTTGCGCTCCAAGGACAAGGCTGGCCTGATTCACCAGCTGGTGGCTCGCGGTCGGACTCGCACAGGTCGTCGAGGAAGGACTCGACCTCTGTAGTCATGAGGATTTCCCAATCCAACCGAGCCTCCCTCCAGTGGCTGAACGCACCACCGTTACTTAAGAATGTCCTAAACCTGCACAGGGGCATGCGCCGCCGAGCAGTCGCGTACTCGCCAAAGCCTCTAGTCACGCCAGGGAAGCATCGACTCCCCGCCCGCCGAAGGTTGCTGCCGGAGCAGGAGATCATGGGAGGCGTGACCCCCAGGCTGCCAGCTCCTCGATGATCGGCTGCAGTCGAGCGCCCGGTCTCGAAAGCCGGTAAGTGATTACAAACTGCGGCATCGAGCCGCCGTCGCGCTCGACAATCCCGGAGGCCTGTAGCTGCCGGAGACGCTCGGTGAGCAGATTGGTCGAGATGCCAGGTAGCCGGCGGGCGAGCTCGGTGAACCGGCTTGGCGAGTCGGCGAGGGCGTCGATGATCAGCAGCGTCCAAGGCCGCCCGAGCAGGGCTGTTGCCTTGCCAAGTGACAGCTGGCGCTCTGCCGCCTGCATCTTGCGCTCCCTCCGCGCTGGCAGCATACTTCATAAATTGAAGTAGATTCTAGGTTTGAAGTGGGGTGCCTGGGCGTGGCCGTCAGTGTTCAAGGGATCCGCACCGTCGTAATCCATGTCGCCGATGTCGGCAGGTCGGCGGCGTTCTATGAGCACGCGCTCGGTATGCCCAGGGTGTACGAGCACCGTGGCCGGATCGCCGTTCAGCTTGGGGAGGGTCGCCTTTTGCTCCACCCGTCAGCACTGGACAGCCAGGATGTGGCGACCGCGAGGCACGGTCGCACTGAGCTGTATTTGAGCGTGCCGGACGTCGACGCAGCTCTCCGCGAACTGCGAGACAAGGGGGTCCCGGTTCTGCAGGAAGCCACCGATGAACCATGGGGAGAACGCGACGCCGCAATTCTCGACCCCGACGGCTATCCCCTCTACCTGACACAGCATGGATCGAGTGACTGGACCTCCGCGAAGTGAGCCGGTGCCGTGCGGGCGACCTAGACCGGCCTGCCTGCCCTCATCGTTGGCAGGATCTCTCTTGCCATTTGACAGAAGCGGTGACAGCAGCGGCCACGCCTAAGCACATGCAGCGACGGCGCGCCGCGGCACGACACGCTCGGGCCGGTTATGACCACTTCCGGGAATGCCACGCCTGAAAAGCGGAAGGTCGGCGGTTCGACGTCCACTGCAGTCCGGCAGCTTGGAGTGACCCTAGTCCACCGACCGCCTCTACCGCGTCAGGCGAGGCGAGCTGGGCTTCTGGCTCGACGAGGAACCGGTCAGCGCGCCGGTGGACAAGATCTACCCCGGCCGTTCGCCTGAACTGAGCGACCGGCTGCCAATAGCAGCCGGTCCCGAGACTCTCGGCTATGGAGAACTGCGGTTCAGCTCCTCCGCGGACTCAGAACCGGTGAGTTGTGTGACCGCCGCGGGCTCCTCGGCCGAAGGCGAGTACCTGAGTGGGCTTGACGGAGAACACGAGGACTGGCGGGAGGTCCTCGTCCTGGGCGTGGCGGAAGTACCCGTCGCGGGCCACGAACTGAAAAGTCCCGTCCCACCTGGTTGCCCACACTTCGGCGAGTTGCCGGAGCTGGTCATCGTCGTTGATCCGGACGGCTTCGCCTTCGACCACGACATCTAGCCCGCGGTCCCAGTGGTTGCAGCCGGTGGTCAGGATCACCTGCGGGTTGGATCGCAGGTTGATGGCCTTTTGCTGGGTGATGCCGGTATCGAAGTAGAGGGTTCCGTCGCGCCACACCGCGGCGCACGGGGTGACGTGTGGACGCCCGTCGGAGCGGACTGTGGAGATCCAGAAGACCTGGGCTTGTTCCAGCACCCGGCAGGTCTCGTCCCATCCGGTGGCAGTGGCATCTGAATCGCTGTATCGCGGGTCCAGCTTTGTCACTGGCGTGGTCATCGAAGACCTCCCCTCACTGAGGGCTTACGCCCAGGGCCGTTGGCACCGGACACTGTCCTGTGTCCTGCGGCACCATTGTTGTCATTAGGACGCCGGGCCAGCGTCAAAGTCGTCGGTGCTGCCGTCCTGGTCTGTCCCTGAGGTGCCAGCAGGGTGGTTGCCTGATGGCAGCGCCGCGCCAAGAACGCGACGGCAGCGAGCATTGACGGAATCGGTGCGCAGGTATTTTGCGCTGCGGGGCCGACTCGGCCAAAGTGGCCGAATGCTGCACGTGCCCCAGACGCTGGCCGAGCGCGCAAGTGAGGATCTTGGTGATCGGGGGCGCCGCTGGATCGAGCATCTGCCGGAGATCATTGCCGCAGCCGAGAAGCGCTGGTCACTCACGCCACAATCCGTGCTCCCGCCCGGCAAAGAGCTTTCCGTCCTCATCGCGGTGACCACGGCCGCCGGGCATCCTGCGGTGCTCAAGGCCTCATATCCGGATGCGAAACCACGGCACGAGGCAGCAGCCTTGTCCCGTTGGGCTGGGAACGGCGCAGCGGCACTACTGCGCGCGGATACCGGTCGAGGGCTTCTGCTGCTAGAACACCTAGCTGCCTGCAGAAGTTTGCGGACCGAAGACGACGCTCTAGCCGTGCAGGCCGCAGTTCGCGTGCTGCAACAGCTATGGGTACCACCGGGCCAGCATTCGCTCCCGGACCAGGCCGACTTAGTCTCGCGCTGGCTCTCTCTCATGCCTGCCAGGTATCGCCAGCTGGGAAGCCGGCTCGAACCGGAGCTACTGCACGCGGCCATGGCCGCCGCCCGCAACCTCACGGTGACTTCGGAACCGCCGGTGCTGTTGCACGGTGACTTCCATCGCGGCAACGTCCTGGCTAGTGCGCGAGCTGGCTGGCTCGCCATCGACCCGTGCCCGCTCGTGGGCGACCCGGAGTTCGACATAGCCGACCTGGTGGCTGACCTTGCCGATGAACTGGTCGGGCAACCCAGTGCCAGCACCATGCTGGCGGCCATAGTGTCTGATGTCTGCCAGATTCTTCCCCGCCTGGATCCCCGGCGGATCCGCGACTGGATGCTGGCCAAACGCCTGATCCTTGCATTGGACAATCTGGCTGCCACGGGCAACGCGGAATGGGATCTCGCCTTCGCCCGGCTCATCACCGATCCGGCAGGCGCTGGCCAGAAAGACGGCGCGGCCCGCGGTACTGCCGACAGCTAGCCACCATTCTCGTACGCATGCCCCAACTCACATCCGGCGTCGTGCGGCGTTGGGGTGGGTGCCGAGCGGGAGGGTACACAGCCCACAGCACTCACGTCGCCCGGCGACAGCCTGCTTTAGCAACAGGTAGCACCGAGCCGAACCCAGCGTGTTGTGTCCACGGCGAACCGTGGCCCGGAACTGTCGCATCGCCAGCAAGAGACAGCAAGGAGAGACCATGGCGACTCCGACCAACCCCAGTCGCACCGCGCACCTGCTCGCGCTCATGAAGAAAGGCGACGACGCATTCAACGCCCGCGACTTCGCCTCGGTGGATGAGATCCACCACCCGGACATGATCGCCTACATCACCGGGCTCGCCGAGCCCGTGTATGGCAGGGAGGCGCACAGCGCAGCCATGCAGCAGATGCTTCGCAGCTTTCCTGACATGCACGTGTACAGCGATCCATACCCGATCCAGTTCGGCAACGGCGACTGGATCACCGTTGTCACGAACGCCACCGGGACCTTCACCGGGCAGATGACCATGCCCGACGGCACCGTCATCCCCCCGACTGGCAAGGCCTTCGATGTCGAATTCGGCCAGACCACCAAGTGGGGCGCCGACCAGCTCATCGAGATTTCTGCATTCTGGGACGCCGCCTTGCAGCGACAGCAGATCGGCCTGGCCTAGCTTCAGTCACGCCCGCGTGACTTGGTCGGGTTCATTCTGGCTACCGGTCGTGCTGCACGGGACTTCTACGGGCTAGACGTCACCGATCAGCGGCCGGCGCTGCCGCGAGCTGTCAGTGCGCGCTGCGCCTAGACCGGGCGAGCGTGCCCCCGCTGATGCGGGTTCTCACCGACCCGCTCTTAACCACTCGCCGACGTGCGGTCAAGGAAGCCGCCGTAGCCGCAGGTGCTAGGAATGAACGTATGGAAGCCCAGCGGGTTCGGCTCGCCGATGGCCGCGCCGAGGAGCGAGGAGGCTGCCGTGAGCGAGGTTGACCGACTTGAAGCAGCGGTCCGGGAGTGCCGAGAAATGATCCGCGAAGCGCACGCCGCCACCAAGGACCTTCGCGCCGCAGTCCGCGAGGCAAAGCGCGAAATGCAGGACCTAGCCAGGGCCGAGGTTGGTGTGCGTCTCCAGGGCGAGGTGTCTCGGCAGCTCACGGAACTGGACGAGCGCACCCGAGCCGCGGTCAGCTCAGCAACGCAGAAAGTGATCGCCGAGTTTGATCGATTCGGTGAGACGCTGCTTGGCAAGGAGACCTACTGGCAGACGGCGAGCGGCCGACGCTCGATCGCGCGCCCCGATCCTAACGTGGTGACGCTCGACGACCAGCCCAGCGACGACAAGTCTTAGCGGCGACATCTCGCCAGAGTCCCAGACCGCTTCCGCAGGCAGGTCGGCTTCGCGATGGTTCGATCAGCGGAGCTACGGCAGTTCCTTGCCAATCCCGCACGACTGCAACGCCGGGTGAGCGGATAGCTGGTATACCGTTCCGGCACTGGGGTTCTCGGCATAGTCGATGCCGCCGATCGCTACCGGCAGATCAGCTGGCGGGCAGGCGGCCAGATAGTCCACCTCGCCCCGCCGACCGCGCTCCAGCTCCTTGGCAACACTCACCAGATGCGTCGGCGAACCCGACCACCCGCACCACGGTAGATCCTCGGGAGCCAGGTCGCGGATCACCAGCGGTATCACGATCTCGGTCACGGGAGCTTTCTTGTGGCTAGAGGCCGGTGCACTGCAACCGGAGATATGTCCAAGAGATGCGCCATGATCTGGTGAAACGTCCGCCAACATCGCCTTAGTGAGGCTGTCAGGTTAACGGACAGGGTCCAGAGCTTAGGCCAGGCCATATTGCCAAGGGACTCATCTGCTCCATGCGCGCTCGTGCGCCAAGCGACAGGTCGGCCCCGCGGCTCGCTGCTCAGCCCCCGAGTAGCATCGTGACTTAGAGCGAGGGGACGGTGACCGGATGCCGAGGATGACTCCTGAGCAGGAAGCCAGATACGCCCTCGACTTCGGGGTCGCGAGGAGCGATCTGCCGGAGTACTCGAGGCTCGCTTACGATCGCCTGGTCGAAAGGCGCGGGGGTGCGGCACCGGCCGGCTACCGGGGCGGGGTGGCGGGACCCGAACGCCAGCAGCCAGCAGCGGGCATGGCAAGCCGCGGCCGCCTGCGCGCCTCGCATGCCGACCGCGCACAGGTCATCGAGACCCTTAAGAGCGCGTTTGTGCTGGGCATGCTCTCCAAAGACGAATTCGACCTACGGGTTGGCCAGACGTTCGCGTCACGCACTTACGGGGAGCTGGCCGAGGTACTCGCCGACATTCCCGCCGGGCTGACGACGGCACATGCGCCAGCGCCGGGCCAGGGGGGTGGGCAGCCGGTTGCGCGGCCCGGCCCGGTGCTTGCGGCGACGTCCGCGGCGTATGCGGGTGTGTGGGCGTATCTGTTGCTGCTGTCTCCGCACGCGGGCGATTACCCCTGGGGACCGTCGCTGATCCTGGCCAGCGGACTCATCTACGTGGGCATTCTGCTGATCTGTGTGGGGGCCGCGGTCGCCGTGCGGCGGGCGAGGCACTCCGGCGGGGGCCCCCCGCCGCGGCGAATCGAGGCGGGCAAGGGAGGTCATTCATCCCCGAGGCAGGCATCCGCCGACCCCGGAAGCCGGCGCCCGCCTGACCATCACGGTCCCGCGCGCAGCACAGACGCGGCGCGAGACCGTGTCTCCCGCCCGGCGTTGCACCCCCGGGCAGGGCACGCCTGACAAGCGGAAGGTTAACGATTGGACCCGCCTGCGATGCCTCGTGTCGGCAGGCCCCCCGCCGAAGTGCCGATCGATGAACAGCTGGTTCGGCGCCTGTTAAGGAATCAGTTTCCGCGGTGGTCACGACTGGCTGTGCGGGCGGTTGAGTCCGCGGGCTGGGATAACGCTGTGTACAGACTCGGGGATGACCTTGCAGTCCGGTTGCCGCGCCGGCTCATCGGCGCCGAGCAGACCGAGAAGGAGCACCAATGGCTGCCCGTGCTCGGACCGCAGCTGCCGCTCCCAGTCCCGGTTCCGATCGGGAAGGGTGTTCCCGACGAGGGATACCCATGGCGCTGGGCGGTGTGCCCCTGGCTGGATGGCGAGGTCGCGGCGTCGGCCCATGTCGCCGACGCAAGCCGGGTGGCGCTAAACCTGGCCGGGTTCGTCCGCGCGCTGCAGGCGATTGACCCCGCCGACGGGCCGGTCAGCCAGTACCGGGGTGGTCCGCTCGCTGCCCGCGATCCGGTCAGCCGGGCCGCCGCCGTCGCGCTGCAAGACAACCTCGATATTCGGGCAGCGCTAGCGACCTGGGATGCCGCGTGCGCCGAGCCGACCTGGACAGGTCCGCCGGTATGGGTACACGGCGATCTTCACCCATTGAACCTGCTCGTGCGCAAGGGCGAGCTAACCGGAGTGATCGATTTCGGCCTCCTCTGCGTAGGCGACCCGGCATGCGATCTGATGGTCGCCTGGACATACTTGTCGGCCAGTGCCCGCGAGGTATTTCGCGATGCACTGGCGGGGCGTCGATGACTCGACCTGGTGGCGGGGTCAGGGCTGGGCCTTGCACCTCGGCATGATGGCCGCCGCCTACTCGGCTGATAACCCGATGCTGGGTCAGATTGGTCGCTACACCATCGCCGCGGTGCTGGCCGACTCAGGCAAAACCTCTTGACCTAGGTCAGTGCCGCGCTCAGCTGAGGCCGCTGACGCTGACCACCTGGCTGGCCGGAGGGAGCGCCGGCAGCTCGACATACTTGCCGCAGATCGTGAGGCACAAGCTCGCTGGCGCCTTTTCAACCTTCAGGAAACCGGCGTTGACCTTGACGAAGCTCGCGCCATTCAGCGACAGCACGTAGAAGCGTGTGCCATAGGCCCGAGATATCCGGCAACTGAGTTGCCGTCGATGCCGACGTCGATGGTTGTCCGGTCGTTACCCTGCTGCACCGAGCCCGCCACGTGCACGCTCGTGGCCGACAACCCTGCGGCTTGTACCTCGGGCACAAGCTGCGCTGCGGGCTTGCTGCCAGCCGGCTGCGAGCTGCACGCAGACAGCGCCAAGCCCACCGCCAGCACGACGGTCAGCCCAGCCGCGCGAATGACCGGCAGCCGCATAACCGCCTCCCCTGCAGCGGGCGCGAACGGGCGCCCCACGATGCCGTCGGCAGGCTATGAGAAGGCATGGAACGTGCCAGGGACGGAACATCTCGCTGGGGCCACGATGAGCGATCCAGCGGGAGTCGCTCGGGTGAACGGCTAGTCCTGTCAGCCGGGCCGACCTGCCGGCAATCAGGCGCTCGTCCCGGGCCCAGCCCGCTGGCATCCGTCCTCCCGACTCGACAGCCGGAATGACGGTAGCGACACTGCCGTCATGAGGCTAGGCGTTATTGCGGACATCCATGGGAACGAGGTAGCGCTCAACGCAGTGTTGAAGGCTGCAGGCATGTGTGGCGTGGACCACTGGTGGGCGCTCGGCGATCTCGTTCTCTTCGGGCCGCGGCCCGCCGAAGTCATGGAGATTCTGCGCGGCCTGCCTGGCGTCGAGATGCTGCGCGGGAACACGGATCGCTACGTCCTGACCGGTGAGCAGCCTGCTCCGCACGCGACCGCGACGGACGCCGCCGCGAGCGTGGACCTCGTGGAGCGTTACGGGGCCATGGCGGCTGGCATCGGCTGGACCCGCGGCGTCCTGGATCAAGCCGGCCTGCTTGGCAGGCTGACTGGCCTGCCGGCGCAGCTGCGTCTTCAGCTCGGCACCGGGATCTCGGTCCTCGGTGTCCACGCCTCGCTCCGCGCCGATGACGGGCCCGGGATCTCGCCTGGCGTCGCAGCCGAGCAACTCCGGGAACTGCTCGCCGGATGCGATGCCGACGTGGTGATCGGCGGTCATACTCACATCGCGACTGATCGTCTGGTCGATGGCATTCGCTTGCTCAATCCCGGCAGTGCGGGGCTGCCTCGAACCCGCGGTTCGGCCGGCTGGCTGCTCGTTGACGACGAGGGCGACCGGCTGGCGGTCCAGCAGCACAGCACTGCCTTCGACGTCGACGCTGTCGTCAAGGATCTTCGGCAGCGGCGTCATCCCAACGCTGAGTTCGTCACCTCGATCCTGGCCGGCGCCAGAACATAGGGCTGTCTCAGGCGGCGAGGCCGGCTGCTAACCGAACGTGAACGCATAGGCCTCCACGCCCGGCTCGAGAAACGTGATCTCCAGCGATCGCTCGCGGACCTCGCCTTGCTGGCGCACGAGCTGGTAGAGACGGCCATCCCGGGCGAGCCCGTTCCCTTCCTGGTCGACGTCGACCCCGTGCGCGGGGCCAGGTGGCATGCCGTCGATGAGCACACGAAACGGAATCGGGTCCCGTGCTCCCGGTGAGAGCACGAGATGCGCGTCGCGGGCGTGGAACCGGGCGCCGATGCTTCCGCCTGGCTGCTCAAGCACGACGTTCTCGCGTCCGACCTTCCAGTGGCCGGCGAGCGCCCACTTGTTGGAGCGGAGCTGGACCGGAAACTCATAGGAGCGCGGCTCGTCGAACGCGGGACCGCCCAAAGACGCGAAGTTCTCGCCGCGCGCGTAGCCGAGATACGTTTCCGGGGTCCGCAGGTTGATCCAGTCAGCTTCGGCCTCGGCGCCAATGCCGACGACGGGAACGAGGTCGCGCTCGACTCCGAGCAGCCGCTGGATCAGGCGCTCCGACTCCGGGTACCGGCCTTCGCCGAACTGATGGTCGCGAATGACACCGTCAGCATCGACGAAGTACAGCGCTGGCCAGTAGTGGTTGTCGAACGCCGACCAGATCGCATACTCGTTGTCGACCGCGACCGGGTAGTCGATCGATCGGTCCTGCGTTGCCTGGCGCACCAGGTCGATGTCGTGCTCGAACGAGAACTCAGGCGTGTGGACGCCGACAACGACAAGACCGTCGCCCTGGTATGCGTGCGACCACGCTCGCACATACGGCTCGGTGCGCAGCCAGTTGATGCAGGTCAGGGTCCAGAAGTCGACAAGCACCACACGACCGCGCAGCGCGGCGGGGCTGAGCGGCGGAGAGTTGATCCACGCAGCCGCCCCGGCGAGCGAAGGCATCGTGCGCGGTTCGAAGGTGGTCATCTAACGAAGCGACCGCAGGCCCGCTCGAACTTCTTCCGAGAACAGCTGCGGCTGCTCCCAGGCCGCGAAGTGCCCGCCCTTGTCGACCTTGTTGTAGTAGATCAGGTTCGGGTATGCCTGCTCAGCCCAGCTCCGCGGCGGTGCATAGAGATCGTGGGGAAACGCGCTGACCGCGGCCGGGATTGACACGCCCTTCACATCAAAGAAGCCGGTCTTGTTCTCCCAGTACAGCCGGGAGGAGGACACTGCGGTGTTCGTTAGCCAGTAGAGCGTGACGTTATCGAGGACGTCATCGCGGCTGAGGCCGCCGGGCCGCCCGGCAAAAGCGTCAGCGATGAGCTGGTAGCTCCAGACGTCATGGTTGATCATCCAGGCGGCCAGGCCTACCGGCGAGTCCGCGACGCCGTAGATCGTCTGCGGTTGGGTTCCCATCTCGATGGCATAGCCGGTGCCCGTCGTGTAAAAGCCACTCAGCCGGTCGAAGGCTTGCTCTTCCTCCGCTGACAACCCGGACGGCTTCTCGCCGGTTGGCAGCACGTTGAGTGTCTTGGAAACCTCGGGTGGAACGGCGCCGGCCATGTTGGTGTGCATCCCGAGCAGCCCGGAAGGCGCTTGCACCGCCATGAAGTCGGTGACGATCGCTCCCCAGTCACCGCCCTGAGCGACGAACCGAGAGTAGCCGAGGCGCTTCATCAGCTCGGCCCACGCGCTGGCGATGCGCTCGGGACCCCAGCCAGTCTCGGCCGGTTTGCCGGAGAAGCCATAACCGGGCATCGAGGGGATCACCACGTGAAATGCGTCGGCCTCGATTCCCCCGTGGGCCGTGGGATTGGTCAGCGGATCGATGACTTTGAGCAGCTCGATGACTGACCCCGGCCAGCCGTGCGTGATGATCAGCGGAAGGGCGTTCTCGTGCGCCGACCGCACGTGGATGAAGTGAACATCGAGGCCATCGATTTCGGTCATGAACTGCGGCAGTGAGTTGAGCTGCGTTTCGCACACGCGCCAGTCGTAGTCCGCTGCCCAGTACCGCGCGAGTTCCTGGATTGTCTCCAGCTGCACGCCCTGCGAGTGATCGGGGACCGGCTCTTTCTCTGGCCAGCGCGTCGCCGCGATCCGGCGGCGGAGCTCCCCGAGCTCCGCCTCAGGGGTGCTGATCGCGAAGGGCCGGATCGCCGAATTCTCGGTCTTGACTGACATGCGGATCTCCTTGGCTTGAAAGTGAGATCACCGTCTGTTGCGATGGCAAGCAGGTCAGTGCTCGTGTCGAGAAACCGAGCACATCACCCAAGCTCACCGGCGCTGAGCCCTCGACGCCTCACCTGAGCCGGGTGAACCGGCGGCCCGCCTGGCCGCCACGGGACCTGTCCCGCAGGAGAACGGTGATTGCACTGTGCAAGGCCTACGCGAATATGCCGAGCGAGCTCTGGGCCCCTGTGCGGAACTGGCCGATCACAGCTGGGGACACCGCAGGTCAGCCGTGCTGTGCCTACGCGACGCTGCCGGCAACTCCTGGTTCGTTAAGCACCATCGCGACCGTGCTCGCTATCGAGCTGAACTCACCGCATATCGGGCGTGGGTTCCGGCGCTGCGCGATGCTGCACCCAGGCTGCGCGCGTTCGACGACGAACTGCCGGCGATGATCCTTTCCGCGGTACCCGGAGAGGCCGCTCCCTGGCCGGCGCCCGAGGCAAGCGGAGCCCTCGCTGACCTGGCCGCGGAGCGGCGTCTGCACCGCGCAGCCGGCCAGATCCTGCGCACGCTGCACGACGCCGCACCGCCCGAACCGTGGCCCGGCTGCACTACCGTCAAGATGGCGGAATTCGACCGCCTCACGCTGGCCACCGCTGGTCTGCTCACGCCTCGCGACGTCGAGCGCGCTGGCGCGGAGATCGCCGCGCTGGCCAACATCCGCGCCGCTCCGGCGCGCGTCCCGTGCCATCACGACTACACCCCGCGAAACTGGGTCGTCGACCGGGGCGCGGTGGGCGTGCTGGACTTCGAATGGTCGGGCCTTGACATCTGGGTCGCAGATCTCGCTCGCCTGTACCTCGGTATCTGGCCTTCCAGACCCGACCTGGCCGAGGCCTTCCTCGTCGGCTACGGCCGGGAGCTGACCCGCACGGACCGCCAGCTCTTGCGTGGCTGTGCCGTCCTCACGGCCGTGTGGCTCGTCGTCCAGGCGCACGCAACCCGCCAGCCGTCCTTCGAGGACGCGAGCCGGGTTGCGCTGCGTCGAGTACTCGACGGACGAGCTTGGCTCCCCGGACTAGCTGGCTCGGCTGACTAGCCGGATCACCGGCATCTGGCGGTCCGTCTTGCGCTCGTACTGGGCAAACCTGGGTGCGCTGGCGATGACCCGCTGCCAGGCCTGCTCTCGTTCCTCTCCGTGGAGCTGCTCGGCCGCCACGGGAATCGTGCGGCCACCCACCTCGATCTGAACCTTGTCCGGGTGCGCAGCGATGTTGTAGTACCAGGCCGGATTATTGCGCGCACCCGACGCCGACGCGACAATCAGCCAGCTATCGTCCCCGTCGCGCTCCCCGGCGCGGAACCAGGCGACCGGATTGCTGCGCCGAGCTCCGCTCCTAGCCCCGATAGTTGTCAGGACCAGGGCGTTGAGCCCCACCATGGTGCCGCTTTTGCTGCGGCGAGCCCGGCTGGCCATCACCTTGTTGAGCCATCGGAACAAAGGCCCAGAAGGCTGCCAGGCGCCCCGGCTTCCGGCTGGCGTGTCGAAGGCCATGCGATCTCCTCATCGTCGCTACGGCGGAGTCCATCCGCCGGGTCTAGCCCGAGATCGGGAGTCCCGCGAAGAGCGGCTCATGCAGCGTGACCCGGTCCTGGGCTCATGACCTGATCATGCCCAGGTCTGCGGCAAATCCGAGCCCCAGTCGGCGCCATCCCGAGGCCGGCAAGTCAGCAGGACGGCTCGAGGGGATCTGGTCTCGTCTGGGCTCGATGCGGAGGATTGCGCCGGTCGAGAGGTAAAGCTACAGTAATGCACTCCTATGCTGTTGATACCGAAGGCCAGGTCAGAGCGGGTTTCACGACCGCAGGCCATGCGACGTTGGTCCACGGGTGTCGGCCTCCGTCGGCCGTCGCTGCGGACCCCTGGATTCGTGATCACGGCGGTCGTACTGGCGGTGGTCACCACGGCCGTCGCTGGCCTCGTTTCGCCGGTCGCGCTCGGGGCGCGTAACCCGCTGCAAGCCGACATGGACGAGCTGCTCTCCTACTACAGCGCCGACACCGGCCTGATCGGCAGCTCCTGGTGGCAGTCCGCGGTAGCTCTGTCCACGGTGGAGACCTATGCCCAGACCACCGGAGACAACAGCTACGACGCCGCGATCGCGAGCGCGTATCAGCAGAACTCGGGCGGCGACTTCGAGAACGGCTCCGACGATGACACCGCGTGGTGGGCACTGGTGTGGCTCCAGGCCTACCACATCACGGGCGTGTCGTCGTACCTGTCCATGGCCGAGACCGATGCTGATTACATCCACGAAGCCTGGGACAACACGTGCGGTGGTGGCGTCTGGTGGCAGCGGAACCCTGGCTACTACAAGAATGCGGTCAGCAACGAGCTGTTCCTCGAGCTGACCGCATGGCTGCACAACTCGATCACCGGCGATGTGAAGTACCTGAGCTGGGCAGAGTCAGAGTGGTCGTGGTTCCGGCGCAGCGGGATGATCAACAGCAGCAACCTGGTCAACGACGGCCTGGGCCCGAACTGCCAGAACGACGGTGATGACACCTGGACCTATAACCAGGGGGTGATCCTGGCGGGCCTCGCGCAGCTCTACCTGGCTACCGGCGACCGCTCGCTGCTGACAACCGCGGAGCAGATCGCCCGGGCGGCGATCACCCAGCTGACGGTAGGCGGAGTCCTCACGGAGCCGTGCCAGGGGGATGGCTGCGCTGCCCGGCTCGATGCCGACACCCAGGCGTTCAAGGGCATTTTCGTCCGGGATCTCAAGGTTCTGGCGGTTACCGCCAGGACCACTCAGTTCAACTCCTTCTTCCGCCTGCAGGCTCAGGTGATCCAGGCGGACGACACCAGCACGTCGCACGATCTGGGCATGTCCTGGGCCGGTCCGGTGGCTGACATCAGCTCCGCTAGTCAGGCGAGCGCGCTGGATGCCCTGGTCGCGGCGCTCCCGGCTGGCACCAGCGGCATGGGTAAATCTTTAACAGCTCTATTTACTGATCTCCTCCAGATTCGATAGTGTCGCGCAGGTGACTGCCGATCCGGCCGACCTTCTTCGGGAGCGCGGCTACCGAGTCACCGGGCAGCGCCTGGCCGTGCTGCGCGCGGTCGCGCGCGAGCCCCACCAGACGGCCGATGCCGTGGCTGACACCGTGCGGACAGAGCTGGGGGCCATCTCGCTTCAGGCGGTGTACGACGTGCTTGGGGTCCTTGTCGATGTGGGTCTGATACGGCGGATCCAGCCAGCCGGGTCACCGGCGCGGTTCGAGGCTCGGGTGAGTGACAATCACCACCACGTGATCTGCCGCAGCTGTGGCCGCACCGCGGACGTCGACTGCGCCGTGGGCGCTGCACCCTGTCTCACGGCGGTCGACGATAAGGGCTACGAGATCGACGAGGCCGAGGTCATCTACTGGGGTCGCTGCGCCGAGTGCCAGTGACAACCCCGAACGTGAACCAGGGAGAGGAAATCATGGACATCGAGAGCAGTTGCCCGGTCGCGCACGAGGCCGAGGTCCGATCGAACCGTGACTGGTGGCCGAACCAGCTGGACCTGAAGGTGCTCCAGCAGAACTCCCCCATGGCCAACCCCATGGGCGGTGACTTCGACTACGCAGCGGAGTTCAAGACCCTCGACCTCGATGCCCTCAAGCGAGACATCGAGGTGGTGATGACCACCTCGCAGGACTGGTGGCCTGCCGACTTCGGGCATTACGGTCCGCTGTTCATCCGGATGGCGTGGCACGCCGCGGGCACCTACCGCATCGGTGACGGTCGTGGTGGTGCGGGGTCCGGCCAGCAGCGCTTCGCGCCACTGAACAGCTGGCCCGACAACGGGAACCTCGACAAGGCCCGCAGGCTGCTGTGGCCGGTCAAGCAGAAGTACGGTCGCAAGATCTCGTGGGCCGACCTGCTGGTCTTCGCGGGCAACTGCGCGCTGGAGTCGATGGGATTCAAGACCTTCGGCTTCGGCGGCGGCCGCGAGGACGAGTGGGAGCCAGAGGACATCAACTGGGGTACGGAGGCCATCTGGCTCGGGGACGAGCGCTACAGCGGCGATCGCCAGCTGGCGAATCCCTTCGGCGCGGTGCAGATGGGGTTGATCTACGTCAACCCCGAAGGACCGAACGGCAACCCAGACCCGCTGGCCGCAGCCCGGGACATCCGGGAGACGTTCCGGCGGATGGCCATGAACGACGAGGAGACGGTCGCGCTCATCGCCGGGGGCCACACGTTCGGCAAGACGCACGGTGCGGCGGTGCCTGACGGGCATATCGGCCCTGAGCCCGAGGGTGCCCCGCTGCAGGAGATGGGTCTCGGCTGGGCAAACAGCTTTGGCACCGGGTCGGGCGACGACGCGATCACCAGCGGGCTGGAGGGAGCCTGGACGCCCACGCCGACGAAGTGGGATAACACGTTCTTCGAGACCCTCTTCGGCTACGAGTGGGAGCTGGTTCAGAGCCCGGCCGGCGCCTGGCAGTGGATCCCGACGGACCCGGCTGCGCTCGGCACCGTGCCAGACCCGCACGACCCGGCGCGCAAGCGCACCCCGGTCATGCTCACGACGGATCTCTCGCTCCGGCTGGATCCGATCTATGCCCCGATCTCGCGGCGGTTCTTCGAGAACCCCCTTGAGTTCGCGGACGCGTTCGCCAGGGCATGGTTCAAGCTCACCCACCGCGACATGGGGCCGATCGCGCGATACCTCGGCCCGCTGGTCCCGGCGGAGCCGCAGATCTGGCAGGACCCCGTTCCCCCGGTCACGCACGAGCTGATCGGCACGGCGGACACCGCCAGTCTTAAGGCGGCGATCCTCGGCTCCGGGCTGACCGTGTCTCAGCTGGTCTCAACGGCCTGGGCCGCCGCATCGACATTCCGCGGCACCGACAAGCGCGGCGGCGCCAACGGGGCACGCATCAGGCTCGCCCCGCAGAACGACTGGGAAGTCAACAACCCGGCCGAGCTCGCTGCCGTCCTGCCGACCCTGGAGCGGATCCAGCGCGAGTTCAACGGCTCGCACGCGGGCGGGACGCAGGTCTCCCTGGCCGACCTGATCGTGCTCGGCGGCTGCGCTGCGGTGGAGCAGGCGGCCAAGAACGCCGGGTACGACGTGCAGGTGCCGTTCGCGCCCGGCCGCACGGACGCCGCTCAGGACCAGACGGACGTGGAGTCCTTTTCCGTCCTGGAGCCGCCCGCAGACGGCTTCCGTAACTACCTCGGCAAGCTGCAGCCGCGGCTGGCGGAGCACGTGCTCGTCGACCGGGCGGGTCAGCTGCTGCTCACCGCGCCTGAGATGACGGTGCTGGTCGGCGGCCTGCGAGTGCTGAACGCGAACTATGACCAGTCCAGCCTGGGTGTGTTCACCGACCGGCCAGAGGCGCTGACCAACGACTTCTTCGTGAACCTGGTCGATATGGGCACGGCGTGGCAGGCGACTTCCGAGGCCGAGGACACTTTCGAGGGCCGTGACCGCGGGACCGGCGAGCTGAAGTGGACCGGCAGCCGGTTCGATCTGGTCTTCGGATCGAATTCCCAGCTCCGCGCGATCGCCGAGGTCTACGCGACCGACGACTCGCAGGAGAAGTTCGTGCACGACTTCGTGGCCGCCTGGGACAAGGTCATGAACCTCGATCGGTTCGACCTGGCCTGACACACACCGCACGGGGCATCGCGCGAGCTCGACCCAACGGGTTCGCGCGGTGCCCCGGAGGCTATTGCGAGCCCTCCTTGGCACGAGCCGCCACGTCCTGAAACAACGCGGGATAGTCATAGGCGGCCTCCGGCTTAGCGCGCACCGCCGCGTCGAGCAGCCCCGCATCCCTGCCGACGAGGATGCGCCAGGTCCCGGATCGCACACCCGCGAGGATGATCGCAACCGCCTGAGCGGCCGTCAGCGGCGCCTTGTCCCGGAAGCTGGCTTCGAGCCAGCTCAGCGCCTGGCGGAGATCGTCGGCCGATGGGTTCGCAGGCAGCCGGCCGACCCGGACCAGCCCGGCGCGCGCCCCCGGCGGGATCAGCTCCTCGAGCTGAGCGAGGCTCATGGCCTCCGGGCTCGGCAGGCCGGCTGCGCGGCGACTATTGGCGATGATGTCGGTGCCCACGTGCCCCGGCATCACGAGCGCCACCTGCACCTGCGGCGCGTTTATGCGCAAGTCCTCGATGAGTGCCTCGGTGAACCCCTTGACGGCGAACTTGGCCGTGGCATAGGCCGTGTTGGGCAGCCCAGGGCCCAAAGTGGCCCAGAACCCGTCCACGCTGGAGGTATTGACGAGCACTCCGTCTCCGCTGGCTATCAGCAACGGCAGGAACGCTCGCGTGCAGTAGTACACCCCGCAGAAATCGACAGCGAACGTTCGCTCCCACTTCTCCCGGCTGTCGAGGACGAAACTGGCCGCCCCGCCCACGCCAGCATTGTTGAAGACCAGATCGACGTGGTCGACCGAGTGCTGCTCAAGCACCTCGTCGCGGAACCGCAGGACCTGGGCCTCATCGGCCACGTCGCAGGCATGGCTCGTGACCCGAACGCCAGGTGGTGCGCCCGATCGGACCGCAGCAACGACGTCCCCCACCGCCCCGGCCTGCCAGTCGCAGGCCGCCACCGAGCATCCGTCCGCCACCAGCTGGCGGACCAGTTCGCGGCCCATGCCTGAGCCACCCCCGGTCACCACGGCCAGCTTCCCGGCGAAGGACTCCACCGCGATCAGGCCACCATGCCAGTGCCCTCTGGCTGCGGCTGAACGAGTGCAGCGGACTGCTCCGCGCAGACCTCGGCCATGGCCTGGGTTGCGCTCCGGCAGACGCCAGGAAAGTTCAGATAGCCGTGTGGCACGCCGACGTACTCGGTGAGGCGCACCGGCACCCCGGCTGACCGGAGGGCTGCGGCGTAGCGAACCCCGTCCTCGCGCAGCGGGTCGTGCTCGCCCACCTGGATCAAGGCCGGGGGCAGCCCGCTGTGGTCGGCGGCGAGAAGCGGCGACAGCCGCGGGTCGGCGGGATCCGCGTCGCCCAGATAGAGCCGCCGGAACGTTTGCATGTCCGGCTCGGAGATGATCAGCGAGCTCGCCCCCGTCGACGGCCGGCGCGTCATGTCGGTGGGCGGGTAGAGCAGGGCCTGATGGCTGATCTGCGGGCCGCTGCGGTCCCTGGCCAGCAGGCACATCACCGCAGACAGATTGCCCCCTGCGCTCTCCCCCATCACGCCGATCCGGGGCGCCGCGCCTGCGATGCCCGCTGCACCCAGATCGGCTGCGTTCTCGGCAGCCCAGGTCACGGCCGCGTAGCAGTCGTCGACGGCGGCGGGGAACGGGTGCCCCGGCGCCAGGCGGTAGTCGACCGATACGACGACAGCGCCCACGGTGACCGCCACGGAGCTGCACATCCAGTCGCCCATGCGCAAGTCGCCGAAGACGAATCCGCCGCCATGGATATACAGCACGAGCGGGCGGGCGCCCGAACCGCGAGCGGCGGGCCGGTAGACCCGCAGCGGGATGTCGCCGCCGGGGCCGCTGATGGTCAGGTCACGCAGGTCAGTGCCGGCCACCACCGACCCGAAGATCCGGTTGACCACCGCGTTGCTTGGTGTGTGCCGGGCCTGCATCGCGATGATGTCGGCGTCGCTCTTCGTGCCGACCGAGCCCTGCCGCTTGACAAACCACGCCCAGATCCGCACCCGGCGGTCGATCGGTGCCATCCGCGCTCGCCCTCCCGGCCGTGATCGCCCGGAGCAGCCGGTGCCGCTCCACGACTTTCACCCCGCTCTGGCCGAGAATGTTAGTTCGCTGACGCGGCGGCGAACAGAACTAGGTGATGCGGCCTGCCGGGCTCGGGTGACGCTGCCCGTGATCCACGTCGACCGGCTTGCCCCTGCTGCGCTTGCGCAGCCACAGCAGGACGGCCGCCACGAGGAGCAGGAAGCCGAGCGCCGCGAACGCGATCGGCACCGCCACGCCAAGGGCGGTGATCGCGCTGCTGCCGTTGTTCGCATCGGACACCGCGGCCGAAAGGCTCGACGGGCTGGCGTGGTAGCTGTCAGAGAGCACCGGGGTCACGGGGGCGAGCGTGCCAGTCGGCAGCTTGACTGCGGCCATCTCGGTCTCGTTGTTGGCCACGTTCACGACCAGCCCGGTGGCCGGGGCCACGAAATACGTGTTAACGGCCTGGTAGGTATAGCCGAGCGGGATGCTCGTGGCGTGCGGGAACACAGTCGCCAGGCTCGCCGCCTGGGCCGGCGTAATCAGCCCGGCCGCGATCAGCTTGGGCACCAGCGAGGTCGGCAGCGATGACGGCAGAGTGCCCAGGACCTGGTTGTTCGTGATCGGCGTCGGGGGCACGGTGGCCCGGTATGCATAGGTATTGATGCCGCCCTGCTTCGACTCGCCCACGAACTTCAGGGGCGTCGTCGTGTTGGTGAGGGGCACCCAGCCGGTGTAGTTCTGCTTCTTGGCGCCGAATGGCCAGCTCACCGTCAGGCCCTTGGCGGGCGTCACGATCCAGCTGCTGGGGTGCGGCGCCGTTGCCTCGAGGCTCTTCCGGTTGACCGAGTAGTGCGAGACGAACTTCGACACCTGGCTGCCAGACGCCTTGATGATCCGCGTGTCCTGCACAAGAGCGCTGCTTCCTGACGTCTGTAGCACCCTGACGTTGTCGGTCAGCGTCGCCGGCAGGTTCGTCTTGATGGCGGCCGCCGGGTTGGCGCCAGTGAGCGCCGCGGGCTCGAACAGCTTGTGGATCGTGCCGTCGTAGGTGCGGGTCTTGTTGTAATTGCTCGGCACCTGAGCGACGTAGGAGGGGGTGATCCACCAGGCGAGCAGCCCGCCGACGATAAGCAGAATGAGCCCGACCACGCCGCAGGTAATGGCGGCCTTGCGCATGATGACTCCCGTCGCGCATGCCGCCCAGGCTGCCCCGTTACTGACCTGGCTTCTGCAGCACGCCTCTGGCTACGTTTGCCCCGTCCCGCGGCCATCCGCATCGCCCGTTGAAGGTGAATCAGTTGCGGGCAGTCAGCCGCACGTTGCCAGTTTTCGCTGCCTTTATCCAGGACCGCGAGCCAACTCATCGACCGCCCAAGACCAGCGTGAGAGGATCTCCGCGGCGAGCGCGAGAACCGCGACGGCTGGCGGAGGTCACCAATGAAGGCCAGGCCGATCCTGTGGGCGCTGCTCGTCATCGACCTCCCGGTCGTCGCTGTCGCGTGGCTTGCGGGCGGCTTCCTCGCGCTGATCGTGGTGCTGGTGGTAGGACCCGGTCGAGGGGTGGGTTCGCGAGCGCACTCTCTACGATCTATTCGATGGTTCAGGCGACCGCTCGCCCGAAAGGGATGGCAACGGAGAGTAATCGCGCGAGGTTACGGCTCCACGACTCCGGCTGCCATTCCGCTCGGACCAGCGGGTACGATTTCACACGAATCCGGCGCGGCGCCTTCTGCGGTCGCCTTACGCTGATCGAAGGCCCGCCGTCAGGGGTTCCGGCTGAGCTGTAAGAAAGTATCCGGGGAGTCCTAGCAGCGCCGAGGCGGGCACAAAGAGAGCTGACCGAGCAGGTCGTGACGGAGGTGGGCGCGTGACGCAGGTGTCCGCCAGCCCAGCCGATTCACCCGGACCGGTTAAGCAGGCGGAGTCCGGGGCAACCGGCTCCGGTGACGGAACCGGGCTGGCCGATGGCACACCCGCGGGTCGCCCGGGTGTGATGGATCACACCGAAGCCGTCCCGTCGGCCCGCCACGCCGCGCCGCCGCGTCATGCCGTGCCACCGCGGCCGTTCGAACCGACCGGTCCGGTCGAGCGCCTGATGAGCACGGTCATCCGCAAGCTGTCCTGGAGCCGGCTCGCGCACCCGAGGGTCGCGGTCACTCTCGCGTTGCTGGGCCTGCTGTTCGGCATGATCGTCGGCGCAACAGGCCCGAACGCTGAGACCCTGCGCTATATCTGGCTGCCGCTGACCGACCTGGTGTCGAAGGTGCTCAACCCAGAGCACGTCCCGCCCAACAACGGCCCGCACGACATCGTCACCGCGACGATCCTCTACAGCGGCGACATCCTCGCGTGCCTTGGTCTCGCCGGGATGCTGTGGGCCCACAGCCAGGGCTGGCGGCCCGACCCGCGCAAGCTCATGCTCGCCAGCACCATCGTCGTCGGGATCATGGTCTGCCTCACCCCGGTAGGCTCCTCGGACACCGCCAGCTATGCGGCCTACGGCCGGATCGCCTCGCTCGGCCGGGACCCGTACTCGGCGAACAGCCTGCTGTTCCTCAAGGTGCATGACGGCTCGCGGCCGGGAAGCTATTTCAGCATCGTCGGCCTGCTATGGGAGCACCAGCCGTCCGTCTACGGTCCGGTCGCAACGTGGATCCAGAACTTCGCCGCCACGATCGGCGGCCACAGTGCCCAGACGACCATCTGGGTGCTGATGATGCTCAACGGCGCGATGTTCCTCGCGGTCGGCCTGCTGCTGCTCAAGACCTCCGACGACCCGGTGCGGGCGACGCTGTTCTGGACCGCTAACCCCGTCCTCATCCAGCAGCTCGTCGGCGGCGGGCACTTCGACACGTTCGTGGCAGCGGCCGCGATCACCGCCATTCAGCTCGCCCGGCGATTCAACAGCGTCTGGTCTGACGTAGCGATTGGCCTGGTGATCGGCCTTGGCTGCGGAGTGAAGATCACCGCTGGGCTGGTCGCGCTCGGCCTGGCCTGGCCGCTGCTGCAGCGTCGCGAATACCTGCGCCTCGCCCGGATCGCGCTGGTGGCGATGGCTACCGTCTCCCTCGAGTACAGCGTCTATGGCCTCGACTCACTGAAACCAGTGTTTGAGGGATCACGCTGGGTAACGCTGCCGTCACCCTGGTGGATCCCTTACTACATCGCCAAGCAATACAAGGTGAGCCTCGCCCTGCCCATCAGCATCGGGTGGATCACCTGCATGTTCATCGTCGCGTGGCTGGTCTACCGGCGCATCTCCGCGGACCAGCCGCGCGAGGTTGTCGCGCCATTCGCGCTGACTTACGCCTGGGTGGTGGTGTCGCCCTGGGTGTTCGCCTGGTACACCGCGCTTCCCTGGGTAGCCCTGACCCAGGTGCCGCGCAACCGGATGACGCGATGGCTGACCATCGTCACCGTGGTGCTCGCCCTCTGGCACTCCAGCGGGGGCTGGGTTCCCCCCGGCCGAGTATGACGATGGCCAAGCCGCCGGCCGGGCGCGGCGCACCGGCTGACCGCGATCCCCTGGTGGCCGCTTTTTCGGGGAACGGGCTCGTCCAGCCCTCCGCCACTGCTACCGACGCCGTCCCGGCGACTGCGACAGGGGCCACCCGGCGGGCTGCGGTCGCCGCCACGTTGCGGCAGCACTGGCTGGCAGTCGTGCTGCTCGCGATGGGCGTAGTGCTACGGGTCCTGGCCCAGCTCGCCTACCGGCCCGCCCTGTTCTACATCGACTCCGTCAAATACCTCTACAACTCCGAGGGCAATGACCCGGAGGGGTACAAGGCGCCGCTGCGAGCGATTCTGTTCGTGGCGAACCTCAACACGGTCACCGCGATCCAGCACCTGCTCGGCCTCGCGATGGCCATCGTGATCTACGTGCTCCTGCTGCGCCGGGGAGCCTCCCGCTGGCTCGCCGCGCTCGCCATCGCGCCGGTCCTGCTCGACGCTTACCAGCTCCAGCAGGAGCAGACGATCATGCCCACGACCTGGTTCGAGGCGCTGATCGTTGCGGGTCTCGCGGTCCTGCTGTGGCGGCCGGATCCGGGCTGGCGGCGAGTCGTCGCGGCCGGGCTGGTGCTCGGCACCTCGGCCACCGTGGCGCAGGTCGGGGAGGCCCTCGTGCTGCCCGCGGTCACCTTCGTGCTTGTGGCCGGCGGCGGCTGGCGCCGCTCCGTCGGCAAGGCGGCTGCGCTGTGCGTCGCGTTCGCCCTGCCCATCCTCGCCTACAGCGCGGGCTCCGCTCTGTCCGGCGGACCGTTCGGGCTGTCCCATCAAGGCGTCACGTCGCTGTACGGCCGGACCGCCGCGGCGGTGGACTGCGCCACGATCAGGCTCACCGCAGCAGAGCGCGCAATCTGCCCGGACCCCGCGGCGCAGGCGAAGGGCGACGACTACCTGGCCTTCAACCCTGCCTCGCCGGTGCAGGCCATCTACCGCACGTTGCCTCGTGCCGAGGTGGACAGCACGATCACGAGCTTCAACTCCAGCGTGCTGAAGCAGCAGCCGCTGCGCATCCTCGATGCCTACGGGCGGGACGTGCTGAAACTGTTCGCCGTGAGCCGGCACACCGCGGCCGGCGATCCGCCGATCACCCGCTGGCAGTTCGCCAAGTCCTTCCCCTACTTCTCGCCGCACGCGACAAAGCAGGAGGTCAGCGCCATAGTCCTCCAGTTCGGCGGCGGTCAGCCGACGGTCTGGCGACCGGTTGCGGACTTCCTGCACCACTACCAGCTTGATGGCGGCTACACCCCCGGCCCGCTGCTGGTGCTCTTCACCATCACCGGGCTTGCCGGGTCGCTCGTCGCTTTGGCGCGCCGGAGGCTGGACCCGCGCACCCGCCAGCTCGCCCTCGGCTGCCTGCTCTGCTTCGGATCCGCGGTCTTCCTGCTACTCGTGTCCGACCTGTTCGTGTTCTCCTGGCGATACCAGATTCCCGCGCTGGTGACCCTGGTTCCGGGGGGCGTGCTTGGCCTGGGCGTCGTCATCGACGTGCTGAGGAAGCGGCCCGCTGCGGCTTGACGTCGACCCATCCGCAAGCCAGTCGGCCACGTGGCTGGATGCGCCGATGTTGGCTGCAAGCCGCACAATCCGGTCCATCGAGGCGTCGGCCGGTGTGATTCTCTTCACCTGATCTCCACGGCGGCGGCACGCGCAGTACAGAGCTGGGTAGTTCAGTACTCGTGAACGCGGGCAATGCCGAGGAAGCCGGAGGCACCGGGATGAACTCGACAGTTAGCAGGGCAAATCAGGCCCAACCCGTAGCTGACGAGGACAGCTCTTATCTTGGCCGGGTGCGCCGGCGCGCGGCGCTTGACGCACTCTGGCAGCGCAAGCTGGAAGAGTGCGTGGCCCTCTCGGCCGCCTGCAGCGGCACCGCCAGCGTCGGTGACGACCAGCTGGCCAAGCCGACGGCCCTGCCTTCGCTACCCGCGAGGACAACCCGCGCCTTCGAGGATCTGGCTGCGATCGAGGACGCCGTGGCGAGGATCGACGACGGCACCTACGGTCTGTGCGCCACTTGCGGGCAGCGCATGCCCGAGGAATGGCTGACAGAGGAGCCGCAGGCCCGCCATTGCCCCGACTGCGCCCTGCAGCAAGTGGCGTGGAACTCGTTGCGGGCCAGGTCAGCACCACAGCCAGCGCAGGTCGTGCCGGCCGGGCCGACGGTGCCCTGGCCCGCGCCTGCGAGCAGCGGTCCGCACCAGCCATCGGCTGCTGCCGCGACTGCGGCGCTGCCGCTCCCGGCGTGACCTGGCTACGGCGTCCCGGTGCCCGGCGCCGATGCTGGCGTCGTGGGTGCCTGATCGGAGGCAAGCGGCGCGAGCTTCCTGCAGATGGCTGATCACCGAAGCCGCCCCGTCATGGGGATCGGCCAACTCGGGCGCCGCATCATTGCGGCATTCCTGGTGATCGCTTTTGCCTCTGTCGTGGTGGACGCGACCATCACCACGGTCACGGGCCTAGGCTCATTCGATCGGTTCGTCCGGCAGCAGGCAGCTGCAGCGACCGGGGCTGTGGCGACAGCTGCGGGCGGGGCGTACGCGGGCGGTGGCGGCTGGCAGCACGCCCGGCTCGGCCCTGTTCTCGGCGTTGCCGGGCAACTCGACGCCGGTGTTCAGATCACCGACACGGCGGGGCGCGTGGTGGCAACGTCACCGGGCTTCGCGAGTCTCAACAGTGGTCCGATGTCCCATGGTTCGGTATTCGCAGACGGTCATCGGGTGGGCTCCGCCAATCTCCGGTTCGACGCTCGCGGAGTTACCGCCGAAGCTGCCAGATTTCAGTCCCAGCGGTGGCCGTGGCGCGTGTACGCCGCCTTGATCGCGGTCCTGCTGGCCCTCATCGTGTCGGTGGTCATCGCCAGGCGAATCACTGCGCCCATCGACCGCACGGTAGCGGCGATCCGTGCCCGTGGCGAGGGCGATCGTGACGTCCGGATCAAGGACGTTCGCGCGATGGGTGAGCTGGGCGAACTGGTTGACGGCTTCAACAAGGCAAGCGACGCGGTGGATCGTCAGGAACGCGCGCATCGCAATCTCGTCGCGGATGTCGCGCATGAACTGCGGACACCCGTTGCGGTGCTGCAGGCCGGGCATGAAGCGATGCTCGACGGGATAACCGAGCCAACCCCGGAGAATCTTGGCTCACTCCGCGATGAGGTGCTGCGGCTCGGTCGGCTCCTCGATGACTTGCGAGCGCTCGCCGCGGCGGAGGCCGCCGCTCTGCAGCTGCAGCTCACCAACGGCGACCTGGCGGACATCGCAGCCCAGGCCGCGGCCGCGCTGACCGCGCCGGTTGAGATGGCTGCCCTCACGTTGCGGACAGAGCTGTCCAGCGCGCGGGTGCTGTGCGAGGCCGAGCGCATGCGCGAGGTCGTCACGAATCTGCTGACCAACGCGATCAAATACACCCCGGCCGGTGGCATCGTGACCCTGGCGACCGGGTCAGACGCGGGGGAACGGGCGTGGCTTCGCGTGAGCGACACCGGCGTAGGGATACCGGCCGACGAACTGCCACACGTCACGGAACGGTTCTTCCGGGGCCGGCAGTCGTCGGCCATGGCAGGCGGAAGCGGATTCGGTCTGACCATTGTCGTCGAGCTCATCCGCGCACAGCACGGCAGCGTCGATATCACCAGCGAGCCGGGGGCAGGCACGCAGGTCACGATCACCATGCCACCGGCCACGGACCGACCCGATCGTTCAGACGGCCACGCCCCGCACTGGCGCGCGCTGGCGAGGCCAGGTAGGCCCGCTTCGAGGGGGTTAGCCGGGTGGCGACGCGCAACGGGGCAGGAAAGCCAGCCCGTTCCCCTTATTCCTTGGGGCTGATCCGGGTGCCGAGGTCAGCGCCCTCACAGATCTGGCGCATCGCCCCGGTGGCGGCGACGTCGAACACGTGCATGGTGAGCGCCTGCTCATTGGCGAGCACGAATGCGCTGGTGTCCATCACGCGCACGCCGACCGCGAGCGCTTCGTCGTAGGTGAGGTGCTCGTACCGCCGGGCGCTCTGGTTGACGTTCGGATCGCTGTCGTAGACGCCGTCGACGCCGCGCTTGGCGACCAGCAGCGCGTCCGCCTCGAGCTCGAGCGCGCGCTGAACCGCCGGGTAGTCGGTCGTCACGTACGGCTGCCCGATGCCGCCTGCGAGCAGCACGATGGACCCGCGCTCCAGGTGCCGGATCGCGCGCAGCCGGATGAATGGCTCTGCGACGGTCTGAATGGGGATCGCCGTCATGACCCGGACGTCGATGTCGGTGCGCGCGGTGAGCGCGCCGCGCAGCATCAGCCCGTTCATGACCGTGCCGAGGATGCCGATGTTGTCCGCCTCGGCCCGGCTGATACCCCAGCCCGCCGCCATCCGGCCGCGGAAGAAGTTGCCGCCGCCGATGACGACCGCGATCTGGACGCCGAGCTCCCGCACCGCTAGGAACTCGTCGGCAACCCTGGCCAGGCTCGCCGGATCCGCGCCGGACCGCGCCTCGCCCGCTAGCGCCTCGCCGCTGAGCTTGACCACCACCCGGTGATAGCGCAGCACGACCACGCCCCCTTCCGCGGCCGCTCGACGCCGGCCGCTCAGCCCAGTATCGCCGTCCTACCGTGCCAGCGCGGCGAGCAGCGGGGCGAAGTGCTCGAAGGGCGGCGCGGCCGCGGCCGGGTCCTTGGCCTGATCATCCCAGCGTCGAACCTGGCAGGCCGGCCCGGCGTAGGGGCTGGCCTCGAACTCGGTGATCTCGTCGGCCGACATCGGGCCGCCCTGGACGCCGAGGGTATAGACCGACGCCGGGGAGAGCCTGGAGAAGTAGCCCGGCTCCACCGCGCACAGGTATCGCTTGGCGCTGACGTGCAGCCGGACGGGCTCGGTCACCTGCGGGCCGAACCACTGGCCCAGCCAGGCAGCACCCTGTTCGCCGTGCAAGTTGTCGGTGCCGCGCATCAGGTCCTGGCCGGTCCGCGCGCCGGTGAAGTGACCGACGTCGTGCAGCAGCGCCGCCGCGACCAGCTCGTGCGCGGCGCCGGCTTGCTCCGCGAGCGCGCCGGCTTGCAGCATGTGGGCGGCCTGGCTCACCGGCTCCCCCAGGTAGTCGGCTGCACCTTCGCTCGCGAACAGGCTCGCGATGATCTTGACGGCGGCCGGCCAGCGTGCGTCCATGGGCTCAGCTTGTCCCGTCCCGGTCCGGCACGCAAAACCCCAGGGTCTAGCCGCGCGGCGTGAAGTAGATGATCGCGACCCCGGCGAGCACCACGACGGCGCCGATGGCGTCGAACCGATCCGGGCGGCTGCCGTCGACCCCCCACCCCCACAGCAGCGAGGCCACGACGAACACGCCGCCGTACGCGGCGTAGATCCGGCCGAAGTCGTGGCTGCGTTGCAGCGTGGGAATCACGCCGTACAACACCAGGATGGCGGCGCCGAGAATGCCGAGAACGACCGGCGCCCCCTCACGCAGCCATCGCCAGACGAGATAGCCGCCCCCGATCTCGGCGAGCCCGGCGGCGATGAATAGCCCGATAGCGCGCGCGACAGCCATGGGCCGATTCTGCCGCGTCAGGGACTGAGCCGCAGAGCTGGTCTGCCGATGTCAGGCTCACCGGTAGCTGTCTCAGCGGTGGCTGGTTATGCGTTTGCTGCGTCGAGCGCAGCCAGATAGCCGAATGTCATGGCCGGCCCGATGGTGGCGCCGGGCCCGGCGTAGCTGCGCCCCATGACCAGGGCGCTGGTGTTGCCAGCGGCGTACAAGCCGCCGATCACGCTGCCGTCGGCGCGCAGCACCCGGGCCCGTTCGTCGCTGCGAAGGCCGCCCTTGGTGCCGAGGTCGCCTGGCACGATCTTGACGGCATAGAACGGCGGCTCGGCCAGCGGCGCCAGGTTCGGGTTTGGCTTGCGATTCGGGTCGCCGTAGTAACGGTCGTACGCCGAGTTACCGCGACCGTAATCCGCGTCGTGACCGGCCCGGGCGAAGTCGTTAAACCGGTCCACGGTCTTGGCCAGCCCGTCGGCGGACACGCCGATCTGGCCAGCCAGGTCAGCGAGCGAGCTGGCCTTGAACACCGCTCCCGCCGCGTACCAGCGTCGCGGCAGCGGCTTACGCGGTGGCACGCCGGTGAAGACGTAGCGGTTGCGGTACCGCTGGTCGACGATCATCCAGCACGGGATGTGCGGGTTGTCCTCGGTGTGCCGGTCGTACATGGTGTGCACGGCGTC
>JASHOE010000056.1 GCA_030041275.1 Streptosporangiaceae bacterium
CAGCAGCGCCATCTCGCGTGCGTTCTTGATCGCGGTCGCGACGTCGCGCTGGTGCTGCGTGCAGTTGCCGGAGACGCGGCGGGCGCGGATCTTGCCGCGGTCAGAGATGAACTTCCGCAGCAGCCCGGTGTCCTTGTAGTCCACCCTGGTCACCTTCTCCTGGCAGAAAAGGCAGACCTTCTTCTTCGGCTTGCGGATTGGTGGCTTGGCCATCGTGGTGCTCCTTCGCAGTCCCAGCCGACGGGCCGGGATGGTTAGCAGAGCCCCGCCTGCGGCGGGGATGGTCGGTTACTGATATGTCGGTAGTCCCGGCCGAATGGCCGAGCCAGTCTGTTAGAAGGGAGGCTCGTCGGAGAATCCGCTGTCGCTAGGTTCGGCAGCCCATGGGTCGTCGGTCGGGCGCGCTGCGGAGCTCCCACCATACCCGGCCTGCCCGCTGGCTCCGCCCTGGCCGCCGCTGAATCCGGCGGTCGACCGATTCGACCTGTTGACCTTGGCAGATGCGTTCCGCAGCGACGGGCCGACCTCGTCGGCCTCGATCTCGTACACGGTTCGCTTCTCGCCCTCCCTGGTCTCGTAAGAGCGCTGCTTGAGCCGTCCGACGACGATCACGCGCATCCCGCGCTGCAGGCTCTCCGCCACGTTCTCGGCGGCCTGGCGCCACACATTGCACGACAGGAAAAGCGACTCGCCGTCTTTCCACTCGTTCGTGTTGCGGTCCATGTACCGGGGCGTGGACGCGACCCGGAACGTAGCCACCGCTTGGCCGGTCGGGGTGTAACGAAGCTCCGGGTCACCGACAAGGTTGCCGATAATCGTGATGGTGGTATCGCCTGCTGCCATCGGGGGACTCCCGCTCGATCGATTGGGTCTGAAGTCGAGCTCGTGCTGCCGGATTTGGTTGGCCGGTGCCGACCGGGGTGGTGTCAGTGCAGGTCGGGCCTGACGACCTTAGTACGCAGCACCGCCTCGTTGAGGTTGAGCTGGCGGTCGAGCTCCTTGACGGTCGCTGGCTCCGCGTTCAGGTCGATGACGGTGTAGATGCCCTTGGACTTGTGGTCGATCTCGTAGGCGAGCCGACGACGACCCCAGACATCCACCTTGTCGACGGTCCCGCCCGCTGTGGTCACGACCTTAAGAAACTGATCCAGGGACGGCTGCACCGTCCGCTCTTCGAGGGCCGGATCCAGGATGATCATCATCTCGTACTGGCGCATGGCCTGACCTGCCTCCTTCGGACTCAGGCGGTCACGGTATCTCCGTGACAGGAGGAGCCACTGCAGGTCTCGCGACCCGCACGCGGCTGCGTCAGCTTACCAGCCTGGCCTGACAGCCTGTGAGCCGTCGGACCGGCGGCCAGGCGCGCTGGGTTCCATTCTTGGCAGGACGGGAACACACTGGTGGCTAGAGGTCTGCACAGCGATCCTGATCACGTCGATAGGGGTAGCGATGCGCCAGGCAGTCACCACCCGGCCCGCCCGCGCTCACGTGCCAGCAGTCACGCTGAACAGCGACGGGCGGCGGCACCCGCTGTTGAACGTCGGCGCCGTCTTGGCGTTCTTCGCCGGAATAGCCGCGTTTGCCCTGGGCATCGTCGTCCACGCCCACCTGGCCGCGACGATCATCGGCCTCGTTACCTTTGTAGGCGGCCTGTACCTGCAGCTGATCTCGGCCACGCGCGAACAGCGCGTCCTCATCGTGACGGGGCTCGTCGGCGCCTTCGTGGGCATGGGCCTCGGGATCGCGCACGGCGGCTTCGGATAGCCGCCGGAGCGTCCTGCCGACCTAGCTGACTGCCTGCGGCTCGTCGGTCGGCATGCGTTGCCTGCCGTCGTGCGGGCAGCTCTCGATACGCTCGGCAGATGACGCGCATCGGTGTTCACGTCCATGAGGGCGACCCGCTGGAGCAGGCCGAGGCCATCGGCGCTGCGGCCGTACAGTTCTTCCTCGGCGATCCGCAGGGGTGGAAGGCGCCGACATTTCCTCGGGAGCCGGACGCGCTGCGGGCGGCATTCGCCGACTCAGGTATCGACGGATACGTCCACGCCTACTACACGATCAACGTCGCGTCGCCGAACAACCGGATCCGGATCCCCAGCCGCAAGCTGCTCGACCAGCAGCTGAAGGCAGCCGCCGCGGTCGGCGCCAAGGGACTCATCGTGCATGGCGGCCACGTCACCTCGGGCGTGGACCTTGACGAGGGCTACGACAGCTGGCGAAAGGCCATCGAGCGGATCGAGCGGCCGTTGCCCATGCTGATCGAGAACACCGCCGGAGGGGACGGAGCGATGGCACGGGGCCTGGATGCCATCGGCCGACTCTGGGACGCGATCGGCAGTGCCGCCGATGATGGTGGCGGGGAGATCGGTTTCTGCCTCGACACCTGCCACGCGTTCTCCTCCGGCGAGGATCTGGCGACGATCGTGGCGCGCGTCACCGCGATCACCGGCCGCATCGACCTCGTCCACTGCAACAACTCGCGGGACGAGTTCGGTTCGGGGCGGGACCGGCACGCCGGCATGGAGTCCGGCCAGATCGATCCGGCCGTGCTCGTGGACGTCATCCGGGCCGCCGGGGCGACCGCGATCTGCGAGACGCCCGACGCGGCAGCCGACATGCGGTGGCTGCGAGCCAAGCTCGGCTAGGCGCGGGCGGCCTGCCGCATCACGCCAGCGCTAGCTGGGGACTCCTCAACCGGGTCACCGTGGCTTCATCGGCAACAAGCAGGGGCGGGCTGCCCGTCGCCGAAGACGCGCCACCGATCAGAATGCTCGCGCCCGTGCTCGGGGTGCCTCCCGTCGGCGGCAGCGTCGCGCACGGATTCCCGCCGCCGCCGAAAGGCGGTCCTTGCGTACAGGGTGTCGACGTAGGACCTGGCGAGGGATTCCCGCCGTTGTTGCCTCCGCCGCCGTTGTTCCCGAAGCCGCACAGCACTGAGTGCTTCGGGCACGTGCACTGCTGGCCAGCCTGGCCTTGCATGAACTGCTGGAGCGAGCAGGCCGGCTGCTTTTTCGTCGTCGCCTGGATCCAGGTCACGAACGGGGCGCCGTTGGTGGTCGGGAACAGCGGGACCGCCGCCTCGTTGGAGAACTCGGAAGTCATGAACGCGTTCCAGATGTCGGCCGGCCAGCCACCACCCTGTGAGCCCTGCGTCCCGTTGATATACGGCAGGTTGTCCAGGTTCTCTGTGCCGGGGTCGTTGGTGAACAGCGCTATCGACAGCGAGTCCTGGTCCGGCGTCGATCCGTTGAACCACGCCTGCGACGCGACCTGGTCCACGCCGATGGTACCCGTCTTGCCGATCACGTCGCCGCGCCGGAACGGGACGTTGGCGAACGCGGTGCCATCCGTCATCTGGTTGTCGAAAGACAGCGCCCAGTCGACATCGGCAGCCGCCGCCTTGCTCAGCACCTGCCTGGTGATGACGTGGTTCGGCACCGTGCTGTTGTTCAGCTGCAACTCCGCGATCACATGCGGCGTGTGGTACGTGCCGTCGTCGGCGAATGTCGCGAACGTCGAGGCCTGCTCGATCGGCGTCAGCGGGCCTTCACCGATCGCCATGGCGGGCGAACCGGCGGTGTCGAGCTTGGAATTCTCGCCGAATCTCGTTTGCAGCCCATAGCCAGGAACGACAGTCTTTCCGCTCATCCAGCTGGGGCCGTTGAGGTCGTTGCAGTCGGCGATGATCTCGGCCTGGGTGGCCGTGGGCGACTGGCTCGCGGGGTTGAGGCACGGCTGGACGAATGCGGTCTGACCCACACCCAGTTGCTGCGCCATGTTGATGACGTTCTGGATGCCGTCGCGATGCGCTAGATCCTCGAACGCCGGGTCGGACGATATGGCCGCTGCCACGTTGACCGCCAGCGGCGCCTTCGAGTTCTCGCTGGTCTCGTCGAACTTGAAGTAGTAGATGGCGCCAGGCGTATCGGGCGACGGCGACCAGCCGCCGTTCGCCTGCGCCGAGACCCCCGGCGGCGGGCTCGTCGGCGACAGCGTGTCCTCGGTCGTCGTCTCGTTCGCGGGCGAATCCGGGATCCAGATAGGTGAAAAGCCGTTGAGCTGGCTGGTGAAGACGTTCATGCCCTCGTTCACCGCGGTCGACAGCACGTACGGCTTGAACGACGAGCCGACTGGCTGAGGCGACTCGGCCATGTTGATCCAGCAGTCATCTGTGCAGCCGCTCTCATAGCCGGGGCCGCCATAGATGGCCAGGATTCCGCCGGTCGTCGGGTCTTCCAGCACCGCGCCGATCCGGTCGTAGGTCTGCATCGGCGCCATGCCTTGCTCGGCGGCTTCTGTCTTCATGACCGCGATCTGCTGGTCGATCGAGCGTGTGAGCGCGGTCATCATGGCCGGCTTGAAGGTCGTATAGATCTTGTAGCCGCCGGTGTTGATCTGCTTGTCCGTCAGGCCGTAGCCGCCGTCGGCAGCCGGGGCGGTGAGCTGCTGCCGCACCATTGCCATCAGGTAGCCCGTGGTGCCGCTTTCGCCGTTCCCCGCCGGCGGGGGCGAGAGCACCGGGAATACCTGCGCGTTCATCTGCTTCTGGGTGATGTCGCCGTCGCGGACCATGTTGCTGAGCACGTAACGCCAGCGGGCCTTGAGAGCTGTGTAGCCTGCGCCACCCGACGGCGAGGGGTTGAAGAAGCCCGGTGCGTTGGGCATCGCCGCGAGCATCGCGGCCTGCGAGATGGTCAGCGTGGTGCCGGCGTTCGTGAGGTTGACATTGAAGTAGTTCAGGGCAGCGGCACCGAGGCCCAGGTTCGTGCCGCCGAAGTCGACCTCGTTGAGGTAGTTGGTCATCACCCACGACTTGGACTCATCGTGGCCGAGCTTCATCGCGATGATGATCTCCTTGAGCTTGGTGCTCAGGTTCTGGCCCGTGTCCACGCCCGCGTAGTAGTTCTTGGCGTACTGCATGGTGATCGTCGAGCCGCCCTGCGTGACGCCGTGGCCGAGCACGTCCTCATAGGCAGCCCGCATCAGCCCGGTGAGCGAGACGCCGCCCTCGGTGTAGAAGTGCCGGTCCTCCGCAGCGGTCATCGCCTGTGTCATCCGCGACGGAATCTCGGGGCTGGTCAGCAGCAGCCGGTCGACGCTCGTACCGTTCTGGCTGGTGTCGAACGTGCCCATCTGGGTGCCGTTGGCGTAGTACACGATCGACGACTGCCAGTTGGCGGTCAGATCGGCAGCGGTCGGGATCTTGGTGTTCTCATAGACGATGAAGAAGGCCACGACGCCGATCAGGATGACGGCCGCGACGCAGCCACCGGCCAGGGCCAGTACCTTCTTGACCGTCCAGTGCCGCCACCACCGGCCAGACCGTAGGTATGCGCGGAAGCGCTCGCTAGCTGTGCGCGGGTAGCGGCCATCCCAGCGGCCGCCACCGCGACCACCGCGGCCACCGCCCCCGCCGCGACCCGTCCCGCCCGGCCCAGATCCCGGCCGGATCGCGGTCCGCGTTCCGGTAAACCGGCCGGTCCGGTCGTCTCCGCGCCAGTAGCCGTCGCCCTGCTGCAGCGCGGTCCGCGAGCCACCCGAGCCGTTGGCGTAACCGTTGGACCCGTTGGCGTGACCATTGGCGCCGTTGGCGTGGCCGTTGGACCCGTTGGCGGAACCGTTGGACCGGCTTGGCCAGCCCTGCCCCGCCCGGCTAGACCGAGAACCGCGGATCCCGAGCCTGTTCCTTAGGTCATCGGCGGTCTGGCTGAAGCTGCCGGTGATCTCCTGCCACCGGGATTCGCCGCGCTCCCGCTGCGCCCCGCGGGACCGGCCCGCCATCATCCCCGTCCAGGTCGACGCCTGCCGCCCGGCTCCGTTGCCGTTCCCGCCCTGGTGCGGCTGGCCGTGGTGGTTCCCCGCCCTGCCGTTCCCGTTCCCGTTGCCGTTGCCGTTGGTTGCTGACTGCCCGGATCCGCGCGAGTGCCGTGCTCCGCTGGGCCGGGACCCGCCAGGCCCGCGCGACTGGCGATCATCGCGGCTCGCGCTGTCTCGGCCGCCCCAGCCCTGCCCGCCGTCCCATGGCTCATAGCGGTCGGCGCTCACCGACCGGGCACGGCGCCCGGTGCGGTAACCAGCCTCGTCCTGCTGCTGCCAGTACGGCCCGGGCAAGTCTGGGTTACTCACGCGTCCTCGCTTGTCTGGGGGAAAGAACGGCGGCAATTCGCGTGTGGCGGTACGTCAAGCAACATACGTTACCTGCCGATACCCACTATCCCGGCATCTATTGCGGCATCCCCGCGCCTAGCCGAACTGTCCGGCGGCTGGTCAGATCCGCCGTGACGAGCCCCGCCTACTCGCTGGCCCTGGCTCGTCGGCTCCGCCGAGGAGCCGGCTCGCCAGTGCCGAGTGTGTATGACGACGCGAGGTGGTTCCAGGCACAACTCTGGCAGACCTCGACGACGTAGACCCGGAACTCGGCATATTCCGCGGCCATTTCGTCCAGCTCTGGGCCGCGTTTTACCCTGCCCTCGTAGCGGCCGAGCTCGTCACCGTAGACGTACGTGACGTGGGTCAGCTTCACCTTCCGGCATATCGGGCAGGTGATGTCCGTCGGCTCGCCATGGAACTTGGCGGCACGCAGCAAGTACGGGTGGGCATCACAAACGTCGGTCACAGTGGTCCGGCCTGCCAGCACCGCAGCGAGCGTCGCTCGCCGTGCCAGGCCGTAGTCAACGACCGATCGCCTCATGTGCGACAGGTTACGACGGATCCGGCCGCGGCCCTAGACCTGGCTGGTCATCGCCGTCCAGCTCGGCCCGCACGGCGCCCGACTTGCGGCGTGACGCTCCACCGCATATCGTTGCGATGTATCAGTTCGATACATCGGGCCGACTGTTTCCCGCCCGCCTGGTCAACGAGGCGGCCGCGGATCGGTGTCGGCCTCGATGGTAGTTGGGTAGCGATTGCGAGGTGCGAGCGGGTATGAGCAGCCAGCGTTCTGGCGTCCTCGAGCTCGCCATCCTTGGCATCCTGCATGAGACCCCGATGCACGGCTACGAGCTCCGCAAGCGGCTGAACTCGCTGCTCGGCGCGTTCCGGGCGTTCGGCTACGGCTCGCTCTACCCAGCGCTCAAGGACATGCTTGGCCACGGGCTGATTGCCGCTGAAGACCCGGTGCCCGACTCTGGCGGCATGGGCCGGCCAACCGACCGGCCGCGTCGGTCGAGGATCGTGTACCGGCTCACCGCGGAGGGCAAGGAGCGGCTTAACGACCTGCTCGGTCAGTCTGGGCCCGCCGCCTGGGAAGACGACGGGTTCGGCGTGCACTTCGCGTTCTTCGGTCTCACCCAGGCCGACATCAGGATGCGGATCC
>JASHOE010000057.1 GCA_030041275.1 Streptosporangiaceae bacterium
GAGTGCCCCGAACGCATCTCTACTGGCGGGTAACGCCACACCGCGCGAGCCGTGGCGCCTTCACTTCGCTGTTTGCCTATGCCAGTCTGGGTAGGACCAGGGGCTGAGCGGAGGACCTGCGAAGGAGGTGGGCGCATGCAAGCAGTAGTCGGAGACCGGCTGCACGTACATGGCAACGTCGTCGGCCACCCCGAGCGGACCGGCGTGATCGTCGAGGTGCGGGACGCGGGCGGGGCACCGCCCTACCTGGTCGAGTTCGATGACGGCCATACCTGCCTCGTATTCCCGGGGCCCGACGCGGTCGTGGAGCATCCAGCGCGCAGGGCGAAGGCCGCACCACGGCAACGCAAGGCGAAGGCCTGACCACCGTGGCGCCGCGTTCCGCATGAAAACTGAGACCATCCGGGTGCACACGGGGCACTCCGATTCCGTCTACGACATAACACCGCAATGCGAGGAGTTCGCGCGTGCGGCGTCCGGTGGCGGCGACGGCCTGCTGCACGTGTACGTGCCGCACGCCACGGCGGGTGTCGCCGTGATCGAGCTCGGTGCGCACAGCGACCAGGACCTGCTGACCGTGCTCACGGACCTGCTGCCCGCCGACGACCGCTGGAAGCACGCGCACGGCTCCCGCGGCCACGGGCGGTCTCACGTGCTGCCCGCGTTCGTGGCGCCGTTCACGCTGCTGCCGGTGGTGTCTGGACGTCTTGCGCTGGGAACCTGGCAATCCGTCGCGATTGTAGATCTTAATGCTGATAATCCGGACAGGCAGGTGCGCCTGTCGCTGGTCGGGTAACGCGCCGGCTGCGGGGGAAGATCAAGCCATGACCGTTGTTTTGGGCCTGTGTGCGAATTGTGACTTGCGCACTGGGCCTGCCCAGTGTGAACTGTCCGATCAAGAGGTGACGGCGCTCACAGCGCCGCATCAGACTACGGCCGCCTTTGGCTGGCGTGGCGCGGGGCTATCTGTGCGCCGGCAGGGGGCGGGGAGGGACTCAGGAGGACGTCAGTGAGCGCGACCGCGGGCCAGGCGCAGGACCAGCGCGACCTGGCCGGGCGGCTTGGCATTAAGCCGGGCCAGGTGGTGCAGGAGATCGGCTGGGACGACGACTGCGATGAGCAGATTCGTGAGTCGATCGCCGCGGTGAAGGATGTGGAACTCGTCGACGAGGACTTTGACGACGTCGTCGACGTGGTTCTGCTCTGGTGGCGGGACGGGGACGGTGATCTCGTTGAGGCCTTGCTCGACGCGCTGACACCGCTCGCCGACGGTGGCTACATCTGGCTGTTCACGCCCAAGGCGGGCCGGGACGGTCACGTGGAGCCCAGCGAGATCGGTGAGTCGGCGCCAACAGCGGGGCTCTCGCAGACATCTACCGTGAGCGCCGGGAGGGACTGGTCGGGCAGCCGGCTGGTCTCGCCCAAGGCACGGCGCTGAGCAGCCGTCTGAGCCGCGCCGGGGCCGCGTGGCATTGAGCGCTGCGCCCGGGTGGGCGGTGTGAATGGCCGGCGCTGGTGGCAGACTTGTGCTCATCTGGCATGCGGGCCCGCTCTGCTGCCCGCCCGCACACCCCACCGTGAGCGAAAGGATCGGCAATGGCTGTCGAGGTCGGCGACGAGGCACCGGATTTTGAGCTGAAGGACCAGCACGGCACGCCCGTGAAGCTCTCCGGCTTCCGCGGCAGCAAGAACGTCGTGCTCGTGTTCTACCCGCTGGCGTTCAGCGGTGTCTGCACGGGCGAGCTGTGCGCGATGCGCGACGAGTTCCCCGAGGTGTCACGCGACGACGTGGAGCTGCTCACGGTGTCGGTGGACTCGACGTTCACGCACCGCGCGTGGGCCGACGCCGAGCACTACGAGTTCGGGCTGCTGTCCGACTTCTGGCCACACGGCGAGGTGGCGAAGGCCTACGGCGTGTTCGATGAGAAGATGGGAATAGCGACGCGCGGCACGTTCATCATTGATAAGAATGGCGTCGTGCGGTGGAGGGTCGTGAACCCCATACCGCAGGCACGCGACATCGCCGAGTATCAGAAGGCGCTGGCTGAGCTGGACTAGCCAGCTGACGGGGCGCGTTCTGGCGGAACGGCAGAATCGGAAGCAATCCTCATGCCCTGCTATCGGTGTGGTGCACGGCAGGTCGACCCCGACCGGGGTGAGAGCCCCTGGAAGCGGGGTGTCCGGGCCGATCACCAGGTGCTGATCTGCCCGGCCTGCCAGTCGACGGTCGACTGGTCCGCCGAGCTGGACCAGTGCCCGGTCTGCTCGAGCGTGCACCTGGTGCGCAGGCTCGGCGAGGTCGAGTGCCGCGACTGCGGTGACGTCCGCGAGCCCAGCCCCGCCGCGGCGGGCGTGAGCCCGATCTCAGGCGTGTCGCCAGATGCTTCGTCTGCTTCTGCTGGCGGGGACACGGGCTTCGGCGAGACCCCCGGCCTGGCCGAAGAGGTCGAGCTCGCGCTCGCCCGCGTGCTCGGCCGAGGCAAGCCCGCCCGCATCGGCTGACTCAGTCGGCCAGATCACCTTCCACCCGGCCCCCAGCGAGTGGCCTTTCATGATCGTGGTTGATTGTGAGCGGATAGCGCGCGCAAATTCCACCAGGATCATGAAGGTGCTCGGCTGTAGCGCCTGGGCGAGGTCTCAGGGCGTCAGGCCGCGCAGCAGCGTGTCGACGGTTGCCCGGTAGGTCGCCTCGGGGTCCGGCGTCAGCACCAGGCCCTTGAGCTCGAGGGCGACGGCGCCGTGCAGCGCGCTCCAGACCTGCTGCGCGACCTCGGTGGGATCCGCCGCCTCGATCCGCCCGGCCGCCGCGGCGGCCTCCACCTTCTGCACCAGCGCGCCGAAGGCCGCGATCGCGTGCTCGCCGACCTCCTGCGTGAACTCCCCGCGCGAGATCGCGTCCTCGAACATGATCGCGTAGAAGTGGCGGTTGGCGAGCGCGAACTCGCGGT
>JASHOE010000058.1 GCA_030041275.1 Streptosporangiaceae bacterium
CCGGGCTCGCGTTCGCATTTGACGTCCTCGGCGTTCAAGCCGTCGTGTCGTGCACGGTTCGCCACAACGTTCGTTCGCTCGCGGTAATGCGGCGCATCGGCATGCAATATGCGGGTGAGATCCAGAGCCGCGGCACCGTTGAAGGCTGCTCTGAGTCGTCGCACCACGATCAGGTGGGGTACCGGGACTCAGGCACCAGCGCGATGGGCGAGGAAGAAGTACCACCCGAGGCTATAGCCGGGCATCCAGGAGGCGGATGGCTTCCCTTTACGCCCGCAGAACCAGCAGGGCTCGGTCTCGGGGCCAGTCGAGCGCCAGAGGACGAGGTCATGGCCGTTGTCACAACGTCTCATGCCAAGAGGATCGGCCGTGCGCGTCACCACCGGAATCTTCTTGCCTCGCTCCGGATTCTGAAACACACGCCAAACACGCACAGTGGGATACGGACCGGCCCATACTCATCCGTCGTTGCCGGCTGGCCAGGCCGCTGGCCGGCTCGGTCCGCCGCCGTCTTAGCTGTGTGGCAGGAGCTGAGCGTTGCCGCGGTGCTGCGGGCCGCGGGGTCCGTAATCAAGCTCGGCACCGGTGTTGCTGCTGTGGATAACAGGGCCGGGAGCGTCATATGGGTCCATCACCGATTCGATGAAGACCAGGCTGTCGTTGGGCGCGTTGAGTGCTTCCTCTAGGTCCGCGACGGTTTTGACCACGAACGACCGCGCCGTGGTGTCCGGACGGAACACTCTGGGCAGTTCCGCGTAAGCCCAGGTCGCGATGTCGTTGTAATCAGCGGTCTTGCCCATGTAGCCGCGCTCGATGGTGTATCCGCCGTTGTTGATCAGGAAGATCACTGGCTTGCAGTCGTGCCGCAGCATGGTCGAAAGCTCCTGGGCGGACTCCTGGAACGAGCCGTCGCCGATGAACAGCAGGTGGCGGCGCTGCGGTGCCGCGGTCAGGGTACCCAGCAACGCTCCGACGCTGTAGCCGATCGACCCCCAGATGACTGAGGCGACGACGGTGCACTTGGGCGGCAGCCGGAAGCCGAAGATGGCGTACGACGTGCCGTTATCGGTGAGAAGCACGTCTCCCGGCCGGAGGTAACCCTGGATGGTTTCCCAGTAGGCGGCCTGGGTCAGCTTCGCGGAGCCGTCAGTATGAGTGCCCGCGGGAATGGCCGCAGTGAAGTGACGGGTGCCACGGCTGGTGACCTGCGGGACTGTGTCGATGACACCGCGCAGGACTTCCTTGAGCCCCACCGCCTGGTAGTTGTCCTCGCCAACGTCCACCGAGTGGCCACGAGCGCGGATTGTGTCGGCTGGCAGCGACGCGGTGAAATCACCCGAGGTACCGTCGATCGGTCGGTAGCAGATGGATAGCAGGCAGTCGCTGGTTTCGATGGCCTCGCGGGTCTGCGGCGCGCTGGCCTTGCCGTTGTAGATGCCCGCGAAATACGGGAACGTCTCGTCGATGACCGCCTTGGCCGGCCCAGTTACCGCTATCGGCAACTGCAGTTTCTCGGCCAGCCCCATGACTTCCGTTGCGGCGCCGTATTGCTCGACGTCCCGATCCACGAGAATCGCCGGTGACTTGGCCTGCGAGAGGTGGTCGGCGATCGCGGCGGCGCACGATTTGAGCCGTTCGGGGTCGCTTGTCGGCTCGACGAGCAACAGCGGGGCCGACGGGACGTCGATGTCGAGGTAGGCGATGTCCGAGGGCAGTTCCATGTAGACCGGCAGCTTCTCCCGCCAGGCGGTGAGGATCAGCCGATCGATTTCCGTGGCCGCGTTGTACGGGGTCAGTCTGACCTGCGCTGCGGTTACATGTCCGAAGGCACCGAGGAAGCGGTCCCACGTCCCGTCGGCCGTCGTGTGGTGCATCCCCAGGCCGCGCTCGATCGACCTCAGTGGTATCGACCCGGCAATAAGTATCACTGGCACATGCTCGGCGTAGGAGCCTGCGATCCCGTTGATTGCCCCCAGGGCACCCACGGCATTCGTCACCGTCAGCGCGCCAATGCCATTGAGCCGCGCGTAGCCGTCTGCCGCGTAGGAGGCGTTTAGCTCATTGCACGTGCCGACCCACTCAAGGAAGCCAGCGTCTTCGTTTTGCTGTAGCAGCTCGAGATTGAAGTCGCCGGGAACACCGAACAGGTGGCGGATACCGGCCTCCTGAAGTCGGCGGAGCAGGAAATCCCCGACGGTCATGGTCCGGTTCTCGGTGCCTCGTGTCATTTGCTGGGCTCTGTCGCTTGCGCGCTCAGCTAGCGATGTCATCCTGCCTCCCCCGAGACACAGGTGGCTCCCCTCGGGAGCACCTGGTGCGGACCACTGCTCCACGCTGCCTGTCCGACCGCCAGCCGGCGGTCAGCGACAGCCACTTCCCCGCACTTCCCCAGGCGCTCGCGAGCGCAAACAGGCGCTTACTCGCGCCGACCCTGAGCCGCACGAAAGCTGTAACTCTCTTGCTGCCCGGTCGAACGAGTCGTCGGCGGCCGTGTGCTCGGCGGCGTCCGGCGCCGCGGTCAGTCGTCGATCGCCTGGTACGCAGCTGTCCAGAAATCGAAGAGGATCGGCAGACCAGGCGGCGCGGGCGCCCGTTGGATCATGAGGAGCGTCGTCATGTCCTCGGCAGGGTCGTTGTACCAGCCAGTGCCGTATATGCCCGGCCATCCGTAACTGCCGACCGAGGCCAGCGGGGGGTACGAGACTGGCCAGGGTCCCTGGTGCGCGCGCTGTGTGCGGACCGACATCCCAAAACCCCAGCCGATGTCGTCAAAATACCCCGGCTTGAAACCGGAAACTGCCTTCTGCGCAGGCGTCAGGTGGTCGGTCGTCATCAGCGTCACCGACGGCCGGGACAGCACCCGCGTGCCGTGGTGGGTGCCGCCGCCGAGCAGCGCCGAGGCAAAGGCGAGGTAATCGCTGGCGGTCGATACGATCCCGCCGCCACCGTCTTCGAACGTGGGCGGCCGGCTCCAGTACCCGTCGGGCCCATCTTCAATAACGATCTCGCCGGTCGCGTCGTCGGGCTGATAGGCGGTCGCCAGCCGGCTGATGTTCTCGGCGGGCACGCTGAAGCCGGTGTCCTTCATCCCGAGCGGCTCGCAGATCCGCTCGCGCAGGGCTGCTCCGAAGGGCCTGCCCGTGGCGCGCGAGATGAGCACGCCGGTCACGTTGGCTGCGGTGTGATACATCCAGCGCTCACCTGGCTGGTAGACGAGCGGAAGCTTGCCGAGTCGGCGAATCCACTCGTCCGCCGACCACTGGGGCGGCTCGTCGCCCTGGAGCGCATTCAGCGCGTCCGCGATCGGGATCGTTCCCGGCTCAGCCGCCACGATGCCGGTGCCGAAGGTAAACGTCAGCAGATCCCGCAGCGTTATCGGGCGGTTCGCCGGGACGGTATCTTCCAGCGACCCGACGGGGTCAGCGAGCACGGTCATGTCCGCCAGTTCCGGGAGTAGCGCATCCACCGGGTCGTCGAGGCGGAGCGTGCAGTCCTCGACGAGCGTCATCGCGCAAGCCGCGACGATCGGCTTGGTCATCGACCCGGTGCGGCAGATCGTGTCTGCTGCCATCGGCGCCCTCGAGCCCTCGCCCTCGAAAGCAAGAGTGCCCGTCGCCTCGATGTGGACCTCGCCGCGGCGCGCGACAACAGCGACCGCACCTGGCACGTAACCGGCATCGACATGACGCTCCAGCACGTCTCGCACGCGGGTCAGCCGCTTCGACGAGAACCCACCAGTAGTCACTCTCTCCTCCTTACCTCATCCGCGTTGTCCTCTGTCGAGAGCTCTCACTCTGGCTACGAGCCGCCCGTCCCCTCATCGACACCCCGCCTGCCAAGATGCCAGAAGACTGTTGCGCGCGGCTCGCCTCGGGCACGGCATGGGAGGTCGAGAGAGCGGTGCGGCGTGACCGTTCTTCATCTCGCCGCCGTCGCGTCAGCTATAAATGGGCACGCGCGCCGCGGAGGCCGAGGAGTGACCTGATGTGGCATGACCATGTCCGTCTGCTATCGGCAGTGATAGCTCACGCTGTCGCGTCGACTTTGGGGACGCCGAAAAGGTCAGTGCGTCCGATCGTCGAACGGGCTCACTCGGCGGCCCTCCGGTGAGCGCTCCCGTAGAGTTGCCGGAGGAAATCGTCGAGCGGATCCGCACACTCTGCCTGGCCCTGCCCGAGGTGACGGTGCGGGTCGACGAGTCACTAACCGCGACAAGATCGACGGCCTACTCGTTCGACATCCGCCGGAGGTCGTTCTGCCTGCTCGTGGCGTGGGAGGACTCGGCTGGCAAGCCTGTATCGCGGCTCGTGCTGCGTGCCGACCCAGATGAACGGGACGCGTTGCTGTCCATTGGCCATCCGTTCTTCGCCTCGCAAGCCGGCCGTGACCGCATCGTGGTGGCGATCACCGACAACACGGACTGGGAGGAGATCCGTGAGCTCGTGACCGAGAGCTACCGGACAATCGCGCCGAAAAAGCTCACCGCACTACTCGATTAGGACGTGTGGGTCGGCCTGCCAGTAGGCGCGCATATGCAGCCAGGCGTTCGCGTCGACATGCCCAGGCGACCCATGGGTGGCGGTGCGGGACGAGCTGCGGACCGCCAGTCTTGAGCGTTCCTTCATCTCGCCCTCAGCTTCTGTCCCTAAGGTACCCATATGACCGATAACTTCGCGACTAAGGGTGGGGCGGATGCCGGGTCCGGGTCCGCGCTCATCACCTTCGATTCCCCAGACCACCAAGCCGATCTTCCAGAAGAACTCACCGAGATCGAGGATCTTTCGGATGAGCTGACCGAGGTCGGCGACGCTGACTCGGGCAGGCATGACGTTCGGGGCAGTGGTGCGGTAAGCGGGGGCTTCGGCTTCGCCGGCCTGGCCCTGGCGGTCGTCTCCCTCACGACGAACTGGACAAGCGGCGTCGTGGTGAGTCATGGCCAGTACAGCGAAGAAATGCATGCCCCGAGCTCTGGGCTGACGGTTCAGCAGGAGCTGAACATGTATGCAAGCGGCTGGCACACCCAGGGCTGGTGGGCGCTCGTGTTCGCCGCCGCGGCGGTGCTATTCGGCGTCGGCGCGCTGCTTTCGCCGAGGGCTTTGCGCCGCGGCGGCACACCGGGCTGGGTCAAGGCCGCCGCCACCGGCGCGATCATCGTGGGTCTGGTCGGCGCGCTTCTCGCGGTCCTCACCATTGTCGGGGTGTTCGGCGGGCATCTAGCCGTCCCTGCCAGCGCCAGCTGAGCCGAAGCTCGCTCCTATGCCCGCGGGCCGACCCCGTCGACCAGCTCGTTCCACACCACCAGGTAGTTGTGGTGAGCCAGGATCCGAAAGCCAGGTTTGACGGCTGGCTTTCGGCCGGGCTACGGGCGGCAAAGTGTGCCCGGTACGCGCCGGGAGCTGGGTTATCCTTCCGGGCCGGGTGACTTCGGCACAGCCATCGTCCCCCGGCCCGGTCAGGGTCTCCTGCGCCAGCGAATCCGACAGCGCCCGCGCGGTGTTGTGCCACTCCCGCAAGCAGGTCTCGACCGACGCTCAAGCGACGGACGGCTCGTGGCACTGAAGAGGTAGCATGTATTACTACTATTACGTATCGGGGTGCGGACATGAGGCTTAACAGCAAGGGTCAGGTCACTATCCCGGCAGTACTGCGCGAACGCCACGGCCTACACGAAGGCGATGAGGTCGACGTGGTCGAGGACGGCAACACGCTGCGAATTGTCCGGATCACCGACAGCCCGACCCGCGGGCAGCGACTGGTCCGCCGGATGCGCGGACGCGCCAGCACGACAATGACCACCGACCAGATAATGGATCTGCTGCGTGGTGAGTGAGCCAACGGTTCGCACGCGCTCTGCAGTATGGAGCCGAAGGGCCCCGGCCACGTTGGTGGACTCCGCGGTCATCCTCGATGTCGTGACCGATGATCCCACCTGGAGTCAGTGGTCGGAGAATGCTCTCGCCCGAGCGCGCGACGATGGCGACCTGGTGGTCAACCCGATTGTGTACGCCGAGGTGTCGGTCGGTTTCGACCGTATCGAGGATCTCGAAGACGCCGTGCCCGCTGCGGACTTCCGTCGTGAGGAGCTGCCGTACGAGGCGGGCTTTCTCGCTGGCAAGGCATTCCTGGCATATCGCAGACGCGGTGGCCAGAGGCGCTCCCCGCTACCCGACTTCTATATAGGCGCGCACTCAGCCATTCTCGGCTACAAGTTGCTGACCAGAGATGCAAGCAGGTACCGGACTTACTTCCCGACAGTTCAGCTCATCGCGCCCAAGGCGGAGTAAGCCGCCGAGTTAAGGCCGCTTTTCAAAGATCGAGCATGGCGAGATCTCCGGCATTGAGTGGTGCGCGCCTACGTGTCCGCGCTCGGCGGACGGATCGACGTCGTGGCTTGCATCGGCGACCGGAGCTGGAAGGTCGGCTGACCTCGCCGGGGTGCCGGGTCGCTCGTAGCCGGCGGACCTCCGCAACTCTCACAGCCGGGCGACTCGTGGGCGGTGTACATGTTGGCCCTGCTGGGCCGCCGGCCGGTGCAGGCCCTGTCAGAGGGCGGCTGCACGCCGACGCCGCCGTGGCCTGTCAGGGCCCAAGCGCGACAGACGGCGCCTGCGCCTCAGCGGGACCGTTGGTTGAAACGTCAGCTGCTCGGTTCCGGCGCCCTTGAAGTTGTATGTACAGCAAATCCTCACAGGTCTGGTGAGGCTCGTCAGAAAGCGGCACGCTACAGCGCCAAAGGCTTCCGTTCGTTCCGCTCCAGATCCGCCGATCTGCACAACCCGCAGTTCATGCGGTCTGATCGCGACGGCGGCGCAGAAGAGGTCAATCTGGCGAGGAACGACGGTGGCCAGTTTGGCCGTCTGTCCAGACCGCGTCACCGATGCTCTTATCTCGGGCACGTCGTCGACAGCGAGCGGAGGCGTTGGCTGGCGTTACCCCGGCGTACGCGCTGCAAGCCGCTCGACGATGCCAGTCACCGAGCGCCAGGCTGTCTGGGTGTCCGCGGAGCGCTCGTGCGGGCTGCGGAACCAGGGAAGAAACTCCGCCAGGTCGTCCAGGTCCCAGCCCAGCCGGTACAACGCCAGTGCTGTCTCGCTCACCGCGTGACCGGTGAGTTGCGCGTACTGTGCGGCTTCGGCACCGGAATCCGAGACTATCCACCACAGGTCTCGCTCGGCCGGGGCCAGCCCGACCAGGTCCCAGTCGATCAGCAGCAGCCCGCCGTCCGAGCGGATGAGGTTGCCGGAATGCGGCTCGCCATGTGTGATCGTCAGCTCACAAGGGGTGGCAGTGAGCTTCGCGGCGAGCTCGTCGAAGGTGTACAGCGCCCTGGCCAGGCTCGGCGCATGGTCGTTCACCAGTACCCGCGCGGCCTCGCCGTACGGGCCGGTCTGCCACGACCGGGCACGTTCCCGCAATGCGGCTTCGATGACGGCGCGATCACGCAACTCCAGGGCCTTGACGGGCACGTCGCCGAGGTCGGCGGTGACGGTATGCAGGCGCGCGAGCATCGCGGTCAGCGCCGTCCGGTCATCGGATGTCATGGGGTCGCCCCACCTGCCGGGGATGCCGTCGGCCCAAGGTGACACGGTGATTGCATACCGCGAGCCGGCCGGGCAGGCAGCGCGGCCGGAGGCGGACGGCACCGGGGCGAGCACGAACTCCAGGCCGGCCTGCGCCAGCCGGACCGCCGTAGACATCGCCTGTTCCAAGCCCGCGAACGAGTCGAACCTGGCCAGGTCGGTGGCCGTCACGAACCAGCGGCCGCCGTCAGCGTCCTCCGCCGACCAGTGGTAGCCGCCAAACCCTACGGGGACGTAGCGGAGACCGGACACAGCAAGGTCCCATTGCCGTGCTAGCGCATCGACGACATCGGCGTCTGACAGGCCTTCAGGACGCTCCTCCACGACGCATGATGCTTCCAGAGCGCGTTATTGACGGCAACTGACGGAATTGTCTGCGCGCATAGGCTCCACTCATGCCTATTACTTCAGTAGGCGTTCCTATTCGGCGTTAAGAGCGCCTCAACAGCCGAGCCGAAGCCAGAACTCCGCTACTCAGGGCGACGCAACGCTCGGTCACGCCCGGTGTGGCCAGGTCAAGACACTTCACGAAGGCCCGCAGCCAGGCTAAGCGACGGGCTTCACGCCCAAGCGGCCACCAGCGTCGACGGGCAGCCCTTACGTCCTATTTTCCGCCCTTGCAAGACGGGTTGACAAACCGTGGTGGGGCTAATGGACCAGCACACGAACCGCGCCCCGGGTCTGGTTGCAGCCGGAGCTGAGATCCTCATCAGGCCTGTTCGTGCGCGAGTGGCGTCCTGAGCCGCGCGGCGAGAAACCGCATCCGGCTTGTTCAGGCTGTTTTCTGGTCGTCTGCGTCATGGCCGCGCGTCACCGCGCGCTCGATCCGGTCCAGCCGTTCGGTGATGTCGGCGATCTCGGGTAGCGCATCGCCGCGGGCGGTGCGCTCGAGGATCGAGCGCACGTAGCTGGTGTACCGGACGTGCCGTGCCCGGGCCTGCTGCTTGAGCTGGTCGATCACGTCGGCGGGCAGCCGCAGCGAGGTCGTGGCCATCGGCTGCGGTTCGATCCACTCGCCGTGCTCCATCTCGCCGCTGGTGTCGTGGCTGTCGTAGTACTCGGCCAGTTCCTCAAGCTCGGCCCCTGGCCGGGGAACCTGCTCGGAATGCTTGGTCATCGTCATCGCGCCTTCGTGCGGAAGGTCTTCTTCTCGGCTTCGGTCATGTCGCGGGCGGTGACCACGAACGCCTCCTGGCCCTCGGGGATCACCACCACCAGCAGGTAGCGGCCGGCATAGGTGCGACCGTAGACCAGCGTCGTGCCATCCCGCCCGGGAGCAGCCCAGTAGGGATGCTCGAGAATCGCCTCCCGGACCTCATCTAAGGACACGCCGTGAGCGGCGATGTGGCCGGCTGACCACTCACTGTCGCGGACTGCCTTGAACACGCCACTATTGTATTGCATTTGCATTGCGACTGTCGAGCGCATGCGACACAGCGACGAACTCGCCGCCCAGATCACCGCGACGCCTACCGCGCCGCCAGCAGCCACACTTTTGCAGATCGCCGAGCACATCGAGGACATCATCCGTGCTGGCACCGAAGAGCAGCACAAGGCTCTGATCGAAACACTGGTCGCAAGGATCAAGGTCATAGGACCGGATCGGATCGTGCCCGTCTTCCGAATACCGAACCCAGCCCTGAACCCAGCCCGTCCGAACCAGGACAGCAGAGCCCAGCCGCCAGACGAGCGCAACTCACAAGCCAGATGCACGGTTCGTGCAATGACCAACTTGGTGGAGCTAAGGGGACTCGAACCCCTGACCCCCTGCTTGCAAAGCAGGTGCTCTACCAGCTGAGCTATAGCCCCAGGAAACCGCAGGTCACACGGCTGCATCGAGATCTTAGCAGCCGACGGCAGGCAGGCCTCCGGCCTTGCCTGCTGCCTGTCCGGAGAAGTCCAGCTCAGCTCTCAGGGAGCGGGGATGAACAGTGCCTCGAAGGGCGGGTCGCCCATGGTTGCTTGGACATGACCCGTGCCCGATGTGTCCTCCAGCAAGAGAAGGTCGCCAGCCCGGAACTCGCGGCTCGTCCCGTCGGTGACCGAGACCCGGAGCGCGCCGCGCAGCATGACGAGCCACTGTTTTCGCGGCGCAGGATGGGGCGCGCCTTCGAACGGCCCGGTGCGCAGGTACATCACTCCGTCCATGCTGGGTATCGGACCGGTCAGCATCGGTGGGGTGCCTTCGGCGATGTGCTGCGATGAGAGGCTCACCCCGCCGTCAGCGAAGGACGACCCGCCGTCTGGGGTTGCGACGATTCTGGTAAATGGCTGCGTATCGGTCATCGCATGATTCTCCCTGATCGCCGATGACCGGACGAAGGTGGTGCGGGCGCGTCGAGCGACCGCAGCCGAGGCGACAGGTACCCGAACGCCTCGTCCACCTCCATGGCTGCCAGCCGCAGCAGTTCTCCGCTTTCCTGCAAGTGCTGGGCAAGGTCGAGCAGAGTGCCCTGGCCCGACGCTCGAAGCCACTCGGCCGCGGGACCGCCGACCAGACCCGGCCCGAAGCGGGATATGAGCGTGCCGAACACGCCGATGTCGTCGGCGCGCGGGCCGACCATCGTTACCTTCGCGGGCCGGGCTGCCTCGCGTGCCGACAGCGGGCTGAAGTCGTGACATCCGTCCCAGAGCGGGTCGGCACCCGCGTACCGGACGGTGCCGACCGGTCCCAGCCGGATCGCGGCCGAGCACTGCAGGCATGGTTCGAGCGTGGTGGTCAGGACGACGCGGTCCGAATGCCCGTACGGGAGCCTGGCCAGCACGTTCGTCTCCGCGTGGGCCAGCGCCGAGCCGAACACCTCTCCGGGCGGCCCGTCCGCGTCGGACACCCGGTTGCGGGCCGCGTACACGATAACGCCATCCCGGGTAGCTGCGCACGCCCCGATCGGAATGTTCCCAGTCCGGAACGCGTCCCACGCCTGGCGGAATGCCTCCTGCCAGGAGTCATCGAGCTGGGACCAGAGTTCCTCTGGCGTCGCCGCCAGGCCGCGGGGCATGCTCGCCAGTATGGAGCCGCCGCCAACCGGCAGCCAGCGGCACCGGGACTGTCACAGGTGCGTGGCGACGCCTAAGTCCCGTCCTAGCGGTGCCGATGGCGGCATGCTGACGGGCACGGCGAACGACGCGGCTGTTGACCCGTTCCCGCTTTCGCCGCCCTCGGTCTCGTCGCCGCCAACGCCCTGTGGCCCCGCGCCGAGCGCAGGCGCAAACAGGGTGGGCAACTCCGCGACGCTGTCGATGATGTGGGTTGCGCCCGCGCTGCGCAGCCGCGGCACTGAATGCGGCCCGCTCAGCACGCCGACAACGAAGCTGGCGCCTGCCCTCCGCCCGCATTCCACCGCAGCACCGGTGTCCTGGACCATCGCCAGCTCGCGTACGTCGCCGACGCCGAGCCGCAGCATCGCGGTAAGCGCGTAATCAGGCGCAGGGCAGCCTCGCGCCACGTCATCGGAGCTCAGCGTGACGTCGAAGACGTGCCGCCACCCAACGGCGTCCAGCACGCGGTCGAGCACCCGGCCAGAAAGATTCGTCATCACACCGAGGCGGCAGCCCGCCTTGGCGAGGTCATCAAGGAGGTCTCTTGCACCAGGAACGGGCCGGCTGACCGTACGCGTCATCGCACCCGCGAGCGATTGGTCAAATGCCAATTCAGCCGCCTGCGCCCGGGCCTCGTTGTCCGGGAACAGCGCACGGAAGATGTCGCGTGGCGTCCGACCGCGAACCCGGTGCACCTGCGCCATCCGTCGCGCGTACGCGCTGGTCCCGCTCACGACTCCCTGCGTGGCGATGGCTTCGGCAAACGATTGCTGAACGAGCCCGTCGTCCGAAACGAGTGTGCCGATCAGCCCAAAGCAGACCAGGCTGATCCTCGGTTCGTTCGCCATTCCCGACCAGCTAGCCGCCAGGGAGCGCTATTCGTCGGCCGTGGTCGCCTCGGTCCACAGATCGAGTTCAGCGCGATCCGCCTGGACCTTACGCCACACGGCGAAGGCGCTGAGAGCCACTACCACGATCAGAAGGAGCTTCTTCACAGTGCTAATCCTCCGGCTCCCTAGTTCCCAGAGCCATCTTCTGCCAGATCAAACGTCCTCAGTGGACCCCAGCAGCCTAGCAACTAGATCTTCAGCGCGGTCGGTGCACGCGACTCTCGTCCCAGACCGGCTCCGCTGCCTCGTATACGTCGCCGTCAGCGCCGAACATGAGGAACCTGTCGAACGACTTCGCGAACCACCGGTCGTGAGTGACGGCGAGCACTGTTCCGGCATACGACTCCAGCCCGGCCTGGAGAGCCTCCGCGCTGGCCAGGTCCAGGTTGTCGGTCGGCTCATCGAGCAGCAGCAGCGTGCTTCCGGCCAGCTCGAGCAGCAGGATCTGGAGCCGTGCCTGCTGGCCACCGGACAAGGTGCCGAACCGCTGCCGGGCACAACCCTGCAGCTCGTAGCGGCCAAGTGCCGACATCGCCTCGTCGGTCAGCAGTGCGTGCCCGGTCATCAGGATCTCCAGCGGTGTCCTGCCCGCAAGATCGGGCCTGGCGTGCGTCTGCGCGAACATACCCGGAACGACCCGCGCCCCCAGCCTGGCCAGCCCCTGGTGCGCCACCCGCTCGCCGGCCAGCAGCCGCAGGAAGTGTGACTTACCCGAGCCGTTGGAGCCGAGCACGGCAACGCGCTCATCGAACCAGACTTCGAGGTCGAAGGGTCGCATCAAGCCCGTCAGCTCGAGTTCCTCGCAGATCACGGCGCGCTTGCCGGTACGGCCGCCGCGCAGCCGCATCCGGACCTTCTGCTGCCTG
>JASHOE010000059.1 GCA_030041275.1 Streptosporangiaceae bacterium
CCCGCGAGTGGGATCACGATCAGCAGCGGGAGGAGAGCCCCGATCTCGAAAGGCACCAGGCTGCTGATTCCTAGTGGCAGCCAGAGCGCCAGCAGGAATACGGCCACGGCCACGGCTGGCCGCGCGTCGATGACGGCCCACGGCAAGCTGATGACGCCCATGGCCTCGAATGCAACGAGGAACGGCGGCGCCCATCCTCCTCCCAGCACTGGCACTAGATAGGCCACCAGAAGCCAGGCTGCCACGAGCACCACCGGCCAGAGCCAGCCGCGGCCTGGCTGCCTGTCGCCACGAGCAAGCAGCGCGGCCAGGCAGCCCAGTTCGGGGATCGGCCAACCGTAGCCTGACTGCCAGTTTCTGGTCAGGCATACCGCGCCCGCGGCGACGATCACGGCCACCACCAGGACATCCCACCTGCTGCTGGCCCACGTCAAGGCAACGGCCAGCCCGATTAGCGCCCCCGCCAGCAGCAGCGGCCAGGCGGCCGTGCGTCCATAGAGCACTTTGCTCGTCACGACGACCACGCCGAAAATCACGTTGCTCACCGCGCTGAAGGCGAGATAGGTGGCGGCACCGACGGTCACAGCAGTCCGCAGGTTCTCGGTGGTCGTCAGTTTCCGGTTCAGCGCAGCGCGCGCCCGTAGGCCGCCGAAGGCGAGGCAGCGGATGTCGCGGGCTAACGGCCAGGAGCGTCCCGTCGGCGTTGCCTCGAGGAGCGTCCCGACGATCTCCTCGCCGCGGTCGTGCCGGTAGGCCGCTGGGTACAACCGCAGCAGCAGCCGGCAGCGGCGCTCCAGCCTGGTCATGCGTTCCTCGCCTTCCGCCCTTGGCGGCCTGGCCGAGCTGGTCGGGCTGGTCGGGCGGCCGCGCCGCCGATCACGAGCCGGGCTGCATCGGCCATCCGCTGCGCTTCGGCCCGCAGCGCCGCTGAACCCTCGTCGGTCAGCCCGTACGACCGGCGGACCCGGCCCGCGAAGATTTCCTCGCTGACCAGCCGCACGTACCCTTCCGCTGTCAGCCGGTCCAGGACGGCCTCACGTGTGTGCACGTCCCGTCCGCAGCGACCTTCACGGCACCTGCACCTGGCAGTCGCGTCGTCTGCACAGCGCGGCGCGACGCTTGACGCGCTGACCGGCGGGGCCCTCGTGCTGACGGCGATGCGATTCAGCTACCGCTTGGACCGCGGCTGTGGGTCGCCGACCGGCTCTGGAGTAAACAGACCTGATCCGAGGGGGAGACGTGGCAGCGGACAGCATCATCGAACTCGGGCGCAACACCATCGCTCCGCTCGAAACCCGGGATACCGAAGCTGGGAACCGCGATGCGGCCGAGCAGCACGAGTTCATCGGGCCCGGCTACCGGACGCAGCTTCAGTGCCCGCCGGGGCCGGCGCACACGAGCTACGCCCGATCGCGGCGCGACGCCGAGGCGTTCGCACAGCGCGCACGCGCTCGCGGCGCGCGGATCATCGATCGCAACTGGTGACCGGGCCCGGTTTGCAGCCCTCCGGCCAATTGCGGCTGTCGCGTGATCGAAGTGGACCGGCCTGGCGAGGTTACTGACGTCCGACGTTTCTCGGGCGCCAGTGGCTCCACCGCCAGTGGCCGCACCGCCAGCGTGCGGCCCGCGGCTTCGCTACGGGACTGGCTCGGCAGCCGGGGCCTCGCCACGGCCCGCGATTCTGTCGAGCGCCGCCGCCACGCAGCCAGGGCACTCGTGCCAGGGGAAGTGGCCGGCCCCGGCCGCGACGGCGAGGCCGGCATCCGCGAACAGCGCAGCGGTGGACTGAGCCGTCGTCAGTGGGAACGGGCTCGCTCCGCCAGCCAGGACCTCCACCGGTCCCTGATAGCCCGCGAGCTGCCTTACCAGCCAGTCGTCCGCCTGCGCCGTCCCGATCGACTCGAACGTCCCGGCGTAGCACTCCCGACTCAGGCGCAAGTCGTCGGGCATCGGCGGGGCGGCCGCCGAGTCAGCGAAGTACGCCGGCCACATCAGCCGCAGCGACCTCAGCTCGGCAGCCGATGCCTCGGGACTGCCGGGAGTCGCCCCGGCAACCTCGTCCAGCGCGACGACCTCGGCCATAACCTTGGGCCCGGCTCTGGCCGCTAGCTCGGCGGCGAACGGAGCAAAACCGCCGTCGTCGACGGCACCCAGCGAGTCGACCAGAACCAGCCCGGCAACTCGGTCCGGTCCGGCAGCTGCGAGGTGCATCGCCAGATAGCCACCCCAGCTGTGGCCGAGCACCACTGCCGAGCTGACGCGATGATGGTCGAGCACCGCGATCGCATCGTCGACGTGCTGCGGCACGGTGAACGGCCCCGACGTCGTGGATGGCACCACTCCGCGCTGGGTGTATCGCAGGGCGGTCCAGCCGGCCAGCTCGCCCGCGAACCACCCGGTGTAGTCGGACATGCCTGGTCCGCCGTGCAGCACGAGCAGCGAGGGACCCGAACCTGCGCAGACCCCGGCGAGCTGCCCGCCCGGCACGCTGACGGCAAAACTGCCCGATGGCACTTCCCCTCCTAGGTCCAGCTGCCTGGCAGGTCGCTGCCGTACCAGGTCTGGATGATGCGGTGCGCGATCGACACCGGCGGCGGCAGCCGGAGCTCTCCCCGTTCGATCGCGGCGGTCAGTTCCGCGCGGCTGTACCAGTGCGCCTCGGCGATCTCCTCGGCGTCAACCATGATCTGGGTGCGCGTGGCGGCCGCGCGGAAGCCGAGCATCAGGCTCTGCGGCATGGGCCACGGCTGGCTGCCGAGATAGGTCACCGCCCTGACGGTGATGCCGGTCTCCTCCTGGACTTCCCGCGCCACGGCCTCCTCGGCGGACTCGCCCGCCTCGACAAACCCGGCCAGGATCGACACTCGGCGCTCCGGCCACAGGGCGTTGCGGGCCAGCAGTGCCCGGTCGTCGGCGTCAGTGACCAGAACGATCATCGCAGGGTCTACGCGAGGGAAGTGCTCACTCGCGTCGACCGGGCATCGGCGGGCGTGGCCGGCCGCGAACGGATCAGTGGGTGATCCGCACCGCGGGCAATGCGTGAACGTCTCGTGCCAGTTAGCGAGCGCCACTGCCTCTGTCATCAGGCCCGCGTCCCTATCGGACAGCAGCGGTCCGGCCTCACGGAGCGGCACGGCCCGCGCTCCGTCGGCAGGCGGATCGGGCAGGGGTCCCGCGACGCCGAAGTACGCGGTGCTCTGATCGTCGACGCCGAGCAGAAACCGGATGCCGTCGGGGGCATCGGAGGGGCTAACGAACAACAGCCTCGCCTGCTCGTCGCCGATCTCACACTGCGCGCGACCGTGCTCTGCGACGACCACCCTCGTATCGGCACTGGCCCACGCCTCTGCTAGCCAGGCATCGTTAGCGCGCAGATACGAGGAGCGGTCGACCTCGCCGCGGGCGAGGGCGAGGTCCGTCAGCACTGGTCCGGTCAGGACCGGTCCGCCGCTCGGACGGCCCGGTGGATCCAGCCGGGAGATATCCGCGCCCGCACGGACTGGATCTGGGCCTTCCACGGCGCTCGCCGCGCTGCTCACCGGCCCTGGCCAGCTGCGGACGGACGGGCGGCAGCGAGCTCGTCCCACAGGTACGCGGCCGCCTCAGCGCCCTTGAGCAGCAGTGCCATGTCAACTCGCTCGTTCGGTGCGTGGATCCGGTCAGCGTCAAGTCCGACCCCGATGAAGACTAGCGGCGCGCCAAGGATGTCAGCCAGGTCTGCCTCGGGGCCGCTGCCGCCTTCCCTGGTGAACAGCACCTGCTGACCGAACGAGCGCTCCATGGCCCGCCGGCCCGCCAGTACAGGCGGCGAGTCCGGAGCGGAGAAGCACGGGCGCACGCCGGACCCGTGCGATGTCACCGTCGCCTGGATGCCCGGCGGCGTGTGATCGGTCACGTACTGCCGGAGGCCAGCGACGACGGCGTCGGGCTGCTGGTTCGCGACGAGTCGAAACGACAGCTTCGCGTGGGCCTCGGCCGGCACGATTGTCTTTCCGCCCGGACCAGTGTGACCGCCCCACATGCCGTTCACCTCGGCCGTTGGCCGCGTCCAGATCCGTTCCAGCGTGCTGTAGCCGATCTCGCCGGCGGCCGCCCCGCTGTGACCCGCCTCGGCGAGCCACGCTTTCTCGTCAAACGGCAGCCGGGCGATCTGCTCGCGCTCGTCAGCGGAAATCGGCAGCACACCATCATAAAAGCCCGGCACGGTCACGTGGCCGTCCCGGTCGTGCAGGCCGGACAACAGGTCGGCGAGCACGTGCAACGGGTTGGGCACCCCGCCGCCGAACGAGCCTGAGTGCAAGTCGCGCTCGGGCCCGCGCAGGTCGATTTCGGCGTCCACCACACCGCGCATGCCCACGCACATGGACGGCACGTCAGCTGCCCACATGCCGGTGTCGGTCACCACGACCACATCGCACGCGAGCCGCCCGGCGTTGGCGCGCAACAGGTCAGCAAAGTGCGGCGAGCCAGATTCTTCCTCACCCTCTATCAGCACCTTGATCGTGACTGGCGGTCGGGTCGCACCCGACACGGCCAGGTTCGCCCGGACACCGAGGGCGTGAAACAGCACCTGGCCCTTGTCGTCGGAGGCGCCCCGGCCGAACAGCAGACCGCCGCGTTCAGCCGGCTCGAACGGCGGGCTATCCCATTCGGCCAGCGGCTCCACCGGCTGCACGTCGTGGTGACCGTAGACAAGTGCCACCGGCGCGTCCGGGTCGCTCGCCCGCCACTCGGCAAATACCGCAGCTGGTCCGGGTGACCCGGCCGCGTCCGTTGGCCAGATTTCCGCTACATCGAAGCCCGTTCCGGTCAGATGCTCTTTCAGCCACTCTGCGGACCGGCGGACGTCGTCGAGCCGGGCCGGATCGGCAGAGATGGACGGGATGGCCAGCCACTCCCGCAGCGCGCCGAAGAACTCGGCGGCGTGGCTCTCGATGTAGTCGCGGACGTCCATGTCGCTCCTCGGGTGCTCGGCTGGGGGTTCTGGGGCTGGCGCGCGCTCCCGATCGTAGCGGCGTTAGCATGACGTGCCCGGAGCGGCAACGATACGGAGGAGGCGGCGGTGGGCCAGTGGACCGCCGCGGCCGTGCAGCAGGCCGCGGACGAATGGGTGTGGATACCAGCGGACGCCGAGCAGGTCGAGACCGACGACTACCAGCTCATCGCGTACCCGCAGTACTTCCAGGAACCCACGCAGGTCGCCCGCTCGGCTTCGGAGCGTCCGGTCCCGGAGCTCATCGATGAAGTGGCAGCCCGGGTCAGGAACTGGGGGCGCGACACGTTCTACTGGTGGGTGCGCGCCGACACCCGGCCTGCGAACACCGAAGCCGTACTGCAGTCGCGTGGCGCCGTTCTGACAGAGACGGTGCAGGTGCTCGCCTACGACCTCACCGGCGGCATCCCCGACCTTGGGCTGCCCGGAGGGCTGGCGGCCCCGGCCTTCGCCGGCCTCCCGCTGACGACGCCGCCGGACCTAGCCATCAGCCCCGCTACTCTCGCCGGGCTGCGCGCCGACCTAGTCGCAGACGAACCCTCGCTGCGCGCCAGCTACCTCGTGAACGCTGAGGTGTGGCGGGAGCACCGGGACCGGACCGCAGCTGCCGTGGCGGCGGAGCTCGCCGAGATCCAGGCGGAACTGGCGGCCTGGTCAGGGTTCCGGATAGTGGTCTACGCCGACGGCGAGCCGGCCGCGACCGGCGGCTGCGGGCTGCACGGCGAGGTTGCCCGGCTGTGGGGCGCCGGTGCCAGGGCGGCGTTCCGCGGTCGCGGGGCCTACCGAGTGCTCCTGGCGGCCAGGATCGCGCTGGCTCGCGAGCACGGCGCGACCCTCGCGCTGGTCAAGGGCCGAGTGGAGACGTCAGGTCCGATCCTGCGCCGGGCCGGGTTCGCACGCTACAGCGAGGAGCGCTTGTACCGGCTGGCCGCCTGAACCACCCAGCGAAAGCGGAGGAGTCAAGATGATCGTCGCGTTCTCGGTGACGCCCCTCGGCGTGGGGGAGGATGTGGCCAGTTATGTCGCCGACGCCGTCCGGGTTGTGCGTTCCAGCGGCCTGCCGAATCAGACCGACGCCATGTTCACCACGATCGAGGGTGAGTGGGACGAGGTGATGGCTGTGGTCAGGGCCGCCTGCGACGCCGTCGCGGCGCGCGCGCCGCGGGTGAGCATGACCCTCAAGGCCGACATCAGGCCAGGCGTGACGGGCGGCATGCAGACGAAGATGGCCTCGCTCGAGCGTCATCTCTGACCGAGGTCGCCAGGGCGCAGGCGAGCGAGGCTGGAGACAGGCCCGTCGGCGCGTGCGAAGTCGGGCTATATCGGGTTCTCGGGATGGTGGGAGTCCCACTCCTGCAGCGCCGCCACGGCCAGCCAGTCGAGCCCACGGCCGACCTCGGCCTCGATACCGTGCGCGAGCGCGGCGATCGCGGCCGCGGCCGCGTACCCGTCCGCCTCGTCCGCATCGTCGTACGCGCCCTCGAACGCGTGCACCAGCAACTCCTTGGCCGAGCTGGATCTGGACGGCGCGTGCGCGTAGGAGTTCGCCAGGTGCGCGATCGCACGGCGCAGGACGCGCTCGGCGATCCCGTCACTCATGGCCACTCGTCGCTCGGTCACAGGCAGGCCTCCGTCTCTGTTGACCGGGAATCTTACCGAAGCCTCCGGGCGGGCTCGTGCACCTCGGTGTCTCCAAGGCTTACCCAGCGTGTCATGTCCCCCCATGTCACCTCAGCCGCTGGGCGCCACCGTCCACTCGACGAGTGCCAGCCTGACCAGCTCGGCGTTGTCGTCGACAGCCTCACCACGCGGTCCGGTCAGCACATCTTCGAGGCCGATCCTGGTCGCGAGGCCCAGCAGGCCGGCGTGCGCCACCAGTGGCCAGCAGCTCTCGCCCTCGCCGTGCAGCACGATCGGTGCGGTAACGCCGACCGCGCCAAGGCGTGCGAGGATCTCATCCGCGCGAATGGTCGCCTCCGCGGCCGGTGTGCCGCTCACTTCGACGAGGATCCGCAGCCAGTCGGCGGCACCGGATCCCGCCGCGAGTTCGGCGTCGCGCACCGACCACACGCCCGCCTCGACGCCCACGCCCATCTCGTCCAGCATCGCCATGAGCTCCGGCCAGCCGGCTTCGCTGAGGTTCAGGGAAGCGAAGTCGGGCCGCTGCTCGGGCGCGAGATCCGCCCACTCCGCTACCTCGTCGCGGCGCATTACCGGGTCCCCGGTGACCCACAGTCCCGTCGTGACGCCGACCGGCACGCGCGGGATCACCCCGCGGATCGCCGCCACCGCCGCGCCGACGTCGTGCGCGCGCAGCGACTGGCGGCCATCTCCACCGCGCGGATGCACGTGCACCGCCTCGGCGCCGGCCGCCACCGCGCCCGCCGCCGCAACTGCCAGCTGAGCGGGCGTGACCGGCACAGCTGGGTGCTCAGCCGGGTCCCGCTGACCATTCAGGCAGGCCTTGACCCGCCGAATCCGTGCCGCCACCGCGTGCTTCTCCCATCCATCCGTTGCCCTGCTGCATACCCATGCTTACGCCGAATGCGAAATCAGGCCACGTCGCCAAGGGCTCTGGGTATGTTGTGCTCCACTGGTCGGCTAGCGGTAATCCCGGCACTCGGAGGACATCGATGCGCGACCTGCTCGTGTTCGGCCACCGGGATCGGCAGCGCCCCAGCCCGCTGCTCCGGACGATGGTCGGGGATGTGCTCCGGCGGACCCGGCTCGAGCAGCGGCGCACGCTAGCGGATGTGGCCAGGTCCGCCCGGGTCTCGATGCAGTACTTGTCCGAGCTGGAGCGTGGCCGCAAGGAGGCCTCATCGGAAATCCTTGCCGCGCTCTGCGCCGCGCTCCGCCTCGATCTGGCGGAGCTACTGGCGGCGGTGGGGCGTGACCTGCTCGACGAGCGCACCCGACGCGCCCGCGTCATCCGGCTGGACGCGGTTCGCGAGGCCGAGCGGCGCTCCCGCGGCAACGGTCCGGCTCTGGACGGACCGGCACGGCCGGCCGACGGTCCGGCGACGATCGGGCCTCCGGCGGACGCCGGACCCGGCGCACCGCTGCGTGGCTCGGGCGACCCGGTGTGCCGACTCGCAGCGTGACTGCGCGCAGGTCCCGAATGCTCACGCGTGGGCGGGTACCAGCGCCACGGCCTTGCGGCTGCTGATCACCCGGTCGGCGAGGCCATAGTCGACGGCCTCCGGTGCGCTGAAAGTCTTGTTCCGGTCGCTGTCGTCCCTGATCTTGGCGACCGGGTGGCCGGTGTGCTCGCTGAGGATCTCGTCCACCTCGGCCCGGACCCTGGCCAGCTCCTTGGCCTGGATGGCCAGGTCAGGAAGTGTGCCCTGGGACTGGCTCGACGGCTGATGGAGCAGCACCTTGGCGTGCCGTAGCACCGCCCGCTTGCCGGGTGCGCCGGCCGCGAGGAGCACCGCTGCGGCGGACGCCGCCTGGCCCATGCAGATGGTGGCCACCTCCGGCCGGATGAACTGCATCGTGTCGTAGATGGCCGTCAGCGCGCTGAACGATCCGCCCGGCGAGTTGATGTACAGGCTGATCTCCAGGTCCGGACTGGCTGCTTCGAGGTGCAGCAGCTGTGCCATCACGACGTTGGCAACGCCGTCGTCGATCTCAGTCCCAAGGAAGATGATCCGCTCAGATAGCAGGCGGGAGTAGATGTCGTATGCGCGTTCGCCGATCGGGGTCCGCTCGACCACGGTGGGGATCGTGTACTGGCCCATCTCTTACAGCCTCGCCATCCGGCCGACCACGGTCGGGCGCACATCCTCGACGCGCGACACGATCTGGTCGATCATTCCGTAGTCCAGCGCCTCCTCCGGCGTGAACCACCGGTCCCGCATGCTGTCCGCTCTGACTCGTTCCAGCGGCTGACCGGTGTGCTCCGCGGTGAGGCTGAGCATCAGCTCCGAGGTTCGCTCCAGCTGGGCCGCGTAGATCTCGACGTCCGCCGCGGTGCCCCCAAAGCCGGCGGACCCCTGGTGCATGAGAATCTGCGCGTGCGGCAGGCTAAACCGCTTGCCGGGTGATCCCGCGCAGAGCAGGAACTGGGCCATGCTGCCCGCAAGGCCGAGGGCCAGCGTGCTGACGTCGTTGGGGATCAGGCGCATCGTGTCGTAGATCGCGAGCCCAGCACTGACCGAGCCGCCCGGCGAGTTGATGTAGAGGCTGACGTCGGCGCGTGGGTCGTCAGCCGAGAGCAGCAGCAGCTGTGCGCAGAGCCGGTTCGCGATCTGGTCATTGACCTCGGTACCTAGCACGATGATGCGCTGATAGAGCAGCCGGGCGACGACCTGATCGTCGAGCGTCCCGGCAATCGTGGCAGTGTCCGTAGCCGCAGTCTGCATCGTTGAGTCCCGCCTCCAAGCTCGGCGCCGGGCGTCCCGGCCGCACCTCTACCATCGCGCCCGCCGTGGACGCGGGCCAAGTGAATCTGCTGATGGCAGAGGAGCGCGGCAGGGCCGGAAACCGCGCCGGGACGCGACCCGCACGACGCCCCGGATCACGGGGGTGAGCTGCGCAGACAACGACTGGACCGCGCTGCCGAGCAGCGGAGCGGTCAGCGCAATGCCAGCTCGACCGCCTGCAGCCGGGACAGCCGCGTACCGTGCTCATAGCCGAGCCGAAATGGCACGTCGCCGAGCAGCTCGCGGAGCCTGCTCTGCTCGGCCTGGCGCAGTCCCTCTTCGACTGGCTGCCAGGTGATGCTGCCGTCGGCGATGGCGTACTGGATCCGGACATCTGCGGCCCCGTGCAGCTGGGCGGCCCTCACCAGGTCTGCTTGCCACGCCGCGCAGCAGGCAGCGCCGAACAGGGTTTCGCACACGTCGAGCCGGATGCCGCTGCGCCTGGCCACTTGCAAGCAGCTGCGCACGAGCGGCAGGGCGTCGCTGTGCCGGTTCTCGAGTATCAGCAATATGGCCAGATCCTGGCGGAAGGAGTACAGGTACATCTCGTCGCCGAGGCCTTCGGCGGCGGCGATGGCCGCTTCCAGGTGGAGCCGGGCTTCCTCGACGCCGCCCTCGGCGATGTCGTGGGCATAGAGCTGATGCAGCTCGTTGGCGGCCAGCAGCTCGTCGCCGGACTGCCGGAAGCAGTCCAGGGCCTCGGCCCGAAGCTTGCGGTTCTCCTCGGCCGAAGGCTCGGCTGCGGCCAGGCATCTGAGCATCTCGCCGAGCAGCTGTCGGTCGCCGGTGGTCCTGGCTATGTCGACGGCCCGCTCGGCCAGCTCCCTGACCCGATCCAGGTCGCCGTCGGCGAAGACCAGCTCGCTGAGCGAGCCGAGTGCCCGCGCCTGCAGCGCGGGTTCGTTCATGATCTCGGCCATGGCGAGGCCGCGCTCGGCGTAGACCCGGGCCGCGGCCCGGTCTGCCGGATCCGCTTGCCGCAAGGTTCCGAGCAGCCGGCTCGTGGCCAGCTGGGCCCTCGCGGCCAGCACCGTCACGCCCGAGTCGTCAGCGCCCACCGCGTCGCGCAGATAGCTCAGCACTTCGGGCAGTCCCCGGCTCGCCGCGAATCGCTGCAGCGACGTCCCGAGCCTGAGTATGTCGCTCGTCCGGCCCTGGTCGGCTAGCTGGGCAAACGCAGCGCGCAGATTTTCCCACTCGGCGTCGAGCTGCCGGAGCCAGTAACCCTGACGACGACCGGTGAGCGCCGGACCCGCCTCCTCCGCCAGGCGCAGGTAGTACTCGGCATGCCGGTCCCTGATCGCCCGCAGCTCGGTCTCGCCGACCGACTTGAACAGCTCCTGCGCGGCGTACTGCCGCACCGTCTCGAGCAACCGGTAGCGCACCGACTCGGCGGTTCGCTCGGCGACCACGAGGCTCTTGTCCACCAGCGACCCGAGCAAGTCCAGCACGTCGACGGCGTCGGTCCCGCCGGAGGCGCAGATCGCCTCGGCGGCCTCGAGCTCGAATCCGCCGGCGAAGACCGAGAGCCGCCACATCGTTTCCCGCTCGGCCTGACTGAGCAGGTCGAAGGACCAGTCGACGGTAGCCTGCAGTGTCTGCTGACGCGGCAGGGCGTTGCGATTCCCGCCGGTCAGCAGGCGGAAACGCTGGTCAAGCCGGTCACTGAGATGGCGCAGCGACATCGACGACAAGCGCGCCGCCGCGAGCTCGAGGGCCAGCGGAATGCCGTCGAGGCGCCGGCAGATCGTCGCCACGAGCGGGGCGGCGGCATCATCGAGCACGAACCCCGGCTCGTGCGCCCGCGCCCGCTCAACGAAGAGCTCGACTGAGTCTGAGTCGGAGAGATCGGCAGCGGAGATGGCGTCCCTGGGTGGCAGGGACATCGACGGAACCCGATACACCCGTTCCCCTTCGATGCCCACCGGCTCTCGTGAGGTGGCCAGGATCCGGACCCGCGGGCAGTACCGGATGATCTGCTCGCACAGCCGGGCCGCGTCTTCGATGACGTGCTCGCAGTTGTCCAGCAGGATCACGGCGTCTTGAGCGGTCAGCACCTCCAAGACGGACGCGAGCACGTCAGGCCGGGAGTGATCTGGCAGCTTCAGCGCCGCGGCTACGGCGCCGGGTACCTGGGCGCCGTCGGTGACCGGGGCCAGGTCAGCGAACCAGACGCCGTCGACCGTCGAGTCCAGTAGCTCGACCGCCGCCTGCAGCGCCAGCCGCGTCTTGCCACTCCCGCCAGATCCGGTCAGCGTGACCAGCCGCGCCGACTCCGCGAGCGCCAGCACCTCCGCCAGCTCGCGCTCGCGGCCGATGAACGCGCTCAGCTGGCCCGGCAGGTTGTTCGGCAGGTCGGGGTTGTCCAGCGAGGCCAGCGCCGGGAAGTTCGACGGCAGGAAGTCCGCCTCGAGCTGGAATACCTGCTCTGGCCGGCCGAGGTCCTTGAGCCGGTGAGCACCCAGGTCGCGCAGCCGCACGGCAGCCGGGAGGGATTGCCACAGCAGCTCCGCCGTCGCACCGGACAGCAGCACCTGACCGCCGTGCGCCGCGGACTCCAGCCGCGCGACTCTGTTGACCGCGGGGCCGAAGTAATCGTTGTCGCGCTCCTCGCACGCCCCCGTGTGCAAGCCCATCCGCACCAGGATCGGGTTCCTGGTCGGCCACTTCTGGCCGACCAGGGCCCGCTGCGCCGCGATGGCGGCGTCCAGGGCGGCCTCGGCGGTCGCAAACGCCGCGTTGAACGCGTCGCCAACGGTCTTGAACACATACCCGCCAGCGAGCTCGATGGCGCTGCGCAGGATCTCGTCGTGCCGGCGCAACCCGCGCGTCATCGCCTCCGGCTCTGCTTCCCAGAGCCTCGTCGACCCCTCGATGTCGGTGAACAGGAGCGTCACCGTTCCGGTAGGGATCTGAGCCGGTTTTTGCACGCCTACACGATAGGGGCAACGGTGGGCGTGAGCCGCAGACGCCGCTCGCGCACGGACCGGCCGACCAAAGCAACGTACGCACCGGCACGGCCAGCTGTGAAAGGCGTCTCGTCAGGCGATGATGCTCTCGATGACGTGGTCCAAGATCGCGAGCATCTCAGCCCGCGCCCGCGCGCGGTCTGCGGCTTCGGCGACGTACAGGGCGGCCTCGTCCCCGGCGCCCATCAGCACGTGCGCGAGTGGCTTCACGGGCTGGGCGCGGATGCGCCCCAGCTCGATCCCCCGGGCGAGCAGGGCCTGCACCAGGCCCAGAACGTGCAAGTAGCAGACCTCGCGCCAGTGCACCCAGCCCAGCACCGACGGCCCGTCGATGAGGGCGATGCGCAGGATTTCCGGCTCGACGCAGATCTCCAGCCACGTGCCCACGGCAAGGCGCAGGGCCTCGACCGGATCTGATATCCCGGCGGCAGCCGCCTCTTCGGCTAGCCGCCTGGCAATATCGGCCTCGACGGCCGCCAGGACCGCCTCGAACAGCGCCGTCTTATCAGCGAACTGGTGATACAGCGCCCCCCTGGTAACCCCGGCGGCGGCGACGATCGCGTCGGTCGACACGTCCGCGAAGCCGTGCGCGGCGAACAGCGGGCGCGCGGCCGCTACCAGCGCGTCTCTGGTCGCGGCCGAGCGATCGGCCTGCGTGCGCCGGGCGCGTGCTGGCGCGGAAACCCTGACTGACATGCTCCGATTCTCCACATCGCGGCTGGCCGTGTCATGCGGCTAGACATACATACACACTGTCTGTATGTTAGTGTACATGGCAACTGATCACGCATCCCTGAACCTTGAAGTAGCCGACCTGCCGCAGGGCAGGCTCGCGTACCGCGCCGCCGGCCCTGCCACGATCTCCAGCCCGCCGGTAGTGTTCGCTCACGGGGTACTCGTCGACGGGAGGCTCTGGGAGGCAGTAGCCGAGCGGCTCGCTGCCGAGGGCATCCGCAGCTACGCGCCGACGCTTCCGCTCGGCGCTCACCCCTGGCCGATGAACCCTGACGCCGACCTATCGCCGCGCGGGATCGCCCAGCTCATGCTGGACTTCATGGCCGCGCTTGGGCTCCGCGACGTGACCATCGTGGGAAATGACACCGGCGGAGCGATCTGCCAGATCATGCTCGGTGCTGACACCAGCCGGATCGGCGCCGCGGTGCTGACCGATTGCGACGCGTTCGGCACCTTCCCGCCGCGGGCGTTCGCGCCGCTCTTCCGGGCCCTGCGGCATCCCGCGGTGGTCGCGTGCCTCGCTCCCGGGCTGCGGCTGGACAGGGTGCGACACGGCCAGATGGCGTACGGGCCGCTCAGCAGCAGCCCCATCGACCGCCGCTTGACGCGCGACTGGGTACAGCCGCTGGGCCGTAAGCAGATCCGCCGCGACGTTGCCAAGCTCGCGAGGGGCGTTCACCCCCGCGTTCTCCTCGATGCCGCCAGCCGGTTCAGCCAGTTCACCGGGCCCGTGCGGGTCCTCTGGGGAGAGGATGACCCGTTCTTCCGCGTCGACCTGGGGAAGCAGCTCCGCGACGCATTCCCCCGGGCGAGCCTGAGCACGGTACCAGCGGGCCGAACGTTCCTGCCACTCGACCACCCCGCTGACGTCGCCCGCGAGATCATCGCTGCCACTCGCGGCGCTGCGCTGCAGCGTTAGGCAGCGGCCGGCCGCCGGGGAAGCCAGTCTTAGCCGGGGCTGTCTTCCCCGGCGCCGTCGATGAGCGCAGCCATGCCTGTCTCGTCCAGCAGGTCGGCGGGCCGGACGGTGACATCGTCGCGGACGTAGTAGAACGCAGCCCGCACCTCGTCGAGCGGCACTCCGGCGAGAGCGGCCCAGGCCAGCCGGTAGGCCGCAACCTGAACGGCGACGGCGCGCTTGTCTTGCGCCGACTCCGGCGCCCGGCCAGTCTTCCAGTCGACCACGTCGTACCCGCCGCCTCCGGCGTCGGCGAACACAGCGTCGATGCGACCGCGCACCACCCGGTCACCGATCAGCGTCTCGAACGGGACTTCCACCTCGGCCGGCCACCGGTCCGCCCACTCGCTCGCCTCAAACCTGGCCTTCAGCACGGCCAGGTCGGGGTCAGACGGCTGTCCCGCCGCGTCGTCTGCTGCCTCGGGGAGCTCGTCGGTGTCGATCAGCGGCACCTGGCCGTACCGCCGCTCGAGCCACAGATGAAATGCCGTTCCCCTGGCCGCCTGCGGCACGGGTCCGCGCGGCATCGGGCGCCGAACTTGCTGAGCCAGGGCCGCAGGGTCCCTCGCCAGCGTCACCAGCGCGGATACCGGCAGCTCGCTGGGCAGCGTGACGAGCACCTCTGGGCCGGCCTGCCGGAGTTCCCGCTCGGCCAGCAGCAAGTCGGTGTCTCGCGTCCAGGCGGCGACCAGGTCCCGGTACGGATCCTCCGGCTCCAGCGCCGGGGCGGCGCCGTCTTGCCCGCGCCGGTCCGTCGCCTGGACAGCGCGCAGCTCGCGGACGGCGTCACTGACCAGCGCTCCCGCCGCCCGCGCGGCGGTCAGCCGCTCGCTCGCGGCGGCAGCAGGCGGCCAGCTCGCGGTAGCCGGCTCGGCCAGCGCCGGGTTCATCGCGTCGGGATCCGGATCGGCCTCCCAGTGCTCAACGTCACCGGCCCCAGCTGCGCACGCGGCGCGGATCTCGGTGAGGAACGCCGACGCACCGAGCCGCGCGGGCCCGTCGGACCACCAGTAACCAGAGCAGCCGAGCAGGTACGCGGCCCTCGTGGCAGCCACGTAGCACAGCCGACGTTCCTCGGCCAGATCCCTGGCAATGCAGGCGCTGGTGAAGCTCGTCAGCTCGGCGGTCGACAGCCCTGTCAGCGCGGGCAGGTCAGCGACGTCGCCGCGCAAGCTGAAGGGCAGCAACCGCGCGTTGTCGGTCCAGCGCGTCGAGACCCGGGGCTTTGCCGGGAACACGTGCCGCTGCGACCCGCCGGCCAGGCCAGGCACGAACACCGCGGCCCACTGCAGACCCTTGGCCGCGTGCACGGTGGCCAGCTTCACCGAGTCCGTCTCCCCGACCTGGCCGGCCTCCAGGCCGAACTCCTCGGACTCGGCCGCGGTGAGGTAGGCGAGGAACGCGCCAAGCGTGGGCTCGTGCGCGTCACCTGCGAACGCCGCCGCAGCGTCGGCGAACGCGTCCAGGTCCGCCCGCGCGGCGGCCGGATCGGTGCCCGGCCGGGAAGCCACCTCGATGTCCAGTCCGAGGGTCCGCTCGACCTCGGTGACGAGCTCGGCCAGCGGGCGGGCTCCGTGGCTGCGCAGCGTGCGCAGCTCGGCGGCCAGGGCCGTCAGCCGGGCATACCCCCGTGCTGAGTAGGCTGCCGGGCTGCCGAGGTCGTCGAGGGCCTCGACGAGGCTGCCGCTGTCCCTGGTGAGGTCGCTCAGCGCGGCGCCGATGAGCCCGGCCTCGCGCCCCGCTGGCTGCGATGCGGCGACCAGAGCCCGCGCCCGGCGCCCGAGGGCGACCAGATCCGCCGGGCCGATCCGCCACCGGGGCGAGGTCAGCAGCCGGGCTAGGGGGCCGGACGCGGTGGGATCATGCATGACCTGAAGCGTGGCCACGATGTCGGCGACCTCGGGAACGGTCAGCAGGCCGCCGAGGCCGACCACTTCGACCGGGATCCCGCGGGTCTCGAAGGCCGCGCGCAGCGCGGCGAACTGACTCCGCTTCCGGCACAAGACCGCGATGTCACTCGGGCGCACTCGCTCGCTCCGGCCGTCTGGCCAGGGGTCCCCGTCAGGGGCCAGGCCCGGCTCGAGGCTGAGCAGCCGCGCGGCCTGGTCAGCCACCCAGACAGCCTCGTCGTACACCGACTCGAGCAGGGCGCAGCGGACCAGACCGCGACCAGCCCGGCCCGGTGGCGCCGTGAGCAGTGGCACGTCCGGGGCAGCGGCGCGCAGCTCCTCCTGCACCGCCGCCGCGGCGCGCAGCACGCTGCCGGTGTTGCGGAAGCTTGTCGACAGCACGCGGACCGCGGCAGGCTCGCCGTCCGCGGCCGGGAAATCGGTGCGGAACCGGCGCAGGTTGCCGGCGCTCGCGCCGCGCCAGCCGTAGATCGACTGGCACGGGTCGCCGACCGCGGTGACCGGGTGGCCGCCGCCGAACAGTGACCGGAGCAGCACCAGCTGCGCATGGGACGTGTCCTGGTACTCGTCCAGCAGCACCACCCGATAGCGGGCGCGCTCCGACTCGCCGACGACTGGATGGCGGAGGGCTACCCTGGCGGCCAGCGCCACCTGATCGCCGTAGTCGATGACCTCTCGCGCCTTCTTAGCCGCCGCGTACGCGGCGACCAGCGGCAGCAGCTGCTGCCTGGTCCGCTGCGTCGCAAGGATGTCTGCGACCGGCCTCGGCAGTCGGCCCGGCAGGGCTGCGACCCGGCTCTCCAGCCAGTCGCCGATCGCCGCCACTTCGTCGGCTCCGCGCAGGTGCTCCGCCATCTCTCCGGCGAGTGTCAGCACGGCGGCCGTCACAGTCGCCGGAGTCCAGTCGACGGCGTCGGTCGGGCCGTCGTACGCGGCCACCACACCGGCCGCGAGCTGCCAGCAGACGGCCGGCGTGATGAGCCGCAGCGTGGGCTCCAGTCCCTCGCGCAGCGCGTGGTCGCCGACAAGGCGGCCCGCGTAGGAGTGGTACGTCGAGATCACCGGCTCGCCAGCCAGCAGGTCGTCGTCGGCGATGCCAGCGGTGGCCGGCAGCTCGAGCCCGGCCCGGCGGAGCATGGTAAGCCGGGCTCGGACCCGGCCGGCCAGCTCCGCGGCCGCCTTCCTGGTGAACGTGAGGCCAAGCACTCGCTCCGGTTGCACCAGCTGGTTCGCGACCAGCCACACCACCCGGGCGGCCATCGTCTCGCTCTTGCCTGAGCCGGCGCCCGCGATGACCGCGAGCGGCATCAGCGGCGCACCGATGACCGTCGCCTGCTCGGCCGTGGGCTCCGGCAGGCCGAGCAGCCTGGCCAGCTGAGCGGGGCTATACGCGGGACCGCGCGGGGCAGCCTGGGGTATCGCCTGGGTTGTCACGGCAGCACCTGTCCGCCGCGCTCATCCACCGGGCAGCTCGATGCCACCGGGCAGACCCGGCAGCCAGGGTTGGCGGTGGCCCGGAACACCGGTCCCGCCATGCCCGCCGCGACGGCTTCGACCAGGCCTGCAGCCCAGGCAGGATCCGGGTCGTCGCCGAGCGCGCGCTGCGACTGCACGCGCACGCTTGCCTTCAACCCGGCCTTGCCGACCTGGACTAGCTCGGCGCCACCGGGCTCGCTGAGCCCGAGGTGCTCAAACGCGCCCAGCAGCACGGCAAGCTGGTAAACGCCAAGCTGCGGGTGGCGGTCGAGCTCGGCGTCCGAAGGCCTGCCCGTTCCCGTCTTAAGATCCACGACGATCGCAGCGCCGTTCTCGTCTCGCTCGAGCCGGTCCACCTGACCGGTGATGAGGATCTCCCCCAAGCTCACGCGCAGTTGCTGCTCGACAGCCACGAGCTCGCGCGGGTTGGCGCTATGCCAGGCGAGGAACTTCGCCACCATCGCCTCGGCCGTCGCACGCTGCTTGGCGCTGTACCACGCGCTGCCGAAGTCCAGGTGCGGCCACAGCTCGTCGACGCGCTTCGCCACCTCGCCGTCGTCGGCGCCATCGGCGGCAAGCGCGGCGGCGGCGTGGATGACGGTGCCGAGGTGCTGCGCGACGCCCGCCGACCGGATGCCGACCGCGGCTTCTAGCAGCCAGCGCAGGCCGCACCGGGCGAAGGACTCTACCTTCGACGGCGAGATCTGTACCGGGCCGGGCAGCAGCTGGCCAGCGGCGGACAGCTCGGTCAGCGCATACCAGTGGCGCGGACTCGCCCCGCGCACTCCGGCGTCGGCGAGCCTGGCAAGCTGCCTGGCCGCCGCGGCCCGCACCTGCGCTGGCAGCGACGGGTCCGCAGCCGCCCGGCGCAACTCGGCTGTGAGAGCGGGCAGTGCCAGCCAGCGATGCCCGGCTCCGGTCACGTGCTCGATCTCCATCTCGTCGCCGGCGAGCTCCGCGAGGAACCTGGATGGCCGCTCTTCGCCGTCCTCGGCGCCGACGGCGGTCACGACGAGCTGCCGGCGCGCCCGTGTCACCGCGACGTAGAAGAGCCTGCGTTCCTCGGCGAGCAGCCGCGCGGTAGCCGACACGGCCCTGGCCCCGGCACTCTGCCCGTCGGCATCGGCAGCCACCCGGCCAGCGACCACGTCAACGAGCTCATCCATCCCGAGCAGCGAACCGCGCTCGCGCAGGTCCGGCCAGCTGCCCTCCTGTACGCCCGCCACGACGACCAGCTCCCATTCCAGGCCCTTGGCCCGGTGCGCGGTCAGCAGGGCTACCGCGTCGCCGGCTGACGCACGGGCAGCGAGGGTGTCACCGACAATCTCCTGGCCGGTCAGGCTGTCGAGGAACAGCCTCGTGGATCCGTGCGGCAGCCTGGCGGTGAACCGGGCCGCGGCCTCGAACAGCGCGACCACCGCGTCAAGGTCGGCGTCGGCGCGCGAGCCACGGACCCCGCCCGCGGCGCTCGTCGCCTGCCAGTCTGCGGCCAGCCCTGATGCCGTCCACACCGCCCAGAGCACCTCGTGCGGCGTGCCGGTGCGCGCGACTTCCCTGGCGACCTGCAGCAGCCGCGCAACGCGGCGCCCAGCGGCGACCGCGGGGTCGCCCGCCACGTCCTCGAGCCAGCCTGCCTGCACCAGCTCGCGCGGGTCTCGCAACGCCGCCGCGAGCGGCTCGACGGCGGGCGGTGCACCGGCAGCGCGCGCTGCCGCTAGCAGCCCGCGCCGGAGCCGACGCAGGCCGAGTGCGTCGGTCCCGCCGAGCGGGCCGGTCAGCAACTCAGCTGCCGCCTGCTCGTCCATCTCCTCCGGCGCAATCGCGCAGCCGATCAGACGCAGCAGCGGCCGGGTGCCTGGCTCAACGGCGAGCGGCAGCTGATCCGCGGCCACTGAGACCGGCACGCCCGCGGCTGTCAGCGCCCGCTGCAGCACCGGAGCCTGGCGGACGCCCGACCTGACGAGCACGGCCATCTGCGACCATGGGACGCCGTCGATGAGATGGGCACGGCGCAGCGTGTCGGCGATGAGCGCGGCCTCCTGGCTCACCGAAGTCGCGGTGATGATCCGGACGCTGCCGGGACCTGCGGCGTCCAGGGGCCGCAGCTGCCGGTGCGCACGGCTCGCGGCAGGGTCGGCGTAACCCAGCGCTACCGGCAGTCGCGCCGCGACGCGCCGTGACGACGCGAGCAGCGCCGCACCACTGCGACGGCACGTGCGCAGCGCGACGACGTTGGCGGGCCGGCCGTCCGGCGAGCGGAACCGATCGGGGAACCGGCGGATCGCATCCACGTCGGCCCCGCGGAAGGCGTAGATGGACTGGTCCGGGTCGCCAACGGCGATGAGATCGCGGCCGTCGCCTGCGAGCTGGCCCAGCAGCTCTTCCTGGGCGGGGTCGGTGTCCTGGTACTCGTCCACCAACACCGCGTCGTAGGCGGCGCGTTCCCTGGCTCGGGCTGCGCCGCGACGCAGCAGCGAGCCCGCGATCCGCACGATCTCCGCGTAGTCGTAGGCGGGGACGGGTGCCAGGTCGAACCTGGCGGCATAGACATCGAGGAACCGGCCGGCCGACACCCAGTCGTCTCGGTTGTGCTGTCGGCCGAGGTCGGTCAGGCCGTGGCCGTCCAGGCCGCGCTCGGCAGCACGCAGCAGGAAGTCCCTGAGCTCGGCAGCGAATCCCTGCGTGCCGATGGCTGGCCGGAGTCGCTCCGGCCAGCCGCGCGCACCGTCGCTCGCCTCACCGCGCAGGAGCCTCCGCACCTCGAGCAGCTGTTCCGGGCCGGGCAGCAGCAGCGGCGGCTCCTCACCGTTCAGCGTGAACTCCCGCCGGACCAGCGCGTATGCGTAACTGTGGAACGTGAGCGCCAGTGGCTGCCGCACTGTCCGGCCCAGCCGGAGCATGATCCGCTCGCGCAGCTCGGCGGCGGCCTTGCGGCTGAAGGTCAGCACGAGGACCCGACTCGGGTCGACACCCCGCTGCGCCACGCGATCCACGACGGCCTCGACAATCGTCGTGGTCTTGCCGGTGCCGGGCCCGGCCAGCACCAGCAACGGGCCGCCCGCGTGCCCGACGACCTCGCGCTGGGCGTCGTCAAGGCGTGGCCGGGAGGCGGTCGGTGGCGGCCGCCGGATGAGCCGATACGCGGGCGGTGCGGTATCCATATCGCTTTGCATTCCAGCAGAACGGACCGACATTGCCGGGGACGACGCGCCTGGAGCGCACCTGGCCGCGAGGAGAATTCAGCGGCCGGAGCGCAAGCGAGGCGGGCGGACCAGGAGCTGCGCCCTTGCTAGGGACGGGCCCTGGCTCGCCGCATGTCGATGCGCGGGGGCCGGCCACCTGCTGGCTTTCGCAGCGGCGTGTTCTCGGCGACATACCTGGCCAGCGCCGCCTGCTCGTGCCCAGCGAGCAATGACCCGTCCGCGTGCACGACCCGCCACCACGGCACGCCCCCACCCCAGACGGCCATAATCCGGCCGACCTGGCGGGGCCCGCCTTCGCCGACATACTCCGCGACGTCGCCATAGGACATCACGCGGCCCGGCGCGATCGAATCGACGACGTCGAGTACGCGGCTGGTGTAGTCATCCAGTACCCGCGCGTGAGCAGCCGCCGGACGACGGCCTGGCCCATCCTGTCCAGCGTCTGCGCGAGGCCACCGGCTGGTCACTGCCGGTCCGGTTCTTCGGCGCCACGACCGCGCGGGGCCGCGTGCCGAGGCGTTGGGGGCGGCGAGCCGATCAGCCACGACGAATGGCGGACGCCTGGCACCGGGCCCGCCGGCGGCCGTTCACTCGTCCCGTGCCCGGCGCGTCCTGGCCAGCCGTCCGGCCTGGAGCGGACCTGCGGTACCGCACCCGCCTGACCAGTCGCAGCAGCCGGATCAGGCGGACCTGCCGGATCCGCGGCGCCAGCCAGGCCGCCTGGCCACCGCGAGTCGGCATCCCCAACTGCCGGATAAGCAGGCACGCCTGGCGAGATCAGCCTGCTCGCTGCGAACGCCACCAGGGCAAGGCAGAGGGCAGCCAGCAAGCCGTAACCGATGAGGGCGCCTGGCCCGCGCGGGGCGACTGGAACGGGTGGCACCGCCGCCGGG
>JASHOE010000060.1 GCA_030041275.1 Streptosporangiaceae bacterium
GCCGGGGGGTTTGTTTTGGTCCTCAACAAACTGAGGTGTGGGGAGACTACAAAATTTTCACCGGGGTAGTCAACGGGTCTCGCTCGTATGGTCCACGACATGTGCTGCGCGGGGCGGTTGTCAGGGGACCTCGAGCGCCAGTGACAGCGCTCGGCGGCTCCTGGGTGATGGTCTGGGTGCTACGTCACAACCAGGTGCGACACGGCCTGCGAGACCCGATCCCGCAGCCGGAAGGAGCAGTGCGTCCGCAGGTAGATCGCCATTCTCGGGTGCGCGATGATGGAGGGAGAGATGGTTGCGGACGGGCTCGGGACGCCGAGCGCTTGGTCGGCGGTGTTCGCTGCCGCCACGAATGCTGAGGTCCGTGGGCGAGGACGGGTCCACCGCTAGCGCCGTGGCACGCGGACCGGCTCTCCGCCACGCGTCGCGGCGTGACATAGTTACTGAACTGAACAAATTTTGCTCCCTAATCGGAATGGTGGACGATGCTGGGCGATGGCGGGACAAAGGAGGAGCGGTTGACCGAGGTCGGCACGCACACCCTGCCCGCCCGCGCAGACCACACGGCGATTCGGCGCAACAACCTCGAGCTCACCCTGCGGCTGCTCACCCTGACTCCAGGTCTGTCCCGCGCGGATCTCGCCAGCGGCACCGGGTTGACCAGAGCCACGGTGACGCGCCTGGTCGCGGAGCTGATCGAACTCGGCCTGGTACGGGAGGGCACCGTCAGCTCGCTGCGCAGGATTGGCAGGCCGAGCACGCCGCTCAGCATCGACGGCCGACACGTCCTTGCGATCGGCCTCGAAGTGAACGTCGACTACATCGCGATCTTGGTGACCGATCTCAGCGGGCGTGAGGTGCTGAAGGATGAGTGCGAGTTCGACTCCGTGAGCGCCGGGCCGGACGGGAGTGTCCGGGCCGCGATCGACCTCTGCCATCGCGCAACTCGACGTGTCCGTAAGCGCAGACACGATCGCCAGCCAGTCATTGTCGGAGTCGCGGCTGCCATCGCCGGGCTGGTAGACATCCGCGGGGGGGTCGTGATCGAAGCGCCGAACCTGGAATGGCGCGACTACCCATTCGGAGCGGTGCTGCATCACGGTCTCCGCTTGACCGGTGCACCGGTGCGAGTCGGCAACGACGCCAACTTCGCTGCGCTGGCCGAGTTCCGGACCGGACCGTGGGCGGGTACCTCGGACCTCATCTATGTCACCGGCGAGGTTGGCATCGGCGGCGGAATCATCGCGGGGGGCCGGCCGCTGCTCGGCAGTCGAGGCCTCGGCGGCGAGGTCGGCCACATCCGCGTTGACCCGGCCGGCCCGCGATGTCACTGCGGCCGTCGCGGCTGCTGGGAGGCGCTCATCGGACTCTCAGCTGTGCTGCGGTCCGCTGGCATCAGCACGCCCGCGGGCGCGCATCCCCGAACGATGCTCGAAACCCTCGTGCGGCGAGGTCAGGAGGGCGATCAGCGCGTGCTCGACGCGATTGAGCGGCTGGGCAGGGATGTCGGCGTGGGGGCGGCGATGCTCGGCAACATTTTCGATCCGAGTGTGATCATTCTCGGTGGCTACTTCGTTGCGCTGGAGGAATGGATCCTGCCGCGCGCCCGACGCGAGCTCGCGAAGGGCATGCTGGGACGCCGCGATCCGACGCCCGACCTGTGTGTGTCGGGCCTCGGTTTCACCGCCGCTGCCCGCGGTGCGGCCCTGCACGCCATGGATGCCGTGTTGTCCGATCCAGCCACACTGCTCGCGTCTCCGCTGCAGTAGGGCGGCACGGCGGCCGGACCTGCTCGAGGCTCGCTGACGACACCGGCGCGTCCGCGGCGCCGGACGGCCTGGGGCCGATGGCCGCTGGCGGAGCTCGGTGCTGGACGTCTGCAGCCGCGCGGCAAGCGTGACCAGGGCCCGCTCGGGCCGCGATGGCGTTCTGACGTGGTCAGGGATCGCCAGGTCTGGCGCGGAATACCAGGTATGGCACACTGGTTGTGGCAGTCAACGTGCTCCGGGGTCGGTGAAACTCCGAACCGGCGGTGATAGTCCGCGACCCGGCCGAGGCCATCGGCCGGCTGACCCGGTGGGATTCCGGGACCGACGGTTAAAGTCCGGATGGGAGGCAGCACGTTCGCGGTGGCGGTCCGCTGAGGTTACCCCGACCCGGCGGCGCGATCGCGGTTGCGCGGCCAGCGCATCCCCGGAGCCCGTGACCAGGGCACAGCCCCACGAAGGGCTCCGGAGGAGGACACGGTGTTCACCGGGATTGTCGAAGAACTTGGTGAGGTCGTTTGCATGCACGCCGACGGCGGCTCGGCCCGGATTCAGGTCCGCGGGCCGCTGGTCATGGTCGGCGCAGCCCAGGGCGATTCGATCGCCATCAACGGGGTGTGCCTCACCGTGACCGGTATCTCCGGCGGCGAGTTCACGGCGGACGTCATGGGCGAGACCCTGGCCCGGTCCAGCCTCGGCAGCCTGCGCGCCGGGGCCGCGGTCAACCTGGAACGACCGCTGCGCCTCGACGGCCGGCTCGGCGGTCACCTCGTGCAGGGCCACGTCGATGGCACCGGAACCATCGTCACGAGAGAGCAAGCCGGAGCCTGGCATACCGTGAGAATCACGATTCCCGCCGAGCTGGCCAGCTACGTCATCCACAAAGGGTCCGTGGCGGTGGATGGCATCAGCCTGACGGTGTCCGCGCTCGGCGAGGGCAGTGGCACGGGGGCGGACCCGTGGTTCGAGGTCAGCCTCATCCCAGAGACCCTCGAGCGGACCACGCTCGGCCGCAAGCAGCCGGGGGACGTGGTCAACCTCGAGGTCGACATGATCGCCAAGTACGTCGAGCGCCTGCTGGCCGGGAGGACACGATGACCAGCCTGGGCGGTTCCGAGTTCGCGGCCGGAGTGCGGCTCGACGACGTCACGCGTGCGGTGACCGATGTCGCGGCGGGCCGGCCCGTCGTAGTGGTAGACGACGCGGACCGGGAGAACGAGGGCGACATCATCTTCGCGGCGAGCAAGGCGACACCCGAGCTGCTGGCTTTCATGATCCGCCACACCAGCGGCGTGATCTGCGCTCCCATGACCGGGGAGATGCTGGACCGGCTCCAGCTACCGCTCATGACCAGCCAGAACGCCGAACGGATGCGCACCGCGTACACCATCAGCGTGGATGCGCGCGACGGCGTCACCACCGGAATCTCGGCGGCCGACCGGGCCAGGACGATCAGGACGCTGGCTGACTCCGCCACAGAGCCGTACGAGATCGTGCGGCCCGGCCACGTGTTTCCGCTCCGATACACACCGGGCGGTGTGCTACGGCGGCCGGGGCATACCGAGGCTGCCGTCGACCTGGCCAGGCTTGCTGGGCTGACGCCGGCGGGCGTGCTGGCCGAGATCGTCAACGACGACGGCACCATGGCGAGGCTGCCAAGGCTGCGAGAGTTCGCCGACGAGCACGGGCTGGCGCTGATCTCCATCGAGCAGCTGATCGCTTATCGGCGCCAGCATGAGCGGGTCGTCAACCGCGTGGTGGAGACGGGGCTGCCCAACGAATTCGGCGCCTGGCGCGCGATCGGCTACGAGAACTCCCTGGACGGCACCGAACACCTCGCTCTGGTGCTCGGCGACCTGACTGCGCCGGGCTCGGACCCGCTGGTGCGGATGCACTCGGAGTGCCTCACGGGCGATGTGTTCGGATCACACCGATGCGACTGCGGAACCCAGCTCGAGGCGGCGATGGCGGCGATCGCGGCGGAAGGCCGCGGCGTCGTGCTGTACCTGCGGGGCCACGAGGGCCGTGGCATCGGGCTGCTGTCCAAGCTGCGCGCCTATCAGCTGCAGGATGGCGGCGCCGACACCGTAGACGCCAACACCGAGCTCGGCCTGCCCGTGGACGCGCGAGAATACTCCACCGGCGCGCAGATGCTGACCGATCTCGGTGTTTACGCGCTCCGGCTGCTTACCAACAACCCCGCCAAGGTCGACGGGCTGGCCGGCTTCGGTATCGAGGTCACCGGACGCGTCAGCCTGCCGTCCCTGCCGACGGCCCACAACCTGCGCTACCTGACCGCCAAGCGGGACCGCCTGGGTCACCAGATCGATAACCTCCCGGTCGCGGGCGAGGTCAGTTCCGGGCCTCCGACTTCCACGGCGAGCGCGCGATGAGCCCAGGGTGAGTGGCGAGGGGCACCCAGTCGCCCAGCCGGTGGACGCGTCCGGACTGCGCGTCGCGATCGCCGCAACGCGATGGCACGCGGAGATCACCGACCAGCTGCTTGCCCGCGCCGTCGCCGCGGCGCGCGCGTGCGGAGCCTGCGAGCCACTGGTGGTCCGCGTGCCCGGCGCGGTCGAGCTGCCGGTCGTGGCCGCCGAGCTCGCCCGGCGGTATGACGCAGTGGTGTGCCTCGGCGCAGTCATCCGGGGCGGCACCCCGCATTTCGATTACGTGTGTGACGCAGTGACTTACGGCCTGGCGAGGGTTGCGCTCGACGCCGGGACTCCGGTCGGCAACGGCGTGCTGACCTGTGACACCCTGCAGCAGGCGAGGGACCGCAGCGGCGCAGATGACAGCGCCGAGGACAAGGGCTGGGATGCGACCGTGGCGGCCCTGGAAACAGCCGTGGTCCTGCGGACCCTTCGCGCGTGAGGTTCTTCTACCGGTCGGACGGGGCGGCGCGCTCCGGGCCCAGTCAGGCTGGAGCGACCCGGTAGTGGTAGCCGTGATGGTCGGCGAAACCGAGGTTCAGGTACAGCGCGCGGGCTGCGCTGTTCGCGTCCGTCACCTGCAGGTAGAGGCCGCGACCGCCGTGCTCGGCCGCAAAGCGAGCCAGCGCTGCCGTGATAGCCGTTCCGAGTCGCTCCCGCCGGCGGGTGGGCTCGACCTCGATGGCCGTGAGGCCCGCCCAGCCGCCACCGCCCGCGACCCGGCCGATGGCGATGGTGTCGCTGTCTGCCCGGACCGACGCAAACGCTTGCCAGGGCGCGGAGGCCAGCAGCCTGATCGCGACGGGCGGCAGGTCCTGGCCGCGATAGTGATACCGGCGCAGCCACCCCTCGTCCGGATCGGCGTCGATCTCCACCCGCATAGTGGGTCTGCCGCCCAGGTCGATCACGCGCCGTGGATCCGCGATCATGACGGTCGCGGCGTCCGCGCGGATGGTCCAGCCGAGCCGCGCCAGCAGGAGGTCCAGCTCGCTGGCAGCCGGCCGGCCGGTCGGGTAAGGCACTGCGATCATCGCCGGCAGACCGCGTGCGGTGTACCACCGACGAACCGCGTCGACCGCGTCGGGCAGCGGGCGATCGGGATCGCCTGCCGCGAGCGCGCTGTTGGCGCGGCCGGTGAAGCCGTCGGCTGCGCGGAGCAGCCAGCCGCCGAGCCACTGTTCCTCGATCCCGCGCCAGCCCTGCGCTGCGGCAAGCTCGAGATCATCGATCGAGATCGTCACGAGCTGATTCACCCTGGTGCTCGCCCTTCTGCCTGGTGCGTGCCTGTGCATGCCGACTACGCAGGAAACTGCTGCGGCGCTGCGGCAGGATTGCCTCATGGTTTCGCTGTCGGAAGCGGCCGCCATCGGTAGCCGCGACAAATACCTCGCTGTTGTGTCGACTGCTCGCGCCGACGGAACGATCCAGTCCTCGGTGGTCAACGCCGGCGTGCTGGCGGACCCGCAATCGGGTCAGGATGTGGTCGGGTTCGTGACCTACGGCAGGGCAAAGCTGGCCAATCTGCGAGCGCGTGCACACCTGACGGTGACGTTCCGGGCGGGCTGGCAATGGGCGGCCATCGAAGGGATCGCGCGGATCATCGGGCCGGACGATCCGGCTCCCGGCGTTGATGCCGAGGACCTGCGGCTGCTGCGCCGCGCGGTCTTCACCGCCGCCGGCGGCACGCACGACGACTGGGCAGAGTACGACCGGGTCATGGAACGTGACCGGCGCGCGGTCGTGCTGGTGGCTCCGACCAGGGTGTACAGCAACCAATGAGGGCGCACGCCTGCCGCGTCAGCGTGCGTAGGTCAGCACCAGGTCACCGACTCGCGGCAGCGCAGCCTCGATGTGCTTTGCCGCGCCGCCCCGCACGGCGCGGTAGGCCTTGACGACCACCGGCTTGTCGGAACGTTCACCCATCGCATCCGAGACAGCCAGCAGCGACTCCGCCACTTCCTCGCCGCGCTTGGCCAGGTAGTCGCCGAACTCCGAGCCGCCGGAGGCCGTGAAATCGGCCCAGTACGGCTGGAGCCTGGCGGCGATGTCGGGCAGCATCTTGTCCACCGTCTGCCGGATGTAACCGGACGCGAAGCTGTTCACCGTCTTGTATCCCAGCTTGACGGCGTTCCCTGAGATCCCCGACTTGTCGGCGAGTTCAGCGTCGATCAGTGTCAGGCTGTCGGCGACCACCTGGGGCCGGACGTCCGGCGCGAGCAGGATCTCCGGGAGCGTGGCTGGCATGGGCACATCCTTCGGTTGGTTCTGGCTCTGCAGGGGATTCGCCGATGGCTCCGCTGCTGATCGGGCCGGAAGCCGACGAGCGGGCGCGCCCGTCGGCTGCGCGCGCTCAGCGTACCGTGCGGGTGAACCGCATGCTCTCGGTTGTCAGCTGATGACGATGTGCACCGCGGTGCTGGTGTCGCGTCCGGTGGTCAGGGCTGGTGCGCAAGCGACGGGCTCGGGGCAACAACGTCCCCCGCCCGGACGACGCCCGTGCGCACCACCCTGGCGTTCATCCCCCGCAGCCGTAGCTGCCGGCCGACGCGCGAGTTGACAAACCTCATGGCTTCAGCGCCGAACCGTTCGACGAACTTCGCGCAGCCGAGATGCGGTGCCTCGCTGACTTGGAGTACTGCTTCTCCGACCGAGAGCAAACTGCCGGGCGGCAGGTTGTCGATGCTGATGTCGAGGTCGATGTAGAGCTGATCCCCGGCCAGCGCCATCCGGTCTGTCCCACCGGCAACCAGCTCGGCCACCCGAGCGTTCATGACGGTGACCTGTCGGTACGGATCGGCCGATCCGTCAGCCGTGCTGCGGCTGCCGCGCTGAAGCCAGTTGTCGCCGACGAGGCCCGCCGCCGGGTCAAGAATCACCTCGGCCGGAAGGTCGCGCAGGCCCACCGCCGGGCGCCGGACCAGCAGCACGACGACGCCAGTATCGCGGGGGGACGCACGGATTTCACCGAGGCTTGCTTCCAGGCTCTCGCGCGACAGATGCTGCATGTTCTGATTGTCCCGGTCAGCCCCCGAGGTGGCCAGAGGATGACGACCTCGTTGGATCCGACCCGAGGCTGAGTGACAGCATGGACGAACGAGACACGCGAGAGGGGAACGAATGATCGAGTGGCTCAAGGACGTTGTGGATCACGATTTCGAGGCGGCGTACAGCTACCTCAGCCTGCGCCTCGACGCCGACCGGGCCAAGCTCGCTGTGAAGGCGCTGAAGAAGGCCGAGGTCACTACCCGGCGCGCCAATGACATCCTCCGCGCTTGCGGGTATGCCGCGCTGCCGCTCTCTGATCCGGGCGTGCACAAGGACCTGCTGAAGAGCGGCGGGAAGAAGCTGTCTCCGATCCTGCTCGTGAGCTTCGCCAACGGCGGGGACATCGCCGACGGCTATCACCGCGTGAGCCTCGCATACAGCTTCGATCCGTTCGCGGACGTCCCGTTGCGCATCGCGCACGTGCCGGAGCTTGAACACGCGAAGTAGCCGCTAGCTCTGGCCGCTGTGCGCCGCGTGGCGTTAGCTACTCGCCCACGCGATGACCGGACCGCGGGCGCGGACGAGGACCGCAGCGCCGGCCTCGAGCTGCGGCCCGCCCGTGGTGCGGACGATCACCTCGTCGCCGCTCGGCTGACCGTCGGGCCGCACCCGGACGACGGCGTCGTGGCCGTAGTAATCGCAGGCGATCACGCGGCCCGTGAGGCAGCCCGGCTGGTCCTCGGCGTTGCTGCCGGTGGGCAGGATCTCCAGCTGCTCGGGCCTGATCAGAACTGTCACGGGACCGGGCAGCGCGGCGATTCCGATGCCTTCGGCAACCGGGAGCCTGCCGAGTATGGTCGCGACCATCGGGCCGGACTGGCCCGCCACCTCCGTCAGCTGCCCGGGCACGATGTTGGCGTCGCCGACGAACCGGGCGAGCGTGGCGTCAGCGGGACGGGTATACAGCTCATGCGGCGCCGCGCATTGCACGATGCGGCCGTCCCGCAGCACCGCGATCCGGTCGGCCATCGAGAGCGCTTCGTCCTGGTCATGGGTCACCAGGACTGCCGTCGTGCCGGCCGTCCGGCAGATCTGCTGGACGTCCGCGCGGACGCTGGCGCGCATGTGCGCGTCAAGCGCGGCGAACGGCTCGTCCAGCAGCACGACCTCCGGCTTGATCGCCAGGGCGCGGGCAAGCGCCACGCGCTGCTGCTGGCCGCCGGACAGCTGATGCGGGTACCGGCTGCCCATCCCTGCCAGGCCGACGGCCTCGAGCAGTTCCGCGGTGCGAGTGCCGCGACGGCGGGCGGGCAGTCCGAAGCCCACGTTAGCGGCGACGGTGAGGTGCGGGAACAGCGCGCCCTCCTGCGGTACGTAGCCGATCTGCCGGCGCTCAGGGGGCACGAGAGCGACGCCCGGACCGTCGACGACGCGGTCGCCAATGGCGATCGAGCCGGCGTCGGCCTGCTCGAAGCCGGCCAGCAACCGGAGCAGCGTGGTCTTGCCGCTACCAGATGGGCCAAGGATGGCGGTGAACGATCCGGCCGGCACGTCCAGGTCCAGCCCGGCGAGCACCGGATGCGTCCCGAACGCCTTGTGCAGGCCCGTGACCGTTAGCTGCCGCATAGTTCTTATCCTCGCGCCTGCGCCGAGCGCTGGAAGAACCGGCCGAGCACGATGCTAGGCAGGGCGGCCACCGCGATCATCACCAGGGCGAACGGCGCAGCCTGCGCGTACGACAAGTTCGACTGATACTGCCAGAACTGGGTGGCGAGAGTTTGCACGCCCGTCGGGACCAGGATCAGCGTCGCGGTGAGTTCGGTGACGCTCTCCAGGAACACCAGACAGAACGCAGCGACCAGGCCGGGCGCCGCGAGCCGCAGCGTAACGCGGCTGAAGGCGGCGAGCTTGCCCTGGCCGAGCGACCGGGCGACCTCTTCGAGGCTCGCTGGCGCCCGCGCGATCGCGGCCTTGACACCGACGAGGGCCAGCGGGAAGAACATAATCGCGTAGCAGACCACGAGCAGCGGTGCCGTCTGGTAACCGGCACTGCCCGCGTACTGCTCACTGAAATACGTCAGCGCCAGCGCGATGACCACGCCCGGCATGGCCAGCACCAGGTATGTACTGCGCTCCAGGAAGTGCCGCGCCCGGCCCGAGTGCCGCAGAGCCAGCACGGCGACTGGCAGCGCTGCGACGGTGTCGATCAGCGCGGCGCCCGCGCCGTAGACAGCGGTGTGCCAGGCCGCGCTGACCATGGACACGGTGACGGAACTGGAGACCGACGGCACACCGCCGCGCACGATCCAGTAGATGCTGGCCCCGACCGGAACACCCAGCGCCGCGGTGACCAGCAGGGTGCAGCCGGCCAGCGCCGCCACCATCGTTGTCGGCCGCAGGCGCTGCGGGGGGACGACGCGCTGCACCATCGGTCCGGTTCTGGCCACCCGGCCACCGCCGCGCAGCCAGCCCTCCGCGGCGAGTACGACCAGGCTGATGGCGACGAGCACCAGCGACAGCGCGCAAGCCGCCGGCACTTCGGTCGGCAGCTGCAGGTTCGCGAAGATCTCGGTGGTGAACGTGCGGTAGCTCAGCATCTCGAACGCGCCGTACTCGGCCAGCAGGACGAGCGCCACGAGCAGGCAGCCGCCCAGAATGGCGCCTCTGGCCTGGCCGAGAGTGATGCGCATGAACGTCCGCACCCGGCCCACCCCGAGGCTGCGGGCAACCTCCTCCTGGCCGGGATCGGCAGCGCGCAGGCTCGCCGCGACCGGCAGGTACACCAGCGGATAGACCGCGAGCGTCATCACGAGCACCGCGCCGAGGAAGCCCTGGACGGAGACGAACAGCGAGTTCCAGCCGAAACTGACGACGAAGTCGGGAATGGCCAGCGGCACCACGAAGAGCACCGCCCACACCCGCCGGCCGGGCAGGCTGGTGCGCTCGACCAGCCAGGCGGCGCCAGTTCCGAGGATGGCGCAGGCCGCGGTGACCACGACGGTGAGCCGCACCGTGTTCCACAACAGTGTCCCGGTCAGCGGCCGGAAAATCTGGCTGGCCACCGCGCTGACCCCGGCGTGATGCGACTCGATAAGCAGGAAGACCAGCGGCACAGCAAGCAGCAACGCGATGGCCGTGCTCGCCGCCAGCAGGCCGATCGGCCGTCGGGCCCGCCGTGGCGGAACCGCGGCGAGCCCGAGCGACGGTGGCCGCGTGCTGGTGGTGGTCACGGCGCCATGGTGGCCGGCGCGTCGGCATCTGTCATATCAGGCCCGCCTGCCGCAGTAGCGCGATGGCCGTGCTCCCGTCCCCGAGCTGGGCGATCGAGATCGGGTAGGGCTCGAGCTGACCGAACGGGATCTCGCCGGCGTGCGTGGTGACGCCCGACGCGATGGGGTACTCGAAGCTGAGCGACGACTTGCCCGGGTCAGTGCCCGGCGTCGCGAGGATCTCTTGAGCCTGCCGGCTGACCAGGAACGCAACGAACTTCTGTGCATCCGCCTGGTGCTTGCTCGACTTCAGCACGGCGGCACCGGACACATCGATCACATAGCCTGGGTCGCCCGCCGCGAAGTACGCGAGCTTCGAGTGCATGTCGCTGGCGCCGATCTCCGCCCGCAGCCGGTACCAGTAGTACTGGTTGACCACGCCGAACGCGACTGCGCCGCGGTTGACCTGGCTGGCGATGGTCTCGTTATCCGGATAGACGTGCCCGGCGGCATTTGCGTCAATCTTCCGCAGCCACGTCAGCGTCGCCGCGGTGCCGTAGGCGTGCTGGTATGCGGTCACGATCGGCTGGAAGTCGGTTTCGCCGGGCGCCAGCGCGAGCTTGCCCCGGTACTGCGGGTCGGCAAGCTGGCTCACGTGCTGCGGTAGCTGGCTCGCCGAGATCAGACTCGGGTTGTACACGATCGCGCTGACTCTCGCCGACACGCCCACCCAGTCGCCCTGCGGCGAGTTGAACCGGGTCGGCGTGCTGGCCAGCGTGGCGCTGTGAAGCGGGGAGAGCAGCCCCTTGGCCTGCAGGCTTTCAAGCGGCGGCGAGTTCTCGGTGAGAAACACGTCGGCCGGCGACCTGGGTCCCTCGGTGGCTATCTGATCGGCCAGCACGTCTTCATCGTCGCTGCGGACCACGACCTTGATGCCGGTCTTGTGCTCGAACGCGGTGATCATGCTGTCGGCTGTCTGCTCGTGCTGGCCGTTGTACAGCGTGATGGTGTCTGCGTCGGCTGAGCCACTGCCGCCGCAGCCCGCGAGCGCCGCACCAGCTGCCAGGATGCCGGCCGCAACCACGGCGGCACCGCCACGGCGCAGGCGCCTCTTGCCTGTCACGTCATTCCCTCCAGCTAAGGTTAGGCTTACCTAAGTAGCGCTAGCTTAGGCTACCCTTACCTTGGGCGCCCGCGAGGGTGGGAAGATTCACAGCGGCCCGGCAGGCGGCCTCCGACACGGCCCGGGCATAGACAAGTCGGTCGTCTGGTTGATGCCGCTGAGGTGAATGCTGGTGCGCGACATCCTTGATCCCATTACCAAGTGGTGGGACTCAAACGAGACATTCGGGCTGGCGACGGTCGTTCAGACGTTCAGCAGCGCCCCCCGCGAGCCCGGTGCCGCGATGGCCGTATCGGCGGCCGGCGAAGCTATCGGCAGTGTGTCCGGGGGCTGCGTCGAGGGTGCGGTTTACGAGCTCGCCACCGAGGTCATGCGTACCGGTCAGCCAGTGCTGCAGCGCTACGGCATCAGCGACGACGACGCGTTCGCAGTAGGACTGACCTGCGGCGGCATCATTGACATCTTTGTGGAGCCGGCTAGCCAGCGTCGCTACGGCGCGCTGGGCGAGGTCGCCGAGGCGGTCCGCACCGGTACGCCCGTGGCGGTGGCCACGATCATCGACGGTCCAGGTCAGGTTGGTGCCCGCCGAATCATCTGGCAGGGCGAACGCGCGGACGGCACACTCGGCGCGGGCGACCGGCTCGACCAGGCTGTCGATGATGACGCGCGCGGCATGCTGGCCCAGGGTGTCACGGCGGTGCGGCGGTACGGGCCGGACGGTGAACGCCGTCGGGACGAGCTAGCCGTTTTCGTCCAGTCGTTCGCCCCGGCACCCCGGATGCTCGTATTCGGCGCCATCGACTTCGCCGCGGCCGTGGCCAGGGCTGGAAAGTTCCTCGGCTATCAGGTGACCGTCTGCGACGCGCGGCCGGTGTTCGCCACCAAGTCCCGATTCCCGGACGCGGACGAGGTCGTCACTGACTGGCCGCACCGGTATCTATCTGGCACGACCACCGACGAGCGCACCGTGATCTGTGTGCTCACGCACGACCCCAAGTTCGACGTCCCCCTGCTCGAGGTGGCGCTGCGCCGCCCCGCGGCGTATATCGGCGCGATGGGGAGCAGGCGCACGCACGACGATCGCATGGCGCGACTGCGCGAGGTCGGGCTAACCGACGCCGAGTTGGCGAGGCTCCGCTCGCCCATAGGGCTCGACCTCGGAGCCCGGACACCGGAGGAGACGGCGATCGCCATCGCCGCGGAGCTCATTCAGCTCCGCTGGGGCGGCACCGGCCAGCCCCTGATGGCCACGCGGGGCCGGATCCACCATGGCCAGCTGCCGGGTGACCGGGAGCCGCCGGGTGACCGGGAGCCGCAGGAGCCCGAGGAGCGGTCCGCCTGAGCTCGCCCGACAGCGTCGCCGGAGTCCTGCTCGCCGCTGGTAGCGGGAGCAGGCTTGGGCGTCCCAAGGCGCTCGTCGTCGTCGGCGGGAAGTCGCTGGCTGCACGCGGTGTCGCCTTGCTGCAAGAGGGCGGCACCGACCCGGTGGTCGTCGTCACCGGCGCAGCCGACCTGGCCGACTCACTGGGCCCCGGCACCGTCAGCGTGCACAACCCGGACTGGGCGTCCGGCATGGGCTCGTCGCTCGCCGCCGGCCTGGCGGCGGTGCCATCGGATCGCGCGGCCGCAGTGGTGGCGCTGGCCGACCAGCCGCTGGTTGGCCCGGAGTCCGTGCGCAGGCTGATCGCCGCCTATGCGAGCGGAGCACGAGTGGCAGTGGCCTGCTACCACGGCCGGCCGCGCAACCCGGTGCTGCTGAGCCGTGAGCTCTGGCCAGCCGTGCTGGAGCTCGCGACGGGGGACGTGGGAGCCCGACCGTTCCTGCGGGCATTCCCGGCGCTAGTCACGCACGTGGAGTGCGGCGACGTCGGCAGCCCCGACGACATTGACTCACCGGAGGACCTCGCCAGAGCCGAGGGGCTGCTGGCTACCTGAGCGTCCCCTGGATGCCCCACCGCAGCATGACGTCTGCGCCGGGCTCGAGCGCAAGCAGGTCCGTGCCGGACACGAAGGCGTTGGGCGGGCAGGTCATCGGCTCGATGGCAACGGCCCGGCGGCGAACGTCCGGACCAAGTGCGTCGCCGGTAAAGACCTGGAGCCATCGGTAGCCAGGTCCGGCCCACAGCTCGACCTCCGCGTCGGGCCCGGCGAGCTTGGCGCGGACTCGCCCGTCGGCGTCGGGTCGCAGCCCGGTGAGCGGATGGTCGAGGACTGCGCCGCCGATGGTTCGCCGGGCCCGGAAGTCGTACTGCGTGCCCGCCACGTCCTGCGGGTCGCCCGCCGGGATCCCGCGGCTGTCGCACGGGAGCCAGCGGTCCGCTGGCAGCTGCAGCTGCCAGTCGTCGACCCGCTCGTGGCCGGCCAGCAGGTAAGGGTGCGATCCGGTGCCAAATGGCGCGGTCCGGCTGCCCAGATTGCGCGCCGTCACGGTCACCTCGAGTCCGGAGTCCGCCGTCAGCCGGTATGCGGCACGTAGCTCGAGGCAGAACGGGTAGCCCTGGTGGCCGAGCAAGTCAAGCGCCAGCTCGGCGGCATCAGGCGCATGTGACGTCACCCGCCAGTTCGCCCATCGGGCGAGCCCGTGGATGGCGGTCCCGCGGCCAGGCTCGGACAGATCAAGCTGGAAGCTCGCCCCGCCGAAGGAGTACTGCCCGCGGTCGATCCGGTTGGGCCACGGCGCCAGGAGCTGCCCGGCGCCCGCCGGCGGCAGTTCGTCGGGTTGATAGCCGGAGACCAGTGCCATCCCGCCGCGGCTGAGCTGGCGCAGCCCGGCCCCGAGCTCGGTGACAGTAGCGCGGTAGTCGCCCGCGGTGATCTCGTACTGGGCACCAGTAACCGGAAGCGTTGTCGACACCGTCATGGGTCCATAGTGCACGCGAGGGGCGCCGGGGCTGCGGCGGGCTGCCGGATGCCGGCGGGGCTGCTTGGGGAGCGGGGGACCTTCAGCCCCGCCGGCATTAATGCACCCTAGCTGTCGCGGCTGTCCGCGGGTGCGAAGTTCCCGAACACTGAGTGCGGCTTAGGCCGTCCTGGCCCGCCAGGACGCTGCCCCGTCGCGGACTCCCGCGAGCGCGCCGACTCGGACAGACTCCGCGGCGAGGACGCCGAAGAGGTAGAAGCAGGCGGCCTCTTCGGTGCCGAAGAACTGAAGCTCGTGGCGGGCGCCGTCGGTGTACATGAACACCTCGAAGCCCTGCTCGGTCGGGACGAGGCAGAGGGCGCCCTCGACCTCCGCGCCGACCGAGTACGACTCGGTTGGGATCCCCGCGAGGTCGGCAAGATCTGCGAACAGAGCCTCGGTCGCCATCCGCTGCCGAGCGGCGCGGCGTGGCGAGGCTGGCGGCGCCGACATCTCGGTTGCGGCCGACATCTCGGTTGCGGCCGTCGTCTCTGGTGCGGCCGTCGTCTCTGGTGCGGCCGTCGTCTCTGGTGCGGCCGTCGTCTCGGGTGCGGCCGTCGTCTCGGGTGCGGCCGTCGTCTCGGGTGCGGCCAGCGTCTCCGTTGCCGCTAGCGTGCTGCCGAGCGACAATTCGCCGCTCGCGGCCGGTCCTGCGGTCACCGCGGCCTCGTCTTGGCGGCGCGAGGCTGACGCGGCCCGCATCGCCTCGGCCTCGAGCGGGAGTGGTGCTTCGGCGGGCGGTGGCAGTGCCACGCCCGTCCGGTCGTCAGGGACGGGCACGTAGAGCGGCGTCGGCGGAGCTGGCCGCTCCGCAGCGACGAGGATCGGGCCGGAATGCTGCGATGATCCTTCGTTCTGCCAGGGTTCGGCGGCCAGCGGGCCAGCCGAATCTGACGCGGCCGCCGCCCCGCCCGCCAGCCTAGCTAGCGGGATACGCTCCTCGAGGATGTTCGTGACTTCGCTGCGAGGCGCGATCAGCTCAAACACGCCCCGGTCCACCTGCCAGTAACCTAGCTGCTCCGCTTTGAACCCGTCGTGGCCCAGGTACCCGATGTGCAGCCGGTCCCCAAGGTCGTCGAGTACCAGGCACCGCTCGCCGCCGAACTCGCCGACCGGTCTTGACTCCCAGACGGCCTGTACATCCGCGAGCCGTAGCTGCTTTCGCCAGTGGCCGGTGGCCGGCTCGAACCCGAGCTCTTCAGGCGGCGGGCACGCGGCGAACAACACGATGTCATCCTCGGTCGGGCCAATGCCCGCCTCGAACGGAGAGCCGTCGTATGTCGCCATCAGCCGGTAGCGCACAGTCCTGATCCTTCTGCCGGTCGGAGCCACACCTGGCCGTCGTAGCGAGCGATGAAGCTCGTGCCATTGGTGCCGATTCGGTGGATCTCGGCGCCCACCGGCAGCGGCATTGGGTCGGTGAAGTACTCGGCCACGCTGCCTTCGCGTGCGCTGCTGAAACCGGTCCCAGTGAACGGCGGCTCCAAGGACCAGTCGCCGCCGCGGTCGGCAGAGTAGGGCACCTGATAGGCCTCGGTGCTAACCGCGCGCCAGCGCAGCATGTAGATCTCGGTCATGTCTGGCGTGAAGTCCGAGCCGTGGTAGCCCAGATCGAACACGCGGTGCAGCTCCCGCGGGCTGTCGGAGGTGCTGTCGATCAGCCGGTAGACGAAGCCCGAGATGACCGACCTTCGGCCGGCCAGGTAGGGCTCGACCATCCGCGGCGGAATGGGCTTCTGCATGAGTGTGCCTGGTGCGACGGGCTGCGGGCCCTGGTCAACCTGGCTCACCGTGTCCCCCTGGACTCACCTGCAATGCCACGTGACTCTATCGCGAAATGGGTCGTCACCAGGCATACAGTGAGCCGGTGACCGAGCTGAGCGGCGCAAACGCGCGCTTCCGCGACGATCGCGGCGAAGCCGACCCTGCTCTGGCCGCGGCGCTGGCGGCCTACGCCGAGGGCGCCGGTGCCGAGCGCGCCGTGCTGGCCGCGCTGGCCGCGAGCAGGCTGCTGGTTCCGGTGGTGTCGATGCTGGCAGGCACTGGCCCAGCCGGCACCGAGCCCCTTCCGCCCGCCGCGGGAGCGGTAGCCGGCGACAAGCACAGTGAGATGGCCATCCCTTCGCTGGTCGGCCAGGATGGCAGGACCGCGCTGGTGGCGTTCACCTGCGTCGACTCGCTCCGGCGGTGGCAGCCTGCCGCCCGGCCGGTTCCGGTGCCAGCCAGTGCAGTGTTCGAGGCGGCCGTGGCGGAGTCGTCCGCGGTTGTCGTCGATGTGGCCGGGCCCGTCCCGCTGGCAGTCGAGGGCACGCGGCTCGCCGCGCTCGCCGCGGGCGCAGCGGTGCCCGACATGTACGAGGATCCGGACGTCTGGAGCCTGGTGGTGGCCGCCGCCGGCAGCGTTGCCCCGGGCATCCGGGTTCGGCTCCGGCCGCCGTCGGCCGGTGTCGCGTTCACCCTCGACCTGGCGCCCCCGCCGGGTACTGCCGGACCGGTCAGCCCTGACGTCGCGGCGGACGTTGCGGACGCGGTGTCGGCGCGGCTGGCCGGCCGTGTCCGGTCCGGCATCGCTGTCGTCCGGCTGAGTGGCTGACCAGCAGTCCGGCCGGGCCACGTTACGATCGCGATTGTGTCGGCAGTCACCCTGACCGAGGTGGCGGACGAGCTCTACGGGCTGCCGCCAGCGGAATTCACCGCCGCCCGCGACGAGCAGGCGCGTGCGGCTAGGGCCGCGGGCCGTCGCGACGACGCGGCGGCCATCAGGAAGCTGGCCAGACCTACCACCAGCGCCTGGCTCGTCAACCAGCTGAGCAGGGACGCCCCCGAGCAGCTAGCGCGGCTCTTTGAGGTAGCCACCGCGCTGCAGGAGGCACAGCGCACCCTGGCGGGCGACCGGCTGCGGGAGCTGTCCGCCGAGCGCCGGCTGGTCATTAACGAGCTGCTGCCAACCGCCGCCGCGGTGGCCGACCGCGCGGGTCAGCCCGCTAGCGCGGCTGTGCTCGAGGAGGTCCGAGCCACGCTGGAGGCCGCCCTGGCCGATGCAGGCGCGCGGGATGCTGTCGGGTCCGGACGGCTGACCAGGGCGCTCGCCTATGCGGGGCTCGGCGAGGTGGATCTCACGGCCGCAGCAGAACTGCTTGCTGCCGCGCCTGCGCCGCCGCGAACGGCGCGAGCACGGCGCAGCGCGGGCGCGTCACCCGCATCGAGGGCGGATGGCGCGGGGGACGGCAGCGAAGCAGGCGGCCAGCCGCACCCCGGCCCCGGCGCGTCGGCGCGCGGGGCAAAAGCAGTGGCCGAGGCCGAGGCGGAGGCCGCAACCGCGGCGGACGCGGTCACCAGGGCCGAGGGTGACCTTGAGGCCATCGCCGAGCAGCGTCAGTTCCTGCGCCGCCGAATCAGTCACCTGGAGGGCGAGCTAGCCCAGGCGCGGGCTGAGGATGCCCGGCTTGCAGCGGACGCGCAGCGGGCGGAAGTGAGCCGCGACGAGGCGGCGCGCACCCAGCGGGGCGCAGCACGGCGGCTTGCGCGGGCCAGGAGCGATCAGGCGACGCAGCGCCCGAGATCTAGGCCTCGCTAGCCATGGATCAGCCGACCGCCTCGCCGATGTCGATCATCCACGGTACGCCGAACTTGTCCACACACATGCCGAACTCGTCGCCCCAGGCCTGCTTCTCCAGCGGCATCGTGGTGGTGCCGCCCGCCGTCAGCTTCTGCCAGTAGTCGTGTAGCGCAGCCGAGTCAGCCGTGTCGCCGCTGATGCTCACCGACGAACCCGCCATCGGCTGGAATTCCATCGTGGAGGTCACGTCGGCGCCCATGATCGTGTAGCCAGCGTCCGTCTGCAGCATCGCGTGCATGACCCGGCCAGCGTCCGGGCCATCGGCACCGAGCTCGCCGAATGTCGTCAGGTTCAGGTTCCCGCCGAAGACACTGGCGTAGAACTCCATGGCTTCGCGCGCGTTCCCGTTGAAGTTCAGGTACGGATTCAAGCGAGATGTCACCGGCTCTTCTCCTTACGAGAGGCAGCGTTTCCATCACTGAGCGTAGTCCAGGCCCTTGGGCCGGCGTCGAGGTGTCGCTGTGCGGCGGCCAGCACGTGGGTCACGTCACGACCGAAGGCAGCGTCGCACGGATGCGCGGTCTCACCAGCCGAGGCGTTCGCAGTCAGCTCGGCCACCGCGACTCGCAGCGCAACGACCGGGTCAGCGGCATTCGGCAGCATCGCGATGCCGTGCTCGCCCCAGACCTCTAGCTGGAATCGTGCGGCAGCGTGCGGCGCGCCGAGCGTCAGCGTGACCGAACTGGTCGCCCCGCCCTCATGGTGCAGAACAAGGTAGGTGAGGTCACCGCGGCCGCGATCGGCCGTGACGTGTCGGACCGGGCCGAGAATCGCCCAGAGCAGCGATACCGCGTGCGGCCCGACATCCCACAGCCCGCCGAAGTCACGCCGCCATGGCGTGTTGAACGGGCTCGATGCGGAGAACGCCGACCCGAGCCAGCTCGCCGCCCCGCCTGCCCAGCCGCCCGCGCGAGTGACTTCGTCGAGCCACTTCCTGGCGTCGGGCTGGAACCGGGAGGTGAAGAAGACCACCGAGGCGACCCTGGCCGCCGCGACCGCGTCGGCCATTGCGGTTGCCCCCTCGGCGGTGAGCGCGACCGGCTTCTCCAGCAGCAGGTGCCGGCCAGCGTGAGCCGCGCGGACCGCCAGCTCGGCCTGCACGGTCGGCGGCACCGCGAAGGCGACGGCGTCGACATCCGCCAGGAATGCGTCGAAATCACGACGGCTCGTGGCGCCGAATTCAGCTGCGAGCGCGCTGGCCGCATCGAAGTTGCGGCCCCACACGGCGGTGAGTTCCACGCCAGGCGAGCTGGCCAGGGCGGTTGCGTGCACCTGCATGGCCCAGTGGCCGGTGCCCACGAGGCCGAATCGAACTGGCGGCAGGCCGGTGGCGGGGTCGGGCATTCAGCCGACCTCCTTGCCGCTCGCGCCCGGACTGGCCGCCAGGCCCACCGGGTCCACCTCGTGGATCTCCGCCAGCCCTCTCGGCGCGGCCTGCTGGCCGGCCAGGATCGCGGCCACGCCGCCGTCGTGCTGCGGTCTGGATGCTGCCAGCGCGGTGACCGGCACGTGCTGGTTCGCTCCCACGAGCTCAATTTAGCCACCGGCTGTGCTGGCTATCCTCAAAGTCATGCGCACCGAATCGGAAGCCGCAAGTGGAGCCGATGCCGCCCAGGCCGCCGCGGCCGTTGTGGCGGCCGGGCAAGCGGCCTGCGGCGCGGCGCCCTCGCTGCGCGACGCGCCGGACGACGCGCTGGATGAGGCGCTGCGGCTGATCGCGCGCAGGCTCGCCGACCAGACCCTGACCGTGCTCGCGGCTAATGCCGACGACGTGCAGGCTGCTCGGGCGGCTGGCCTGCCCGAGGCCTTCGTGGACCGGCTGAGGCTAGATCCGGGCCGGGTGGCCGCCATGGCAGACCAACTCGACACGCTCGCCGTGATCGCGTCACCGCCGACCCGCGCTTTCGTGCGTGACCTGCCCGACGGCCTCGTACTGCAAGAGTGGCGACGCCCGGTGGGCGTCATCGGCGCGAACTTTGAAGCTCGGCCGAACGTCGTGGTGGACGTCTCGTCACAGCTCATCAAGTCCCGCAACGCGGGCGTGCTGCGGACTGGGTCGAGCGCAATCCGATCGGCCGCCACGCTCGTCGACGCCGTGGTGGGTCCGGCCATCGCGGCCGCGGGCCTGAACCCTGCAGTCGTGCAGCTCGTGCGCGTTCCCGGCCGGGAGGCCGCCACCGCCCTGGTGCGCCAGCCGCGGCTGATCCCGCTCGTGATCCTGCGTGGCAGCGGCGAGAGCACCAGGGCGCTGGCGCGCGAGGCGGCGCTGCACGGCGTGCGCACCCTGGCGCACGCCGACGGCGGCGCGGTGATGTATCTCGACCAGTCCGCCGACGTGGGCCTCGCTCTGCAGCTCATCGAGCGGAGCCTCGACCGGCTCGGCGTGTGCAACCGGCTGAACCTGCTGCTGGTGCAGCGCACGTGCTGGGACGAGGTCGTCCCGCAGGTGCTGGCCCTGGCTGAGAAGCTGCAGATCGCGGTGTCGCTGCCGCCGCACCAGCATCCGCTCGGTCACGAGTGGGCGCTCGCAGGCGGCGCGGAGGCGACGATCACGATCGCGCCGGCCGACGGTCCGGGCGAGGCGGCCGATATCGCCAACAACGAGACCTCCAGGCTGGCCGCAGCTATCGTCACCGCTGATGAGAAGGCCGCACGCCGGTTCCTGGACGTCTATTCCGGGACGGGGTCGTTCTGGAATTCATCGCCCCGCCTGCTCGACGGGTACAAGCTCCTGTCGCTGCCGGAGACCGGCATCAACATCGACGTGGTGCCGGGTCCGCGCGGCCCGGTCACGTTCCGCGACCTGTATCTGCGCCAGTACGTCGTAGTCCCGAGCGACCGCGTCGCCGGCCTGCCGCATCTCGAGCGCTAACCGGGATAGACCACCAGGGATTCGCGGTGCACGGCGTGGATGTTGCGGACGACTCGCGTGGCGCCCCGATCGGTCGGCACCTGGCCGTGCAAGAAGCCCCGGTCGAGCAGAAACGCCGTGCACAGCTGCGGCTGCGCCAGCAGCAGCGAGTCGGCTAGCTCGGTGATGCGTTCCGGCGACAGGCTGGCGAGATGGGCGAACGCCTCCTGGCTCGCCCGTGAGGTGCCCGCCGCGAGTTCCCGGCAGTCCTTATAGCTGTCGGTGTCGAGTAGCGACGCCTGCGCGTCGGTCGGCTCGTGGTGTGCGTCGGCCGTTGGCAGGCCGGCGTCGGCCTGGTGCGTCAGCGCGGTGCTGGACGCCCCAGGCCCGGCGTACCTCAGCCGCAGCAGAATCGAGATCACGCAGGCTACGTCCTGCGGCGACAGCGCGCGCAGCAGTCGGAGGATGGCCGAGGGCAGTGCTACCGAACCGCGGCCAAGAAGCCGCTCCGGGTGCCGGACGTCGAGCAGTTCGACGACTGCCCCGGCCGCGAAGTCACCGTCGACGCGCTTGAGCCCGGACAGGAACAGCGTGCTGCCCGTGCGCAGGCTGTCCTCGGCCGCGCGGTTCACATACAGCGACCCGGCCGAGTACGCCATGCCGCCGATCCAGCGCCGGCCCGGCTCGAGCTGCGCCGCGGCGGCCCGGACGACCGTCCCCATCCGGGCCCGGGGGTTAAGGCTGCGGCTGACGACGTCCGACTCGCGGGCGGAGCCGATGACGCACTCAACGCCGCAGCAGGCCGCCCTGGCCGCGGCGCTCAGCTTGGAGCCCATGCCGCCGCGCCCGCTTCCCCCGTTCGTGACCCGGACGGCGCGCGCTTGCGCCGGCGTCAGCCGGTGGAGTCGCTCGCTGAGGCTCGCGTCCCGGTAGGCGGCTCGTACGTCGGTGAGGAACAGCAGCCGCGACGCTCCGGCGGCGACGGCGACGGCGACGGCGACCTGGTCGTTGTCGAGAGCCGACAGCGGGTCGGTCGCGTCATTGCCGTTGACGATGGGCAGCAGGCCGCGGCCGGACGCTTCGCGCAGCAGCTGGCCGAGGTCGCCCATCGCGCGGGCCGACTCCAGATCGCTGCGCGACACCAGGATCTGGCATACCTCGACGCCAACGGCCGCTGCCAGTTGCCGGTACAGCGCCATCAGGGCGGGCTGGCCCACCGCGGACGGCAGCGCTGTGGCCACCGCTTGCGGCCCGCCCTCCGGCGCTTCGAAGCGCCGCAGCGTCGCAGCGAGTCGCTCATAGTCCGTCGTGTCCACCGCGGACCGAACCGAGCCGATCAGCGCGTGCAGCGCTAGCCCGGCGCCGGCCGTGGGACCCTCGAACGCAAGCAGCCGGCTGCCGAGCCGAGCCGCTCCCGAGGTAACCAGGATGATCTCGTGACCGGCTCGCTGCGCCGACGCGATCTGGCTCACCAGGCCAGCGATGACGTCGAGCGCCAGCCCGTCCCGGCTGGCGATCGAGCTGGAGCCGAGCTTGATTACCTGTCTGGTCACGGAATACCCACGAACGGTGTGCGCGCGGCAGAGCGCCTCGCAAATGATCATTCACGACGCTATCACGGACGATGGCCAGGTCAGGCCTAGCGCAGGTCGGCTTCACCGGGGCCGATCGGCCCATCTGCGGCCGGGCGAACCCGACGTCAGGGATGTGACCGGACGCGGCGCCGCAGAGCGAGCGCGCTGCCGCCAGCAAGCGCGCCCACGGCCATCAGCGCCACGCCGACCGCGGCTAGCCCGGCGCTGACCGGCGACGCCACGACACCGTCAGCCGCCCGCTCACTTGCCGCCGCCGCGCGTGCGGCAGCGGCCGCCGCTGCGGACTCGACCTGCAGCGCGATCGTGGCCGCCGTGCCGTCTGAGCACTCGATGCGCGGGTGGTAGCTGCCGGGTCGCACACCGGACGGAAGGCGCACCGCAACGACGAAGTCACCCTCCCTCGGGGCCGCGTTCATGGGAATAATCGCGGGGAGCCGCAGCGGCTGGCCGAGCAGGGTCGCGGCCGCGGCGCCCAGGCTCGCGCAGGACACGGTGAACTGCAACGGCCGACCAGGCGCTGCGACGGTCGGGCTTACCGACGCAATGGTCCCGCCCGGTCCGCTCGCCCGCGCTGCGGCGGCCAATGGCACGGTCGCAACCAGCGCGGCGGTACCGACGGCGGCAGCCGTGGTCAGCCGGAGCCCGAGCCGGGTTGCGGCGGCGCCCCATGGCGCCATGCGCATGACCGTACCTCCCCCCGCGCCGTACCGCCGGGGCCGGGATACCCCGCAGTCGACCGTCCGCAAACCGTGATCGCGAAGACCTTGCGTGCGCATAGCGCGAAGTCTGCGGCTCCGACGTAGACCTTGCGTGCGCATAGCACGCAAAGTCTTCGGCTTGTGCAAAGTCTTCGCGGTAACGGACGCAGTGCGACCGACGCCGGGCGAATGCTGCGCCCATCGACGTGGCAAGATCGGCATCATGCTGCGCTGGCTCACGGCAGGGGAGTCGCACGGCCGCGCCCTGGTGGCCGTCTGCGAGGGCCTGCCGGCCGGGATCGAGGTGACCACGGCCGACGTGGCGCACGCCCTGGCGCGCCGGCGCGCGGGTTACGGCCGCGGCGCGCGGATGAAGTTCGAGCAGGACGACGTGGAGCTGACCGGCGGGGTCCGGCACGGCGTCACCCTCGGTGGCCCGGTGGCCATCCGGATCGGCAACACCGAGTGGCCGAAGTGGGAGACCGTGATGGCGCCCGACCCGGTCGATGCCGACGTGCTGGCTGAGCAGGCCCGCAACGCGCCGTTGACCCGGCCCCGCCCTGGCCACGCTGACCTGGCCGGGATGCAGAAATACGGTCACGACGATGCCCGCGCGGTGCTGGAACGGGCGAGCGCCAGGGAAACAGCGGCCCGGGTGGCGCTCGGCGAGCTCGGCCGTCGGCTGCTGAACCAGGTACTGGGAGTCCAGATCCTCAGCCACGTGGTCGCGCTCGGCCAGGTTCGCGCGCCGGACGGCGCGGTCCCCGGTCCGCAGGACCTGGCGCGCATCGACGCGGACCCGGTGCGCTGCCTGGACCCGGCCGCAAGCAGCGCCATGCAGGCTGAGGTCGACGCCGCGCATCGCGACGGCGACACGCTCGGCGGGGTGATCGAGGTGGTGGTCTACGGGCTGCCGCCAGGGCTTGGCAGCCACGTGCACGCCGACCGCCGCCTCGACGGCAGGCTGGCCGGCGCGCTCATGAGCATCCAGGCGATCAAGGGTGTCGAGGTCGGAGATGGCTTTGCCACCGCGGCGCGGCGCGGCTCGCAGGCGCATGACGAGATCGAAGGCTCGGACGCCGGCATCCGGCGCCTCACCAACCGGGCGGGCGGGATCGAGGGCGGTATGAGCACCGGCGAGCCGATCCGGCTCCGCGCCGCGATGAAGCCGATCTCGACGGTGCCGCGTGCCCTCGCCACCGTGGACGTGCGAACCGGCGAGGCCGCGAAGGCGATCAATCAGCGCAGCGACGTGACGGCGGTGCCCGCCGCCGGAGTTGTGGCCGAGGCGATGGCCGCGCTCGTCCTCGCCGACGCCGTGCTCGAGAAGTTCGGTGGCGATAGCGTCACCGAGACCGCACGCAACGCCGAGGCCTACCTGAAGGCGATGGTGATCAGGTGACCGCGGACGGCCGAACTCCCGCGGAACCGGCCACTCCGTTCCCGCCGGTTATCCTCATTGGCCCGCCTGGCGCGGGCAAGACGACGGTCGGCTCGGCGCTGGCTGCCCGGCTGCAGGTCGCCTTCACCGACACCGACTCCGTGGTCGAGGCGGTCGCGGGCAAGCCGGTTGCCGACATCTTCATCACCGACGGTGAGCCCGAGTTCCGGCGGCTCGAGCGGGAAGCGGTCGCCACGACGCTGGACGGCCGTGATGGCGTGATCGGGCTCGGCGGCGGCGCCGTCATGGACGCCGCGACCAGGACACGACTGGCCGGCCGGCGGGTCGTGTACCTGGAAACCGGCTTCAGCGAGCTAGCCAAGCGCGTCGGTCTCGACCGCGCCAGGCCCCTTCTGATCGGAACCAATCCGCGCGCGCAGCTGAAGGCACTGCTGGCGGAGCGCCTGCCGGTGTACGACAGCCTGGCCTGGCTCACCGTGGGCACCGACGGCCGCGACCCGGACGAGATCGCTGCCGAGATCGCCGCCGTTGTGGCGAGCCAGTGACCGGGACCAGGATCGCAGTCGGCGGGGATCGACCGTACGAGGTAGTCGTTGGTAGCGGTGTGCTGCCGGAGTTGCCCGCGTTCCTCGGCGGCCAGACACGGAACGTGGTCGTCATACACGCCGAAGGCCTCGCGACCCTCGCAGCCGCCGTGTGCCGGTCGATTACCGCGGCAGGTTACACGGTGCGGTCCGAGCAGGTGCCCGACGGAGAGGCGGCCAAGGACATCGGCGTCGCGGCCGCGATGTGGTCGCGGCTTGCCGCGGCGGGTGTCGGGCGGGACGACGCCATCGTCGGCGTCGGCGGGGGAGCGGTCACCGACCTGGCCGGGTTCGTCGCCGCAACCTGGCTGCGCGGCGTCCGCGTGGTGCTGGTGCCGACCACCCTGCTCGGCATGACCGACGCTGCCATTGGCGGCAAGACCGCGATCAACACCGCTGACGGTAAAAACCTCGTCGGCGTGTTCAATCCGCCCGCGGGTGTCATCGCCGACACGAGCGTGCTGGCCAGCTTGCCATCTGCCGAGTACGTCAGCGGCCTGGCGGAGGTGATCAAGGCCGGGTTCATCGCCGACCCGGTGATCCTGGACAGGGTGGAGTCCGATCCGCGGGCTGCCGCCCGGCCGGGCGGCCAGCACGAGTATGAGCTGATTGAACGTTCGATCGCGATGAAGGCGGCTGTGGTCTCCGCCGACCTGCGCGAGGCAGGCCTGCGGGAGATGCTTAATTACGGGCACACGCTGGGGCACGCGATCGAGCGGGTGGAGCACTACTCGATCCGGCACGGCGAGGCGGTCGCCATCGGCATGTGCTTTGCCGCCGCAGTGGGCCGGCTGGCCGGGCGCCTGGACGCGGCGACGGCCGCGCGGCACGCGGTGGTGCTCGCGGCCGTCGGCCTGCCGATCCGGTACCGGCCGGGAGCGTGGCCGGAGCTGCGCGCGGCCATGGCAGTGGACAAGAAAACGCGCGCGGCCAAGCTCCGGATGGTCGTGCTGGACGGGCTGGCCAAGCCTGGGATCCTGACCGATCCGGCCGAGGACCTGCTCGAACTCGCGTTCGCGGAGGTGAGCTGACACATGGCTGTGCAGCCCCGGGGGGACCACCAACCAGAGCCCCCCGCGCAGCCTCGGGGCGACTACCCCGCAGAGCCCCCCGCGCCGGCGACGACGGTGCTGATCCTCAACGGGCCGAACCTCGGCAGGCTTGGCTCAAGGCAGCCGGAGATCTACGGCTCAGCCACGCTGGCCGACATCGAAGCAGCATGTGCCGCGCTCGCATCCAGACTGGGTCTGTCGGTCGACGTTCGGCAGACCGACGACGAGGCGGAGCTGATCGGCTGGATCCATGAGGCAGCCGACCGGCGGCTCCCCGTCGTGCTCAACCCGGCGGCGTTCACCCACTACTCGTACGCGCTCCGAGACGCGCTGGCGATGCGCACCGCGCCGCTTGTCGAGGTGCACCTGTCGAACCCGGCGGCGCGGGAGACATTCCGGCACTTCTCTGTGGTGTCCGCGGTCGCCGACGGAACGATCGCCGGGTTTGGTCCGCAGTCTTACGAGCTGGCCATTCGCGCGGTCGCGAGGCTGCTCTGCCGGTGATGGCGCGGTCTGTGCTGGGCAGACCGCCGCGGTTACGATGCTGCGAAACCAGCGACGAAGAGGGGCGTGTTCATGCGCATCGGGATGGCTCTGAACTACGCGGGCGGCTTCCGGGAGACAGCGGACGAGCTGGCCGACTTCGAGAAGGCCGGCCTGGACATCGTGTTCGTGCCCGAAGCGTACAGCTACGACGCCGTCAGCCAGCTCGGCTACCTCGCAGCGGTGACGGAGCGAGTGGAGCTTGCTTCGGGGATCATGCAGCTCTACTCGCGCACGCCGACGCTGACCGCGATGACCGCCGCGGGGATCGACTACGTGTCAGGCGGTCGTTTCTCGCTTGGGATCGGGGCGTCAGGCCCGCAGGTCATCGAGGGCTGGCACGGCGTGCCCTACGACGCGCCCGTGGGCAGGACCAGAGAGACCATCGAGATCTGCCGCACGGTCTGGCGGCGTGAGGTGCTGGCTTACGACGGGAAGTACTTCCAGATCCCGCTGCCGCCCGGGCAGGGTACCGGCTTCGGCAAGGCGCTCAAGCTCATCAATCACCCGGTCCGCGAGCGGATCCCGATCATCCTGGCTGCGCTCGGCCCGAAGAACGTCGAGCTGGCAGCCGAACTGGCCGAGGGCTGGGAGCCGATCTTCTATTACCCGGAAAAAGCGGACGAGGTGTGGGGGGCGTCACTGCAGGCCGGCCTGGCCAAACGGGATCCGTCGTTGCCTCCGCTGCAGGTGTTCGCGCAGACAGCACTCGCGATTGGTGCCGATGTCGGCGGCCTCATCGACCTCATCCGCCCGGTCCAGGCGCTGTACATCGGCGGGATGGGCGCCCGCGGCGCCAATTTCTACAACAACCTCGCCGTGCGGTACGGCTATGCGAAGGAAGCAGCCGCCATTCAGGACGCCTACCTGGCCGGCCGCAAGCGGGAGGCCGAGGCGCTCATTCCACAGGATCTGCTTGAGCACGTTTCGCTCATCGGCCCGAGATCGTTTGTCGCCGACCGGCTCGCGGCGATGAAGGAGTCAGGCGTCACCGTGCTGAATGTCGCGCCCTTGGGACACACGCACGCTGACCGGGTCGCGCTCATCGAGGAGATCAAGGACCTGGCGGGCTAGCGCGAAACCGGCTCGCCGCGAGGCAGCCGCGGGACAAACCGGGGTCGTCGGCGCTGCCACGCCCGGTTCGACGCCGAGGCGGTGCTGGTCGCCAGCTCTGCCGTGGACGTGCTGCAAGCGGCAAACGGGGTGACCGCCCGGGTCCGGGCGAGCGCTGGCGCTCACCATAGGGTTGAGTGCGGGCCTGGCACGGCGGCGCGAGGCCCGGCTGCTGTGTCTGTTTCCCGGCGCCGGTGCCGGGCACGTGACTGGCACCGCTCGATCCCGGAAGGGGGCGTGATGCGACACAAAGAGCGAGCGGATGGCAGGCCGGAGGTCGTCATCATCGGCGGGGGATTCGCCGGTCTTTCCGCGCTCGACGCGCTCGGGAACCGTGACGCCCAGGTGACCGTCGTCGACCGTAACATCTACAGCACGTTCCAGCCGCTGCTCTACCAGGTCGCGACCGCCGGCCTGACGTCCGCCGACGTCGCCTACCCGCTGTGGTCAGCCACCGGGCGGCGGGGTTCGTCGTACCGCAGGGGCGAACTCGCTGGCGTCGACCCTGGCGAGCGGATCGTGACACTCGCGGCGGGGGACAAGCTGAGCTACGACTACCTGATCATCGCGTCGGGCGTCAGCGCGGCGTTCTTCGGTGTGCCCGGCGCCGCTGAGCAAGCGCTCAGCCTGTACACCCGCCGTGACGCGATAGCGCTGCGCAACACGCTGATGGACGAGCTCGAGCGGCGCAACGAGGGATTGTCCAAGCCGGAGCTCGACATTACGGTCGTGGGCGGTGGCGCGACCGGTGTCGAGCTAGCCGGCACGCTCGCCGAGCTGCGCAATTTCGCCCTGCCCGCCGTGTACCCCAACATCGACCGGTCGATGTTCCGCGTCCGGCTCATCGAGATGGCTCCGGCGCTGCTCGCGCCCTACCACGACAGCCTGCGTCGCTACACCCGGCAGCAGCTCGTCAACCGCGGCGTCGACGTGCTGCTCGAAACCACGATCAAAGAAGTAAGGCCGGGGTCAGTGCTGCTGGCCGATGGCAGTGAGTGTCGCAGCGACATCACCGTCTGGGCGGCAGGTGTGACTGCCCCGGCCGACGAGTGGTCGGCTGACCTGCCGCGGGGCAGGGGCGGCCGGATCGAGGTCGACGCCGATTTGCGGGTCGTCGGCCAGGACCGGGTGTTCGCGGCCGGTGACGTCTGCCTGAACCAGGCACACCCGGTGGCGCAGCTCGCCCAGCCCGCCATCCAGCAAGGACGACACGCGGGAGAGCAGGTCGCGCGCCTGATCGCCGGCCAGCCGACCAGACCATTCCGCTACCACGACAAGGGCACCATGGCCACGATCGGGCGCCGCTCCGCGGTGTGTGAGCTGCGCGGTGGCATCCGCCTGCGGGGCACGCTCGCGTGGTTCGCCTGGCTAGGCTTGCACCTGATCTACCTGCTAGGGAATCGCAACCGCGTCGTGACCCTGGTGAACCTGACGTGGCGGTACCTGACCTGGAGCCGCGGCGGCGGGGTGATCGTCGGCGACGACATCCCCGGCGGGGACTGACGTCCCGGCCAGGTACGGCTAGCCGTCCCGCGGCGGCGCCGGTGCGCCGGCCGGGTGCCGTCACTAGAGTCGTGGGATGGCTGACATCCACGCAGCACGTCGCGCGCTGGCGCAGCAGAAGGTGGCGGACCTCGGCGCGGATGCTGCCCTGATCACCAGTCTGCCCAACGTTCGCTATCTGTCCGGCCTCGTCAGCTCCAACATGGCGATGCTGCTGCCTGCGGCTGGCCCGGTCACGCTCGGCACTGACTCGCGGTACGCGGAGGCCGCCAAGCGAGACTGCGCGGATGTCGAGCTCATGGTTGAGCGGGAACTGGCGCCCGCGATGGCGAGGCTAGCTGCTGACCACGGCTGCCAGTCGCTGGCGTTCGAGGCGCAGCAGATGACGGTTGAGCAGTACTCGGCGCTGGCTGCGCTGCCGGACGGGCCGCGTCTCGTGCCGCTCGGCCACCTGGTTGAAGAGCTACGGATGGTCAAGGACCAGACCGAACTCACGCTGCTGGCGAGGGCGTGCTCGCTGACCGACGAGGCGTTCGCCGCGGTGCTCGGCGCGATCGAGCCTGGCCGGACGGAGCGAGAGATAGCGATCCTGCTCGAGCGGACCATGGTCGACCTCGGAGCCGACAGTCCCGCGTTCGACACGATCGTGGCCAGCGGGCCCCACGGTGCGATCCCGCATCACTCGCCCGGCGACCGCGCTCTCGAGCGCGGTGACCTCGTGGTCATCGACTGCGGCGCCCGCTACCAGGGCTACCACGCGGACATGACCAGGACAGTGTGCCTTGGGCCACCAGAGCCGTGGCAGCGGGAAATCTACGACCTGGTCGCGGCTGCGCAGCTTGCGGGCGTCACGGCGGCCACGCCCGGCGCGGTCGTGGGCGACGTGGATGCCGCCGCACGGAACCTCATCGGGGCGGCTGGGCACGGGGGTCATTTCGGGCACGGCCTCGGGCATGGCGTCGGGCTCGAGGTGCATGAAGCGCCGATGCTGCTGCCCGGCCAGACGGGTAAACTGGCTGAACTGGTCCCGGTCACCGTGGAACCCGGAATCTACCTGCCTGGCAAGGGCGGTGTCAGGGTCGAGGACACCGTTGTGGTTCGTGCGGCGGGGCCAGTGACACTCATCACGACTACCAGGGACCTGCTGGTGCTCTGACCTGAGCGCGGCGGTCCTGGACGCACCCGGGAGACACACAGACGTGGCCACCACCAACGACCTGAAGAACGGCATGACGCTCACCATCGACGGCGCGCTCTGGAACGTGGTGGAGTTTCAGCATGTCAAGCCCGGCAAGGGTGGTGCCTTCGTGCGCACCAAGCTGAAGAACGTGCTTTCCGGCAAGGTGGTGGACAGGACATTCAACGCGGGCGTGCGAGTCGAGGTCGCCACCGTCGACAAGCGCGATATGCAGTACCTGTACCGGGAAGGCGACGACTTCGTCTTCATGGACACGACGGACTACGACCAGCCGCACATTCCTGCCTCTGTGGTTGGCAACGCCGCCGACTACCTGCTGGAAGAGCAGAACGTCACGATCGCGTTCAACGACGGCACGCCGCTGTACGTCGAACTGCCCGCCGCCGTGGAACTCACGGTCCAGCACACCGATCCGGGCCTGCAGGGTGACCGGTCCACCGGCGGCACCAAGCCCGCGACGCTGGAGACCGGTGCGCAGATCCAGGTGCCGCTGTTCATCGCCACCGGTGCGAAGATCCGCGTGGATACCCGCTCAGGCGAGTACCTCGGCCGGGCCTGACCGCCCGCCGCCGCGACCGCGAGGATGCCAGCACGCAGCAAAGCCCGCAAACGGGCACTCGACCTGCTTTTCGAGGCCGAGGTCAGAGGCCTTCCGGTGCTGGACCTGCTGGCCGAGCGCAGCACGGCAGCCGACCCGCCAGTGTCCAGCTACGCCGCCGATCTGGTCCGGGGTGTGCACGAGCACGCCGCGCAGATCGATGAGCTGCTTGGTGCGTACTCGCAAGGCTGGGCATTGCCCCGCATGCCGGCGGTTGACCGCAACATCTTGCGGATCGGCACCTATGAGCTGCTCTGGCGCGACGAGGTGCCCGATGCGGTAGCCATCAGCGAGGCCGTTGCGCTGGCGGGCGAGCTGTCCACTGACGACTCGCCCGGCTTCGTGAATGGCCTGCTGGGCAGGCTGCTCCAGGTCAAGCCCACGCTAGCGACCTAGGCGGCTGCTGTCGGTAGCAGCCGGTACAGTCTGCTGCAGGGCGACGCGGGGCGAGCGTGCAAGCGCGTCGAAAGCACGGGCGGCAGGGCGGCGGGTGGTCATGAGCGAACCCGTAGACGACTCCGGTTGCACCATCCTGCACGTTGACATGGACGCGTTCTACGCCAGCGTCGAGATCAGGGACAGGCCCGACCTCGCCGGGCGGCCTGTCATCGTCGGCGGGCTGGGCGGCCGCAGCGTCGTGCTCTCCGCCACGTATCAGGCTCGCGCGTTCGGCGTCCGGTCGGCGATGCCGATGGCGCGGGCCCGGCGGCTCTGCCCGCAGGCCACGGTGATCCCGCCCCGGCACGCTCTCTATCGCGCGGTGTCGAAAGAGGTCATGGCGATCTTCCGCGCTTCGACCCCGCTGGTGGAGCCGATCTCCCTGGACGAGGCCTTCCTCGACGTGTCCGGAGCCATCCGGCTGCTGGGCTCGCCGGCCGCGATCGGGCGCAGGATCCGTACTCAGGTCACCGAACAGCAGCAGATCACCTGCTCGGTGGGAATTGCATCGAACAAATTCCTCGCCAAGCTCGCGTCGGTGCAGTGCAAACCGGACGGGCTGCTGGTGATCCCGGCCGGCCAGGCAGCGGCTTTCCTGCGGCCGCTGCCGGTCACGGCGCTGTGGGGGGTGGGCGAAAAGACCAGGCAGATCCTCGCCCGGCTGGGCCTTCAGACGGTCGGTGACATCGCGACCGCGCCGCTCGCTGTGCTGGAGCGTGACCTTGGCAAGGCCGCCGCTGACCACCTCCACGCGCTGGCTCACGGCCTGGACGGGCGCCGGGTGGAGTCGTCGGTGCGCGAGAAGAGCGTCGGTGCTGAGGAGACGTTCGAGGTCGACATCGACGATCCCACCGCCGTGCGACGGGAGCTGCTGCGGCTGTCCCGGCGGACCGCCAGGGCGCTGCGGTCGGCGAGCCTGGCTGCCCGCACGATCAGCATCAAGCTCCGCAAGTCGGACTTCACCACGATCACCCGGTCCAGGACGCTTCCTGAGCCCACGAGTGAGACCCAGCAGATCTACGCGACCGCTTGTTCGCTCTACGCGGCCTCCGGGCTCAGCGGGCAGGCCAAGTTGCGGCTTGTCGGGGTCCGGGCAGCTGGCCTGGTGCCCGCGACGGCCGCGTCGACCCAGCTCGCGCTCGGCCAGCGCGGCAGCGCCTGGCGGGAGGCAGAGTCGGCCCTCGACCGGATCAGCGGCCGGTTCGGGCCCGAGGCCATCCGGCCAGCCGCCCTGATCGACACCGGTGAGAGTGATCTGCGCTCCCGATGAGCCCGGACCAGCGGTCGGCCGGTCCGGTTGGGTGAGCCCGATTGGTACCCGCTGCCGCGTACCCTTCCACAGCGCGCCCCGGCGCTCGTATTCTGGGCGTAAAGCAACGGCCGTGGTGCGCAGGAGCATTGGGCCGAGATCAGGTCGATGGGAGGCACTGTGCCGCTTTCTGAGCACGAGCAGCGCCAGCTCGAGCAGATTGAGCAGGCGCTCTATGCCGAGCATCCGCGCCTGGCTCGGGTCATGCGGGCCAGGGATCCCAAGGTTCACTACCGGCGCAGGGTTCTGCAGGCATCCGTCGGCTTCCTGATCGGCGCCGCCGCGCTGGTAGCAGGACTCTTCCTCAAATATGACTGGTTGTCCGTAGCTGGCTTTGTGGTCATGCTGCTGAGCGGTGTCTGGGCCATAGCGAGTTACCGACGAATGGCCGCGACGGTAGTGACCGAGCGCAAACGTGGCCGGAGCCGTCGGTCAAAGCGATCGGCCCGCCAGCCAGCGAGCTCGGGGCTGATGGAACGGCTCGAGGAGCGATGGCGCCGCCGCCAGGAAGGCAACAACCGGTAGTCGCGGCCGTCCGCTGACGGCCGCGCGGCCGGTCAGCTGCCCTGGCGCGCGTCCGCGCTGCGAAGCTGCCGCCGCAGCGCAGGCAGCGAGGTGTCGAGCCAGGTTAGCTTGTCCGCTGCGCGCTGCAGTATGTGCTGGGCTGCGAAGAGCGTGGAAGCTGGCAACAGCGAGGCTCGCAGCCGCTGGCGGACCGGTACCGAGGCCCCGAGCGCACGGCGGACCGCGAGCACGTCGGCGGCAAGGCCGCTGCCCGGTCCGGCGTTCCTGCCATACTGAGCTCGCTCGGCGGCCGCAACGATCCGGCTCAACGCCGCGGCAGCCGGCGCGTCGAGCTTGGCCTCGCGGCTGATCCGGCGGGCCATGGCGCGCGGCGTCTCGCCCGGCGATCGGCTGAGGCGATAGTCGGTGAGATCGTCGGTGAGTTCTCGCCACGCCGCACCGGCCAAGGCGGCGTCGCTGGAGGCGCCCAACCACCTGCGTCTCCGGGTTACCCTGCGGGTCACTGCGGGCAACCCGATGAGCAGCAGCGCCAGAATCGGGATGACGATCGCTAGCCACAGGCCAGAGCTGCGGACCGCTGCCAGTGGCGCGGAGCCGCCGCCCGGCAGGTGGTTCAGGTGGTTCAGGCCGGGCGGCGTACCGGCGTGCCCGGATCCGGCTGACCCCCCGGCGCCGCTGGTGGAGCCGGGTTTGGTGGCTGCGAAGCCCGCCCCGGCCGGACCGCTCGCGTAGGGCGGTGCAGTCGCGGTGCCCTGGCCGGTCGAGCCGTGCGGTGTGGGCTCAAACCGGAGCCAGCCCTCACCGGGAAAATACAGCTCGGGCCACGCGTGCGCGTCCGCCGTGGTGACTCGCCATGTGCCGTGAGGGCCAGGCGAGCCGCCTGTGTACCCGACCGCGACCCGGGCGGGAATATCGAGCAGTCGCGCCAGGACGGCGAACGCCCAGGCGAACTGCTGGCAGTAACCGCGCCTGTCGTGGGTCAGGAACGTCAGCAGCCAGTGCGAGGACGGCAGGTTGGGCTTGAGGCTGTACCGGAAACTACTCGAGGTGAACCACGTCTGCAGGTCAAGCGCCTCCTGCAGTTGGGTAGACGCGCCAGCCGTGTGCTGATGCGCGATGCTCGCCAGCTTCGCCGCGTCCGGCCCGGTGTAGGAGCCATACTCCGTGACCAGCGACTGGGGTATCGCCCCCAGCGCATCGTTGATCTGGGTCTGGGTGGGGTCGGCTTCACTGCTCGTGACGGTGTACCGCAGGCCACCGAGCGGGACTGAAGAGTTAAACAGCATGAGCGAGTTCTTCAGCTCGGCCCAGCCGAGCGTGCTGGTCGTGAGGTCCACCGGTGCGTATGGCACCGGCAGGAAGCCGGTCGTCCCGGCTGCGCTTTGATCCTTGTTGAGCGTGACCCTGGTCACGACTGTGTCGACGGGCGTGCTGGCCAGCTGGCCCGGCGCAGCGTACGGCAGCTTGCTGCCGGCCGAGTACCGAAACGCCTCGCCCGCCGTGAACTGTGGCAGCCACGTGTCCTGTCGCGCGTTGTAGTTCAGGACGTACACCTGGAAGTACTGATCCGCCGGCGCCGCCGCAGTGGTGGTGTAGGTCAGGACCGGCTGCGGCTTGGTGTCCCGCAGCTGCTGCTGCACCTGGAGCAGCGCGTCCAGCTGCGCGCTGCTGTTGCCGCCGGTGTTGCCGTTAGCAGCGTCGGCACCCGAGTCGGAGCCGTCTTGCGTCGTGGCGAAGACATCATGGGGCCGCATGGAGGGCAGCACGATCGGGATGATCACGGCGAGGCACACTGCCGCCAGGCCCACGCGGCGGCCTGAGGCCGCGAGCTGTTTAGTGTCTGGCCCGCTGCCGGCCTCGTCGGGAGCCTGGACATACCGGAACGTGACGAGCTGACCCCACAGCCGCAGTCGCTCCCGCCCGGACGTGGATAGCAGCGTGAGGTATCCCGCCATGCCCGCTGCGAACGTCAGGACCTGCAGTCCGCCGAAGCTCTTGAGGTCGCTGGCGACAGGAACGCTGAAAAGCACCAGCAGCGGCAGCCCAGCAATGGCCGGGCGCTGCATCCGCACCGCGAGGAGATCCACCATGATCGCGATCAGGCCGATGCCGCCGCTGCCCACGAGGCTGACGGCGCTGGTGTCGGATAGCGGCGGCGAGGACTGGAACTGGTTGAAAGCGCTCTGAATGAGCTGGCCCAGATGCTGGAGCGAGGCGTGGCTCGGGACCACGTGACCGTACGAAGCCCCGGCGGCGAAGGCCAGGTTCAGATAGATCAGCAGTGCCCCGAGGTAGAGCGCCAAGATCGCGAACCCGCGCAGCCAACGGTTACCTGTCGCGCTCGCCGCGGTGATGGTGACGATCGCGAGGCCGGTGACAAGCGCCGGCCAGCCGGGCCAGAAGAGCAGCGGGACGACGCTGATCAGGAGCACGATGCTGGCAGTGATGGGAAACCGCAGCGCCGGCAGCCGGGACGCGAGCCCGGCTGCGGCGATCACGATCACCGCGCCAATGCCGCCGCCCAGCCAGCCGTTGCCCTGCAGCACGGCGCTCAGCGACAACGACGCGAGCAGCACGGCAGCGGCGGCGGTGAGGGGAATGCGCAGGCTCATGCTGACGACCCGCCGACCGGCATGGGCTGACCGGGGTCCGCCGTCGGCCGCCGCATGAAGGTGGTTGGTGGCACGGACAGCCGTTGCCAGGCGACTGGTAGCGGCGTTGCGGCGTCGAAGACGCTGACGTGCCAGCCCGCGTTGCGCAGGATGGCCTCAGCGGGGGCGGTCTCGGCCGCGGGCGACGTG